>NZ_JAALDM010000007.1 GCF_014144865.1 Dietzia aerolata | reverse complement strand
GCGTAGGCCTGCGCGACCGGCGTGGCGCCGGAGGGCACGTGGCTTCCGACGAGCAGCCGCGCGCCCTCGTCCGAGCGCAGGTACTCCGGATCGATGCCGAGCTCGGCCGCGAGCGCCTCGTTGACCAGCAGCGTCTCCGGGCGCGCGGCGTCGGCGGCCTGCCAGTGCACCACCAGCTCCGCGAGCTCGGTGGCGTAGCGGGCGCCGAGGTTAGGCGCGGCGGACGTCGAGGTGCTCATGCCCCGACGATACGGATCCCGGCGACCCCCGACATCCGGACATCCGGCTCGCAGCGGCCAGCCCCGCGCGGTGTGGTCGTAACCGCTGCGCACATAGCACCCCAGCCGCGAACCGGGGTCGACTAGCGTTTCTGGGCATGTCGACTCGTACCAGCATCGCCGCCGCCCTACTCCCCCTTCTCGCCCTCACCGCCTGCAGCAGCGGAGACGATTCCGCCGAGGCCGAGGCCTCGAAGTGCGCGCCGGTGGAAGGCGAGCTGCTCGCGGCCGACCCGCTGGAGGGCCAGCCGTCGTTGGAGATCCCGCTCCCCGAGGGGTGGGAGAGCAACACGGCGATGAACTCCGAGATGATCCGGCTCGCGGTCGTCGCACCCGAGCTGGAGAAGGACAACTTGGCGCCGAACGTCGTGGTGACCTCCGAGCCGTCGCCCGCCGACGGCCAGGTCGCACTCGACCGCCAGCTGGCCGGTCTGGAGACCTTCGCCGACACCTCCGGCATCACGCCCGAAGCCGGCGAGGTCTGCGGATACAGCGCCTGGAGATTCGGCTACGAGATTCCGGAGATGGGTCAGATCCCGGCCCGCCCGGCCGAAGTGCAGGTCATCGTGGTACCCCACGGCGACCAGGCGATCACCTACACGATGACCGCACAGTCGACCGAGCCGGTCGACCCCGCCTACGACGAGGCCGTGGACGAGATCTTCGCCGGCGTCCAGATCGGCGAGAGCTGACCCCAGGGAACTGACTCTCGGGATCTGACCAGCGAGAACTGAGGGCTGGGACGTCGCCTTTCGCCCAATCTTGACGTTGGTGTCGCGAATCACTCACTCACTGTGCAACGTGTTACACCATGCGATATCGAATGAGTCTCTTCGCTAGCTGGCAGAAGGGGGAGACGCCATGGGCTCGTCGTTGACCAAGGACGGCGTCGACGCCTCGACCCGCACCGCGGACGCCTCCCCCGAGCAATCTTCGGCCACCAAGACCGCCCCTCACCGGGGCCGGGTGGTGAAAGTAATAGGGACGACGACGGCGACGTCGGCACGCGGCCTGTGCCCCAGGGCCTGCTCGGCTTGGCCGCGGCCAATGATCAGTTGACCGTGACCCGGAAATTTGACGCCGACGAGCAGCATCGCCGCAGTGAGATCGCCCGGGTGGCCCGGGAGCTGGCCCGCACCCGGGGCTACGACGGGGTGACCGTCCGCGAGATCGCCAGCGGCGCCGGGGTGTCACCGGTGACGATCTACCGGTACTTCGGTTCCAAGGACGGCGTCCTTCTCCACCTGATGACCGAGTGGTCCATCACGATCTTCGAGGAGCTCTACGCCACGGCCGATCAGCGGTCGGGGTCAATCGCCGACCGGATCAGCGAGGGCATGCAGTTGGTGATCGAGCGCGCCGCCGAGGAGATGGACCTGCTCACCGCGAGCATGTCGTCGATCACCTCGTCCCGCAACGACGGCGTGAGCATCGAGGGCTTCCGCCCGGTGTTCCTCGAGCTCGCCCGCGGCAGTCTCGGCGACCCCGAGTGGACCGGGGCCTCCGGCGCGGTGCACATCCTGGGCCACGTCTACATCGCGTGCCTGCTCGATCTGACCGTGGGCCGCACGAGCCTGGCCGACGTCACCACGAACATCGAGACCGCGGCCGCCCTCCTGCTCCGGGACGTGCAGCACTGAGCCTGTGCGCCACGCGCCACGCGCCACGGGCCACAGGCCACAGGCCACAGGCCACAGGCCACGAGGCGCGCCTGCCGATCAGAAGTACTGCGACCCGCCGTCGATGCTGATGTGCTCGGCCGTGATGAACTTCGACTCGTCCGAGGCCAGGAACGCCACGACGTTCGAGATCTCCTCCGGCTCCGCCCAGGTCTGCTGGAGAAACGTCGACCCCATGAGGTTGAGCGGCGGATTGGTCTCGCCGACGCGCTCCAGGTCGGCCACCATGTCGCCGCCGCCCATCGGGGTCGCCACGCCACCCGGGTGGACGCTGTTGACCCGGATGTCGTGCTTACCCAGCTCCGCGGCGAACGCACGGGTCATGCCCACCACCGCGTGCTTGGAGGTGGTGTAGTGCACCATGAACGGCTGGATCTTCTTGCCCGCGTACGAGCTGGTGATGACGATCGAGCCGCCGCCCGCCGCGATGAGGTGATCCGCCGTGGCCATGACGGTGTTCCACACGCCCGTGATGTTGATGTCCATCGTCGTGCCGAACGTCTCCGGGGTGATCTCGGACCACACCTGCGGGATGCAGATCCCGGCGTTGGCCGACACCACGTCGAGCCGGCCGAGCTCGGCGACGCCGTCGTCGACGATCTTCTTCATCCCCTCCAGATCGCGCACGTCGCCGACCGACAGCAGCGCCCGCCGTCCCTGCTCCTCGACGAGTCGCGTGGTCTCGGCCAACTCGTCCTCGGTGGCGGCGTCGTACGGGATCGCGTCGATGATCGGCCCCGCGATGTCCAGGCCGATGATGTCCGCGCCCTCCGCCGCCAGCCGGACCGCGTGCGTCCGCCCCTGCCCCCGCGCGACGCCGGTGATGAACGCGACCTTGCCCTCGAGCCTGCCTGACATGCTGTTTCCCACTTCCTGTCGAGGTCGAATATGAGGGTGCCCTCAAGCGCCACCCTAGGCGGGGCCGACGCCCTAATGTCGTCACTCAGGGGTATATAAGGAGACGACAATGGCGCTCAGAGAAAAGACCAAGGTCAAGACCGAAGAGATGATGACGACAACACCATCAACCCCCGGACCGTTCACCGGGCGGCGGGGCCGGCTGGCCGCGACTGCAGGCGTTGTCGTCGTCGTCGCGATCTTTCTCACCGGCTGCGCGGCGGGCCCCAATCCCGACGTCTCTCCCGGTGGCGCCGGGTTCTGGCTCGGACTGTGGCACGCGATGATCCTCCCGGTGACGTTCGTGATCTCGTTGTTCACCGACACGGTGACCATCTACGAGGTCAACAACGACGGGAACTGGTACGACGCCGGGTTCGTGGTGGGCCTCGCACTGTTCTCGGGCCCCTTCCTCGCCGGCGGGCGGGGGCGGCGCGGCTGATGCGGATCCTCGTCACCGGCGGCGCCAGGTCCGGCAAATCCCGCCACGCCGCGCGGCTCCTTTCCGGCGGCCCCGACGCCGCCGTCGGCGGGACC
>NZ_JAALDM010000083.1 GCF_014144865.1 Dietzia aerolata | reverse complement strand
CCGGCGGGCGCTGCTGCGTGGGCTTGGGCAGCGCGGGGGAGTCGGTCATCTTCAGCCGCTTGCCCTCGAAGGTGACGGTCTCGCCGGCGGGTGTGGTCCAGAACTGCTCGAGCGCGCCGAGGGTGTCTTCGAGCAGGTCAAAGCGCTCGCCGAGCGGCGGGAAGGGGATGCCGTAGGCGGTGTGCTCGTCCTGGTACCAGCCGGCGCCGAGTCCGATGTCGAGGCGGCCTCCGGACATCTGGTCGACCTGGGCCATGGAGATGGCCAGCGGGCCGGGGTGGCGGAAGGTGACCGAGGTCAGCAGGGTGCCGAGCCGGATGGTCGAGGTCTCGCGGGCCAGGCCGGCCAGCGTCAACCACGCATCGGTCGGGCCGGGCATCCCGGTGACGCCGCCCATCTTCAGGTAGTGATCCGACCGGAAGAAGGCCTCGTAGCCGAGGTCCTCGGCGGCGCGGGCCACGGCGAGCTGGTCGTCATACGTGCCGCCCTGCTGGGGCTCGACGAATACGCGGAGGGAGACGGACGGGGATGCGGAGGAGGAGCTGCCTGTTGACATGGCTCCCAGGATGCCCGCAGTCGGGTCGTGGGCGCCAACCTTGCGGGGGTGGTCGGCGGCGGCGTGGCAGATGGTCGTCATCACTGCGGCCGGAGCGGTGTGTTGGCGCAGTGGTGGCGACCATGTCCGCAGCAATCGCGACCATCCGCTGGAGGTACGGCGGTGGCCGGGTGTGGGAGTGGTGCGGGGGCAAGGCCAGGGCCCGGTGCTGGGTGTGGGCGTGGCGCCGCTGTCCCGGGATCTGGGCCGTGCCCGGTGCTGGGGGCTAGTTGGTGTCGGCGACCAGCGGCTCGATGGTGAGGTGGTCCATTTCCTTGGAGATGTACTGCAGGCGCCACTTGTCGCCGAACAGGGCCAGGAGTTCGCCGTCGGTGCGGGTGAAGACCTCGACTCCGCGCTGGCGGCCCAGCTCATCGGCGGACTCGGCGTCCGTGCGGCGGGCGATCGAGTAAGGCAGGTTGTCGACGATCACCTCGACGTTGAACTCCGCCTTCATGCGCGCGGTGACCACCTCGAACTGCATGGGACCGACCGCCGCCATGACGGGGTTGGCGTCGCCGCGAGCGTCGTTGCGCAGGATCTGCACCACGCCCTCGGCGGCGAGCTGGTCGATCGCCTTGCGGAACTGCTTGTACTTGCCCAGCGACTGCGCGCGCACCACCGCGAAGAACTCGGGGGCGAACTGCGGGATCGGCGGGAACTTGACCTTCTTGCCGGTGAACAGGGTGTCTCCGGGCGCGAGGCCGGTGGCGTTGACCAGGCCCACCACGTCGCCCGGGTAGGCGGTCTCGACGGTGGAGCGGTCGCGGCCGAACACGGTCAACGCGTACTTGGTGGTGAACGGCTTGCCGGTCTGCGCGTGGGTGGTGACCATGCCGCGCTCGAACTCGCCCGAGACCACGCGCATGAACGCCAGGCGGTCGCGGTGTGCGGCGTCCATGCCGGCCTGCACCTTGAACACCACCGCCGAGAACGGGTCGGTCGTCTGGCGGGGGTCGCCGGACTCGGTGGGCCACTCGCGCGGGGGCGGCGCCAACTCGACGAGGGCGTCGAGGATCTGGTGCACGCCGAAGTTGAGCATCGCCGAGGCGAAGATCACCGGGCTGGTCTCGCCGGCCAGGTACAGCTCCTGGTCGTGGTCCTGGCCCATCGCCGACAGGAGCTCGGACTCCTCGACGGCGGTTTCCCACACATCGCCCTCGCGCTCGAGAGCGGCGGCCGGGTCGTAGATCTCCTCCGGGGCGATGGTCGAGCCGCCGGCGGTGCGGGTGAAGTGGACGTACTCCTCGGGTGAGCCGTCCTCGCCGCGACGCAGCAGTCCGCGGTAGTCGCCCGCGATGCCGACCGGCATGAACAGGGGAGTGGGCACGAGCCCGATCTGCTCGGTGATCTCGTCCAACAATTCCAGCGGTGCCTGGCCGGGGCGGTCCCACTTGTTGATCACCGTGATGATCGGCAGGCCGTTGTGCTTACACACCTGGAACAGCTTCAGGGTCTGCGGCTCGAGACCCTTCGCGGCATCGATGAGCATCACGGCCGCGTCGACGGCGGTGAGAACGCGGTAGGTGTCCTCGGAGAAGTCGGCGTGGCCGGGGGTGTCGACGAGGTTGATGACAAACGGCTCGTCGTTGGGATCGTGCCCCTCGGGTGCGTACGTGAACTGCAGAGCGGTCGAGCTGACGGAGATGCCGCGGGCCTTCTCCATCTCCATCCAGTCCGAGACGGTGGAGCGGCGACCGGACTTGCCGTGCACCGCGCCGGCCTCGTTGATCACGCGGGCGTGCAGGGCGAGGGCCTCGGTCAGGGTCGACTTACCGGCATCGGGATGGGCGATCACGGCGAAGGTCCGTCGGCGCGAGACCTCGTTCGAGACGTCCCCGGCGGTCTCCGCATCCGATCCGTTGTTCGGTGCGGCGGTCCCGGAGTCCTCTACGGTCTCGGTCACACGATCTCCTCCCGGCAGACGACGGCCCTCGTCGTCGTCGTATCAGGGTACGTCCGTGCCGGGTGCCGCGCCCAATCCGGGCAGGTGGGGAGGGGTGGCGGCGTAGCGTGTCGACCATAACCACGAGCGTTCACGTGAACGGCGTCGACCTGGCTGTCGAGGGGTTCGGCGAGGAGGCCGACCCGCTGGTGCTGGTTCCTACGGTGACCTCATCGGCCGCGTGGTCCTGGAGGTCGATCCCGAAACCGGCGATGTCACCGGCCACACGCAGGAGAACGTCGAGGTCCCGGGCGAGGCCACGGACGCCGATTTGAACAACCCGGTCGTCTCCGAGGTCAAGAAGATCGTCGATGAGACCCTCGCCGAGGCCGAGGTCGTCGGCTCCCAGTCCATCGGCACGGTGACCGCGGACATCACCACCGCGCACTCCGGCGGCGAGCGTGACGACCGACTGTCCGAGTCGACCCTCGGCAACCTGGTCGGCCAGTTCCTCGTCGAGGCGGTGGAGGAGCGCGGCGGCGCCGACATCGGCTTCATGAACCCGGGCGGCCTGCGCGACGAGCTGCGCAACGACCCGGCCGGCGAGAACGGCAACATCACCCTCGCCGAGACTAACGGCGTCCTGCCCTTCGCCAACACGCTGGTCACGCTCGACCTCTCCGACCTGGACCTGACCTCGCTGGGCGCGCCCACCACGGGGGCCGTCGACGTCACCCTCGGCGGCGCCGACCTCGGTACCTTCACCGCGGTGTCCGGCGTGGACAACACCACGTTCGGTCCGGCCGGTCACCACACCCCGCTGGACGGGCACGTGGTGATCGACGTGACGATCCCCGCCGGCACCCCGGCCGGTGAGACCGCGCTGATCGTCACCACCGACACGGGCACCGTCATCCCGGTCCCGGTCACGGTGGCCTGATAACCCGAGGGCAAATCACCGCCTGACGCGCCGCACCCCCAACGTTGCGGACGGTGGGGGCGCGGTGGTGTCAGTCGCGCAGCGCGTCGAGGTAGCGGCGCGTGATGCGGTCCTGTTCGGCGCGCGCGATCGGTGCGCCCAACCACGCGAGGACCGTGGCGTGCGACGACTCGGCCGAGATGGTCAGGCGGACAGCGTCGGTCACAGGGTCGCGGCTCACCACGAAGGTCTCCCAGCCGCGCTCCGGGTGTCCGGGCAGGGCCCGGTAGGTGAAGCCGCGGGCGACGCCGTCGTCGTCGTAAAAAACGTCGGTGACCTCGCACGGCGCGGACAGTCCCAGCCACGCCGCGGGGCCCGACCGGGGGCGGAGGGTCACGGCCCGGCCCGGGGTGGCGGGGCCGGTCACGACGACGACGAGGCCAGCCCCACGATGGACGTCCCAGTTCATCAGTGCCCGACTCGCGCGGTCGTACAGGTCGGCGCCGAATCCCAGGTCGGCGGACCGCGTGAATCGCCGTGTCCTGCTCACGTGTGCCGCCACCCGGCGGGCCGACCGGTGTGCGCGGGGGACCCCACCGCGCGAACGTTCACCGCACGGGCCGGCGTCACGCGGAGTGGACCTGGTTCTGCGCGATTTCCAGGCCGTGCTGCAGGAGCAGTTCGACGGCGTCGGCGGCGTCCTGGACGAGGAATGGCACGTCCGGCTGCTCGAGCTTGGAGAAGCGCTTGAGCACGAAGTCGGCGACCGTCATCCGGCCGGGCGGGCGGCCCACACCGGCGCGGACGCGCAGGTAGTCGCGGGTGCCCAGTGACTGCGAGAGTGAGCGCAGGCCGTTGTGGCCGCCCTCGCCGCCGCCGCGTTTGAGGCGGACCTGGCCGAAGTCGATGTCGATCTCGTCGTGGATCGCGATGATGTCGGTCGGCGTGACCGAGAAGTACTTGGCGACCGCCGCGGTGGGGCCGCCGGAGAGGTTCATGTAGCTGCGCGGGCGCGCCAGCACGACCGGCTTGCCGGCCAGGCGCGTCTGGGCGATCTCGCAGTTGGTCTTCTTGTGCGTGCTGAAGCTCGCCGGCATGGGCAGGGCGCGGGAGGCGAGTTCCTGCAGGACGTCCCAGCCGATGTTGTGGCGGGTGCCTTCGTAGTCGGGGCCGGGATTGGCCAGGCCGATGATGAGTGCGGGGCCGGCGGGGTCAGCGGTAGTCACGGCGCCCATGATCCCAGATGCGTGCCCAGAACTCCGATGCGGACGCGCGCCCGGGCCCGGCCCCGGCCCCCGGACGCGGACCCCGGTTGGTGTGCAGACAGGGCGCGTACCTCCCGGGTGGCGCCGGCGGTCAGGTCCGCAGCTCAGCGCGGGCGGTGTCCAGGACTGCGGCGGTCAGGGCGTCGAGGTCCGGCGACTGCAGTTTCCAGTGCTGCCAGAACAGGGGGACGTCCAGCGGGCGGTCGGGGAAGACGTCCACGATCTCCCCGGACACGAGCCACGGCGTGGCCAGTTGCTCGGGGATCAGGCCCCAGCCCAGGCCGGCGACGATCGCGCGCGCGTGGTCGTGGGTGCTCGGGATGTAGTGCCGCGGCCCGGTCGGTTGGCGGCGGGTCAGGCGGCGGTAGTAGTGGTTCTGGTGGGCGTCGCTGCGGTCGAAGTCGACGATCGGGGCGCGGCCCAGGGCGGCGGTGGGGGAGGTGTCGTCTCCACGCAGGTGCCGCGCCACGAATCCCGGGCTTGCGCAGGGAACGTATCGCATCGAGCCCAACGGGAGGGCGCGGCAGCCCTGTACCGGCCGGGACTCGCTGGTGACTGCCGCCATCACCTCACCCCGGCGCAGCAGTTCGATGGAGAGGGACTCGTCCTCGCGGCGCAGGTCGAACACCCGGTGGCCCGCCGAATGGACCTCCGTCATGGCGTCGAGGAACCAGGTGGCCAATGAATCCGAGTTGCAGGCGACGGCGAGTGTCACGTGCTCCTGTGCGGCGCCGGTCCCGTCGCGATCGGCGCCGAGTTCCCCGGCGAGCGACTCCTCCAGGTGCAGCATCTGCCGTGCCGTGCGCAGCACCACCTCGCCGGACTCGGTGGCCACGATCGGGCGCTCGCGTCGCACCAGAATCCGGCCTGCGGCCTCCTCCATCGCCCGGATCCGCTGGGACACCGCGGACTGGGTGATGTGCAGGTGCGCGGCGGCGGCCTCGAACGACCCTAGGTCCACCACGGCGGCGAGGGTGCGGAGCTGATCCAGATGAAGTGCGCTCATAAGTTCAACTGATGCTACGTGAATAACAGTAGTGGCACTACTGTTGTTGGCGGTCCTAGCGTGGCTCTACGTGAGCACTACTTCCACACTTCTCATGGGCGCCGGCATGGGGCTTGGCCTCATCGTCGCCGTCGGCGCACAGAACGCCTACGTCCTCCAACAATCCATCCGTGGCGATGTGCGCATGGCGCCGATCGTCGCGTTCTGCGTCGCCTCCGAAGCCGCCCTCATCCTGCTCGGCGTGATCGGGGTGGGTGCCCTGGTGGAGAGCGCGCCCGGGGCGATCTCGGTGATGACCTGGATCGGCGTCGTCTTCCTTCTGGCCTACGGCGGGTTCGCGGCCTACCGGGCGGTCCGTCCCGGCCAGGGACTGGAGGCCGGCGGTGATGCGCGCATCCCGTCCACGATGGGCGCGGTGGCCGCGTGCGCTGCGTTCACCTGGCTCAATCCACACGCCTACCTCGACTCGGTGGTGTTCCTGGGCACGCTCGCCAACCAGCAGGGCGGCGATCTGCGGTGGGTGTTCGCGGCCGGTGCCTTCCTTGCCGGGATCGTCTGGTTCTCGCTGATCGGCTTCGGCGGTAAGGCACTGCGTGGCCTGTTCTCGCGTCCGGGGGCGTGGCGGGTGCTCGATGCCGCGATCGCGGTGATGATGCTCGTGCTCGCGGTGGGCCTCATTCGCGGCTGAGCCGGGCCGGACGAGGTGTGCCACAGGCGCGCAGAGGTGCACGCAAATGCGGGCGGGCCCGGCACGACGTGAATGTCGTGCCGGGCCCGAGTCCGGTGAGGCAGCCGGTCAGGCTGCGGGCGCGTGTGTCACGCGCGGGAGGCTCACTCCTCCTCGGCAGCCTTGGCGGCGTCCTCGGCGGCTTCGCCCTCGGGGGCCTCTTCCTCGTCGGACTCGAGGTCGGTCTCGGTCGGCGCCTCGATGACGTTGACGAGCAGGAGCTCCGGGTCGGAGATCAGCTCGGCACCGGCGGGCAGCTTGACGTCGGCGGCGGTGATCTGGGTGCCGGCCTCGGCGTCCTCGATGGAAACCTCGAACTCTTCGGGGATGTGGGTGGCCTCGACCTCGATCTCGATGTAGTCGGCGTCGACGGTGACCAGGGTGCCCGGAGCGGCGTCGCCGGTGACGGCGACGTAGATCTCCACGACGACCTTCTCGCCCTTCTTCACGACGAGCAGGTCGGTGTGCTCGATGACGCGGGTCAGCGGGTGCACGTCGATCTGCTTGGGCAGAGCGAGCTGCTCCTCGCCCTCGATGTCGAGGGTCAGCAGGGCGTTGGTGCCGGAGTGACGCAGGATGGCCGCGAACTCGAGCGAGCCGAGCAGCAGGTGGCGGGGCTCGGTCTTGTGGCCGTACAGCACGGCCGGGACCTTGAAGTCGCGGCGGGCGCGGCGGGCGGAGCCCTTACCGAACTCGGTACGGACGGTGGCGGTGAGCTTGTTCTGATCAGACACGCTGAGAACCTCTGGTTGAGTATTTCCGGCCCCGGCGCGATGCGAGTCCCCACGGAAATACTCCCGCTTGAGGTGATCGCGTCGATAACGGAGTGGCCGGGTGGCCCTCCCTCGCCGAGATGACCTGGTAAGCCTACCGCCGGTCGGCTCCGACGCCCAAATCCGGCGTGGGGCTCGGTGTGAGCGCCGGGTGTGGGGGCCCGGTGTGGGGTCAGTCGCGTGTGCGGGCGGCGTTGCGGACGAAGTCCCGGCACAGGGTGGGCGACTTGTCGCCGTTCGCATCGTCGACGCCACTGTTGACGTCCACGCCGAACGGGCCGACCTTCTCGGCGGCGGCGCCCACGTTCCCGGGGTTCAGACCGCCGGCGAGGATCACCGGCGTCCCGATCTCCGCGACCGCCTCGACGATGCGCCGACTGATCGACCAATCGTGGGTCTTGCCGGTGCCACCGAGGCGATCCTTTGACCGCGAATCCAGCAGGAGTCCGTCGCAGTGAGCTGCGGACTCGAGCGCGTCGGCGATGGCCTCTTCTCCGGAGACGTGGACCGCCCGCAGGACCTTCCGGCTACCGGCGGCGGCGTGGACCGCCTTGAGAGTGTCGAGGGTGACGATCCCGTGCACCTGGATCGTGTTGACCCCGGTCTGGTCCGCCAGGTCGAGAATGCTCTCCGGGGTGTCCCGGTGGGTCACCAGGACGGTCGAGACGAACGGGGGAGCAGCGGCGGTCAGCTGCCGGGCCACCTCGGGGGTCACCTCGTCCTCACTGCGGTGATTGATACCGCAGATCAGGCCGATGGCGTCCGCCCCGGCATCGAGAGCGATCCGCAGATCGCTCTCATTACGGATCCCGCAGATCTTGGCTCTCATGGCGTCAGAGAATCTCCTCGACGGCGGCGGTCGGGCGGGCCATGCGGGTGCCCTTGTCGGTCACGACAAACGGCCGCTCGATGAGCCGGGGATGGGCGACCATCGCGGCCAGCAGCTCGTCATCGGAGGCCTCGAGGAGGCCGAGCTCGGTGAACTCGGCCTCCTTGACCCGCACCGCCTGGCGGACCGTCAATCCGGAATCGGAGATGAGCGTGCGCAGCTCCTCCACCGTGGGCGGGGTGTCGAGGTACTTGATGATCGTGGGCTCCACGCCCCGCTCGCGCAGCAGTTCCAGCGCCTGCCGGGACTTCGAGCAGCGGGGGTTGTGGTAGATCGTGGCGTCCATCGCGGCGCTACCTAGGCCGACCCGTTGAACAGGCTGGTCACCGAGCCGTTCTCGAAGACCTCGTGGATCGTCCGGGCCAGCAGCGGCGCGATGGACAGCACGGTGAGGTTGTCGAACCGCTTCTCCGGCGGGATCGGCAGCGTGTCGGTGGTGATGACCTCCTTCGCGCCACAGTTGGCGAGGCGCTCGGCGGCCGGGTCGGAGAAGATGCCGTGGGTGGTGGCGATGATGACATCGCCCGCACCGGCGTCCTTGAGCACCCGGACGGCGCCGGCGATGGTGCCGCCGGTGTCGATCATGTCGTCCATGAGGACGCAGGTGCGGCCCTCGACGTCACCGACGACGCGGTTGGACTTGACCTGGTTGGGCACGTTGGGATCGCGGGTCTTGTGGACGAAGGCCAGCGGGGCACCGTCCAGGGCGTCGGCCCACTTCTCGCCCACCTTGACGCGGCCGGCGTCGGGGGAGACGACCACGATGTTGTCCGTGCCGTAGTGCTCGCGCACGTAGTCCGACAGCTGGCCCTGGGCGTGCATGTGGTCGACCGGGCCGTCGAAGAAGCCCTGGATCTGATCGGTGTGCAGGTCGACCGTGATGATCCGGTCGGCGCCCGCGGTCTTGAGCAGGTCCGCGATGAGGCGGGCCGAGATGGGCTCGCGGCCACGGTGCTTCTTGTCCTGGCGGGCGTACGGGTAGAACGGCAGCACGGCCGTGATGCGCTTGGCGCTGCCGCGCTTGAGCGCGTCGATCATGATGAGCTGCTCCATGATCCACTTGTTCAGCGGAGCCGGGGCACTCTGCATCACGAAGGCGTCGCAGCCTCGGACGGATTCCTCGAACCTGACGAAGATCTCGCCGTTCGCGAAGTCGCGGGCGGTCTGAGGGGTGACCTCGACACCCAGCTCGGCGGCAACCTGCTCTGCGAGCTCAGGATGCGCGCGCCCCGCGAAAAGCATCAGATTCTTCTGGTTGTCGATCCACTCGCTCACTGCGTGCGCCCGTCCTTCTGGGGGTTGTTCCGGGTACGAAGGGCGGCCGCGGCCGAGCCGGAATCCGGCCGGTTCTGGATCACCCAGTCGTCGATGTTCCTCTGTCGTCCGCCGGACACCGCGAGAGCTCCCGGCGGGACGTCGTCCTTGATCACGGTACCGGCGCCAGAGTAGGCGCCGTCGCCGACTGTCACCGGTGCCACGAACATCGTGTCGGAGCCCGTACGACAATGATCGCCGATCACTGTACGGCTCTTGTTCACTCCGTCGTAATTGACGAAGACACTCGATGCCCCGATATTGGTGTGCTCGCCGATCGTGGCGTCACCGACATAGGTCAGATGAGGGACCTTCGTGTGCGCCCCGACGGTGGACTTCTTGACTTCGACGAAGGTGCCGATCTTGCTGGACTGGCCCAGATCGGCCTCCGGCCGGAGGTAGGCGAACGGTCCGACCTCGGCACCGGCCCCGATGGTCGCGCCCTTGGCATGCGTGCGGATGACCGTCGCGCCAGCCCCGACCGTGGTGTCCTGCAGCGTGGTGTCCGGGCCGATGGTCGCGCCGTCAGCGATCTCCGTCTTCCCCGTCAGGTGGGTGCCCGGCAGGATCGTGACATCCCGACCGATCGTGACGTCCACATCGACCCACGTGCTCGACGGATCGACGATCGTGGCGCCGGCCCGCATCGCGGAATCGCACAACCGCCGGTTCATCTCCGCCGACAACGCGGCCAGCTGCACACGGTCGTTGACACCGGCCACCTGGTCGGCGTCCTCGAGACGATGCCCGCGGATGAGCCCGTTCGAGCGGCGGGCCAACTGGATGACATCGGTCAGGTACAACTCGCCCTGCGAGTTATCGGTGCTGAGCTCACCGAGCTTGTCACGCAGGACCTGGCCATCGAACGCGTAGATGCCCGAGTTGACCTCGGTGATGGCCTTTTCGTCGTCGTTGGCGTCCTTGTGCTCGACGATGCGCAACACCTCGCCGTCGTCGTTCCTGACGATTCGGCCGTACCCCGTGGGGTCGGGCGCCGTCGAGGTCAACACGGTGACCGCCGCGCGCGGCCGCATGTCGTGGCGCGTGACGACCTCGCGCAGCGTGGCCGCGTCGAGAAGCGGGATGTCGGACGTGGTGACCAGCACCGTCCCCGAAAATCCCTCCGGCAGGCCCGCCATGCCGGCGGCGACCGCATCGCCCGTCCCGTTCTGCTGCTCCTGGACCGCCGTGGACACCGGCACCCCCAGATCGGCGGCGAGCTCGTGCACCGCGGCCGACACCAACTCGCGCTGGTGACCCACCACCACGACGATCGAATCCGGCTCGATCCCGGCCGCCGCGTGCAAGGCGTGACCGAGCATCGTCCGCCCGCACACACGGTGCAGCATCTTGGGGGTATCGCTCTTCATCCGGGTGCCCGACCCGGCGGCCAGGATGATGACCGCGGTTTCCGAGCGATCGGTGGGGGGTGTCGTCATCAGTTCTCCTCGGGCATGGCGGTGCCCAGTGGTCGGTGATGGATAGCGCTCAAGTCAGCCTGCAACAGTCATGCGTGTGCCGCACCATTGCACCACGTTCGGGCGGCAGGCAGTCAGGATAGACCGTGGGTCCGACGCGATGGTCCACCCCGAGGGGTAGCGTCCTTGGTCGTGTCAGTGTTCAGACGGCAACTCGCGGACACGAGGCCACTCCGCGAACCGCATTTCCGCAGGCTGTGGATCGCCAACATCGTGACCGTGATCGGCGCGCAGCTGTCGATCGTCGCCGTCCCGCAGCAGGTGTTCGAGATCACCCGCAGCTCCGCCTACGTCGGCCTGACCGGCGTGTTCGCTCTGGTGCCGCTCATCGTGTTCGGGCTCTGGGGTGGGGCACTGGCCGACGCGCTGGATCGTCGCAAACTGCTGATGCTGACCACGACCGGCCTGATCGTCACTGCCGTGTTGTTTTGGCTCCAGGCCGCCGCCGGGAACCAGAACGTGTGGCTGGTCATGATCCTGCTCGCCGTGCAGCAGGCGTTCTTCGCGATCAACCAGCCCACCCGGCAGGCGATTCTGCCCAAGCTGGTGCCGTCCGATCAGCTGGCCTCCGCCGCCGCGCTCAATATGACGGTGATGCAGTTCGGCGCGATCGTCGGGCCGGTGTCCGCCGGCATCCTCATCCCGGTGCTGGGACTCGAGACTCTGTACCTGCTGGACTCGATCGCGCTGCTCGCGACCCTGTACGCCGTGTTCCGACTCCCGCCGCAGCCCGTCACCGGCACGCGACCGTCGATGGGCCTGCGGTCGGTGATCGAGGGGTTCACCTACCTCGCCACCCGCCGCATCCTGCTTGCCTCGTTCCTCGTGGACATCATTGCGATGGTCTTTGGCATGCCGCGCGCACTGTTCCCGCAGATCGCCACCGAATCGTTCGGCGATCCGATCAGCGGTGGCACCGCGCTGGGCATGTTGTTCGCCGCCATGAGTGTCGGCGCCGTGCTGGGCGGGGTGTTCTCCGGCTGGATTCCGCGAGTTCGGCGCCAGGGCCTGGCGGTGCTGGTGTGTGTGGCGTTGTGGGGCCTGGCGATGGTCGCGTTCGGCATCTTCGTGGCCGCCGCCTCGCCCGGCGGGTCGGCGTTGTGGCTGTGGCTGGCGCTGGCCGCGCTGGCGTTCGGCGGTGCCGTCGACATGATCTCGGCGGCCTTCCGCCAGGCGATCCTGCTGGACTCGGCGACCGATGAGATGCGCGGCCGACTGCAGGGTGTGTTCATCGTGGTGGTTGCCGGCGGGCCCCGGATCGGCGATGTCGCCCACGGTGTGGCCGCCGCCTCTGTGGGCACGGCGGTTGCCGCGTCCGGCGGTGGCGTGCTGGTGGTGATCGGCGTGGTGATCTGTGCCGTCGCCTTCCCCGCGTTCCTGCGCTACACCGTTCGCAGTGCGGTGGAGCGGGGGAGCAAGGGGTGAGCCGACCGCTCGCCGCGGTGGCTGCTCGTCACACTGCCGGGTATATGTCTCCGCGGAGCAGGCGCGCCAGATGTGCCGCATTGGCCGCCGAAGTGGCGTTGGTCGAGGCCACTGCCTTCGGCGTCTCGTCGAGATCCTGGTAGTCGACCGGGTTCATGGCCTCGTTGTTCCAATAGGTGCAGCCCTGCGCGGGGATGGTGAATCCGATGTCATTGAGTCCCTGGAACATGTCGGCGACGATCTTGTGCGCGCCGTCCTCGTTTCCCACAACCGCCACCACGGCAACCTTTCCGAACATGGCCGGCCTGCCCTCGTCGTCGGTGGCGGACAATTGCGCGTCCAGCCGCTCGAGTACTCGCTGCGCGATGCTGGACGGGTTACCCAGCCAGGTGGGTGTGGCCAGCACCAGGATGTCGGCCGCGCGGATCTTGTCGAGGATCGCGGGCCAGTCGTCGCCGGGGCCCATGTCGTCGTCAACGCCGGGGAGCACCGCGTGGTCGGCGACGCGCACACTGTCTCCGGCGACCCGGTGACCGGCGAGTTCGGCGAGAATCTGCCGGGCGATGAGTTCGCTGCTGGATGCTGCGGGCGACGCCTTGAGCGAGCAGACAAGAGCAAGTGCCTTCAGATCGGTGCCCATGCGGCGCACGGTAGGAGCTCGATCACCGAGTCACAACCGGTCGCAGTGTGTGCAGTGGCGATAACTGTCGCATGCATAACTGCCCTGGAGGTCAGTTGCGGCTGGCGATGTCCGCCACGTTTCTCGGTCCGTCAGCTCGCACCACGACATCGAGGCCAACCAGTTCCTCGCCGACTGAGAGCTCGCACAACTCCTCGGACAGGTACGCCAGGAACCGCGAGCCATCCCCGCGCAAGGAGCCGATCATGATTCCGCGGTCCGGGCCCTCGGATCCGTGGTGCACCGTGTACGAATCGATGCGTGCGCGACCGTCCGCGTGACGAACGACCGGTAGTCGGGTGTGTGTAGTCGACGCTGGGCCACGAGCGGCGTCCTTGTCGGTACCGCGCCAGGCTTTCGGGGCAGGGGAGTAGATCCCGACCGAGTACTTGTCGAGGATTCCGCCGTTGGCCCCGACCAATCCGAAGCCATCGCCAGCTGAACGAAGGGCCGCGACCGTCTCGGCGATCGCGTGGGTCGAATAGTTGTTGCCCGGTCCGCCGAAGAAGGGCAGGCCACCGGTGACGGTGAAACGGCGCGGGTCGTCGGCGTGGAGCCCGAGTCCGTCGAGGACAGCGAACACCGGCGCGGCGAAGCAGCTGTACAGGTCGAAGGTCGTCACCTCGTCCACGCCGACGTCGGCCGACTCGAGCGCCACCGACACCGCGTCAACGGCGGCGTTGCCGAGGTCGAGCCGGGGGCGTTCTAGCAGCGGGATATCGGTGACGTCGGCGTGTCCGTGTAGGAATATCCACTTCTCCCGCGGAACCCCGGCAGCCCGCGCCGCGTCGGTCGACATGATCAGGACAGCCGCGCCGAGGTTGACCTTCTCCCTTGCGATCGTGCGACGCGGGTAGGGGTCCCAGATCAGGCGGTTGTCGACCGTGATCGACGCCAGCTCGTCGGCAGTGCCCCCTCGCTGCACGGCGGCGAGCGGATTGGTTGCGGCCACCTCGGTAAACGGGGAGAAGAGCTCGCCGATCTCGCGACGATAGGCAGCCGGGTCTATGCCGAGCGCAGCGCGCCTGGCAGTGTCGATGAGCGCGTAGGCGGCCGGAGCGGTGAACAGTTCGTGGGCGAGCAGGTTGTCATCGAGGTAGTAGTCCCACCCGGCGCCGCGGTCATCGATCTGGCCGCCGGTGTGATCGGTGAAGTCCGGGCGGTCGTCGCGACCGAGGAAATGCGCTTGCGTCGACAGGGCCTCGCCGCCGGTGATCAGCACGGCATCGAACTCGCCGCGGGCGATCCGGGTGCTGGACTCGGTGACCAGGTGCTGCGGACTCTGGCCGCCCACCATTTCCAGCACGGCGTGGGGCGGGTCTATTCCGATCTTTCTGGCGATGGCACGCGGATAGTTGGCGGCGCCACCGAGTGGCGGCTGCATCGGCCCGGACATCTCGAACGGGCGGATGCCTGCGAGCACGTCGATCGCGGCCGCCACTTCGCTCCCCGAGCCGGCTGCGTCCTGGATCGCCGCACGGCCCGCCGCAGCCGCCAGCTCGACGGATGACCAGCACCGGTAGTCGGGGGAGTCCAAGGGGTCGGACACCTGCCCCACACCGACGATCACCGGCGTGCTTCCGGGGCTTGCGTTCATGGGCCACCTCTCGTCGCGCGTCTGCTCTGTTACCCGCGTGTCCGACCGATCATCCCCGAGCACTGCCCGGCCGGTGAATTGTTCCTCGGAGTTTTCCTCACCCCGGGTGCTGTGTGATCGGCGGAGATCGACGTGGCCATCGCGTCAGGAATCTCGCTTCCGCCACCGCTTGCGCAAGGGTCGGGAGATGCTGAGGATCATGAGGACGGGTCTGCGGGCCGACGGCAATGCGGGATCGCCGGCCCCACGGCCGCTGAAGGCTTACGGGAATACTTAAGGAGCACTACTTATGGCCGGACGGAACGAGCCCGGTGGCGACCGCTGGGAGCAGGACTTTCGACCCGACGAGGAAATGAAGGAGTCGCCTCGGCGGAGTCGGCAGCCATTGCTTGCGATCCTCGCGATTCTGGGGATCATCCTGCTCGTGCTGGCGGTGGCAATCAACGGCGGGATCTGACGGCCCACACGATGAGCCGTCACTGATGACCAAACGGAGTGGGTGCGCTTGTCACGCCGTTATCGCTGGTCGAGGGTGGTGTGTCGTAGTCCGCTGATATAAGTGCCTTCACATTCTAAGGAAGGCTCTACCATGACCAATCCCGGTCCTTGGACGCCCGACCAGCGTCAGTCCGCGTACCCCGACCCCCAGCAGGGCGGACAGCCCTTCGGTGGCGGTCCGAACCCCGGCCAGCCCCACCCAGGCCAGCCCCACCCCGGCCAGCCGTACGGCGGTCAGTCCTACGCTGGCCAGCCGTTCGGCGACCAACCCTTCGGTGGCGACCCCGGGGGCCAGCCGCCGAAGAAGAAGGGCGGCTGGCTCAAGTGGCTGTTGATCATCGTCGCTGTGCTGTTTCTGCTCGGCATGTGTTCCGCTCTTGTCGGTGGTGACGACGACGAGGCCACTACCAGTTCACCGTCCACCACCAGTGTGCCGGCTGCTCCGGATTCGCCATCAGCTGATCCGGAATCGGCATCCAGGCTCACGCGCCGTGCCGACCCCGCGCGTGCACCGGCCCCCGAGGCCGAGGCGGAACCGGCGCCCGAGCCTGCACCCGGACCCGCCCCGGAACCGGAGCCGGAGGCTGACGAGGTGCCGCGTGAGTTTCAGAACGCGGTGCGGTCGGCGGAAATGTACCTTATGACCATGGCGTTCTCCCGCCAGGGATTGATCAATCAACTCGAATTCGAGCAGTACAGTCCTGAGGCAGCGCAGTACGCAGTCGATGCCGTCGAGGCCGACTGGAATGAGCAAGCCGTTAAATCGGGAGAGCTCTACCTCGAGATGATGGGGTTCTCCCGCCAGGGTCTGATCGACCAGTTGACGTTCGACGGATACACCCCGGACCAGGCGCAGTATGCGGCTGACCAACTCTTCTGATCGAGAGCAGGGTTCTGCCCGAGCTGTGCGTTCCGTCCGTCCCCGGGCCGATAGTAGCTGGCGATAGACTAGCAATTGTCGCCATTGGGAGACTTAACTGATGGCTATGCGTAAGGAGATCCTCGAGACGATCAAGAATTACGCAGAAGTGAACGGGCTGGAGCTCACCTTGATCGAGGGTGGTAACTACGCCAAGGTCACCCTCGGCGACCGCCGGACTGTCATTGGCCGTCATGCCGAGATCAACGAGCTGACCACCAGGGCCATTTACGAGCAACTGGGGATGAACTGATGAAAGTCACTGCAAACGCCACCCGCTCCGAGGGTTGGTGGGCTGTCGAGGTCCCCGAAATTGACGGCCTCTTCACGCAGGTTCGTCGGCTCGACCAGATTGTGGACATGGTGCGCGACGCCGCAGAACTCCTCGAAGGAATCGACCCGGACGCGCTTGACGTTGAGATTTTCGCCAACGTGCCTCACCGCGACATGGCCGATCGGGCCCGTGAGCTCACCGAGCACGCGCGGCGCACTCAGGAATAGGCGAGCAGAGCGATGCGGTGCGCAGCGCAGTCGCTGTCTGGAGACGGATTGACGGTTCGTGACATCGGCAATGTGCTGGGCGTCAGCTTCCAACGCGCACAAAAACTTCTCTCCGCCTGATCCGGTCGAGGGAGACGCTGAAACCCGGATTTTTCGGCTCAAGATAGTCCATCGGCACTGGTCCGGGTGGCTACAGGGCTGGCTACGGTGGTGCTGAAATCGGCATAATCGACCCCTGTGTTGTCATGGGTGCTGCCGCAGACCACATGCCATTTTCGTTGGTCGCTCCCCCGCCAGGACTCGAACCTGGAATGCCTGAACCAAAATCAGGAGTGTTGCCGATTACACCACGGGGGAACGGCCCGCGCGCGAGCCGTCACTAGTCTGGCACATCAGTGACCGGCGGCCGATTTGAACCTGCGCGCTGGCGAGGTGTTGTCGTCGTCGTCCCCAAGAACAGGGCCCACACGACGCCGCGCCGGGCCACCAACGGTGACCCGGCGCGGGTGTGTTTTCAGTTGTGAGACTCAGCCGGTCGGGCCACTCGATCGGGCCAGTCGATCGGGCAGGCCGAGCCAGCCGCCGGGGGTTACTTCCCGGCCGCGTCGGAGGCGACAGACGTGGCCGCCGCGGTCTTGCCGGCCAGGTGGCCGAACACCAGGCCGAGCGAGATGGTGCCGCCGGCGCCGGCGTAGAAGCCCTGGGTGGGGGCGCCACCGGCGTTGCCCGCCGAGTACAGACCCGGCACGACCTGGCCGGCCTTGGTGATCACGCGACCGCTGGCGTCGGTGACCGGGCCGCCGACGGTGCCCAGCGCCGAGGCGTGGACCTTCACCGCGTAGTACGGGGCCTTGTTCAGCGGGCCGAGCGTGGACGAGCGCGGCGACTTGAGCACCGGCCGCATGAACTTCGACAGCGGGCCGACGAGCGCCTTCCGGACCGCCTCGGAGTCGTTGCGCTTGGCAACGCGCTTCGCGGCGAAGTTCACGACCGGGCCGATGGCCTGCGCCAGGCCGAGCTGCGCCTTCATCGTGGCGGCCGGGAACAGCGAGCCGGTGGACAGCTTGCCGAGGAACGGCTTGTAGTCGCCGAAGTAGCGGTCGAACAGCGCCTCACCGCGGCCGAACCACGGGTCGCGGCCCTGGGCGGCCTCCGGGTTGAACTCGTCGACCGTCCGGAGCAGGCCGACCTCGTCCACGCCGAGCTGCCGGGCGAGCTCGGCCAGCGTGGGTGCCTGGTGGATGTACTCGGGCACCTCGCCACCGGGGAGCGCACCGAACAGGCCGTACTTCTCCCAGAAATTCTGGTCAAAGACGAAGTAGGCGGGGTCGTTGGTGCCGCCGGCCTCGTTGTCCGCACGCATGGCGCCACCGAACTGGTCGTAGGAGGCGGCCTCGTTGGCGAAGCGCTTGCCGGCGGAGTTCACGACGATCGAATGCGGCAGTGACCTCTCGCCCAGCAGGAGCCGCGCGAACGGGACACCGTCGAGGGTCTCGCCGGGGATCTGCACGCCCGGCATCCACCAGGCGGCGTCCATGGTGGTGAGCTCGGCGTCGATCTCCTTGGCCAGCTGCACCGCGATGCCCTTGTGGCCCTTGGGGGAGACGTGGGTGCCCAGCGGGCCGTCGAGGTACTCGGTGGCCAGTTCGTCGGAGGTCTCGAAGCCGCCGGAGGCGATGATCACACCGTTGGTGGCGCGGATCGTGTGCTCGGTGCCGTCGATCGAGACGATGAGGCCGGTCACAGCGCCGTCCTCGATGAGGAGCCGCTCGGCGGGGGTCTCGGTACGGACCTCGACGCCGGCCTCCAGGCCTGCCTCGAGCAACGCGCCGACGAGGGCGGGGCCCGCCATCCAGGAGGCGTCGGTCTTGAGTCCGGCCAGCGCCCAGAACGGCATCGGGTTCTTGGCCATGCCCGAGGTCAGCGCGGGGCGCACGTACTGGGCGGCCTCGCCCAGGCCCTCGGCATTGTAGGGCCCCGGGAACAGGGCGCGGCCCACGGAGGCGCCGGGGATGTCCGAGTGGTAGTCGGGCCAGATCACCGGGATCCAGCCGAACTTGGTGTTGCCCTCGATGTATCGCGCGACCTCAGGGCCCTTCTGCAGGAAGGTCTCGATCACCTCGTGGTCCAGCGTCTGGTCGCGGCCGTTGCCGTAGATGTAGGTACGGGCCTCGTCGAGGGAGTCCTCGATGCCGAGTTCCTTGGTGGAGTATCCGTGGGCCGGGAACCAGCCGGCGCCGGCCGAGACGCCGGTGGCGCCGCCGACGATCTCAAGAGATTCGACGACGACGACGCCGGATCCGTTCTTGGCGGCCGTAAGGGCGGCGGTTAATCCGGCACCTCCCGAACCGATGACGACGATGTCCGCCTTCTCCGGTGCGCCGAGTTCTGCGCCGGTGCCGATCGTTCCCTTGTGTCCGGGCTGACGAGCAACCATGATGCCCCTCCTGAAATCGAACCTGACTGTTTGCTGATGTATCAACTACTTTAGGCCGAATCTGTCCGAAAATGTGGGAAGCCGCCCTTTCGGGGGTGGGGGCAGAGGTGCGCGGCGGGGGTTCTGTAGCGCTACGGCGGGGCCCCGGCGCGAGACGACTCGGCAGTGCCCGGCGGGCCCGACTAGGGTTTTCCACCGAGGGAGGCCGAATCACATGACAGATCAGTCGGACGCTTCACCGGCACGAGGCGAGTCACCTGCGAGCGGGTCCGCGCCTGCGCCGCGCACCAGGATGCCGGCCGCCGAGCGGCGCCAGCAGTTGATCGAGGTGGGCCGTCGGATCTTTGCCGAATACGGCTACGACGCGGCCACCGTCGAGGAGATCGCCGCCGTCGCCGGCGTCTCGAAGCCCGTCGTCTACGAGCATTTCGGCGGGAAGGAAGGGCTGTATGCGGTCGTGTGTGACCGCGAGCTCGCCTATCTCGGCGCCGAGATCACGGAGTCGCTGGAGGGGGAGGGCTCGCGCCGCCGGATCGAGAGCGCCGCGATGGCCCTGCTGCGCTACGTGGAGGAACGCACGGACGGCTTCCGCATCCTCGTGCGCGAGTCGTCACCGGCGGGCGGCGGTTCGTACTCGACCCTGCTCAACGACGCCACCTCGAGCGTGACCTACATCCTCGAGGAGGAGTTCTCGGCCCGCGGGTTCGACCCCGCCACGACGATCGTCTACGCCCAGGCGCTGGTCGGCATGGTCTCCGGCACGGCCCAGTGGTGGCTCGACGTGCGGACCCCGCCCAAGGAGGACGTGGCCGCGCACATCGTCAACCTCTGCTTCAACGGGCTGTCGCACCTGGATCCCACCCCGTGCCTCGAGGACACCGTCATGCAGAAGTACTCGGAGGGCAGCCACCCGGAGGGTGGGTCGGCCGGCCGCGACATGCGACCCGGCCCCGGCCAGCCCTGAATATGGCGGCCCCGGTCGACCGCAATGAGAGCGGCCCCGGCCGGCCCTGAGTAGGGCGGGTCCGGGGCCGGTGCGCGGAATCGGCGCGCCTCAGGCCACCAGCGCCTGCTCCGGAAGTGCCCGCGAATCGCGACGCAGTCGCAGCGACACCGTGCCCAGGATCAGGCCCACGACCACGCCGAACCATCCGGCGAACGGCAGCACCGCATCCACGGCCGACGGCCCCACGACGAGCAGGGCCAGACCGATCACGGCCACGGCGATGCCCACCGCGATCATGCTCCCGGCCGCGGGGATCTGCGGACGCAGTTCCCTGGCGCCGTAGGCCAGCAGCGCGCCGGACGCGATCAGCCACACCGCGAACAGCGCCACGAGAACGGCCACGGGGATCCCCGACCAGAACAGAACGACCAGGCCCAACGCGATGAAGGCGGCGCCGGTGCCGATCAGGACGCCGCGGGCGCGGCCGGTGTCGTCGTCGTCGATCCCGATTCCGGCGGTGACGGTCATCGCGCCGTCACCGATCGCGAAGGCGGCGACCAGGAACGTCGCGAGCATCATGCTCGTGCTCGGCGCGATCAGCGCGGTCACGCCCAGGGCGAGGGCGAGGGCGCCGCGGATCAGTTGGATCCACCAGTTGCGGGTGAGGGTCTCAAACATTGGACATCTCCTAGGTCCCGGGGGCGCGTTCCGCGAACCCCATTATTGGAATGGTCACTACGGTAAGCTTGGCGTAGTGACCGTGGCAAGGTAAATGAGGCGAGAGACACTCCGGGAGGGGCCATGGAGCAGCCGTCCAGGAGCGAGGAGGGTGCCGTGGGTAACGAGAAAAACCAAGACGGGACGACGACGACAACGTCGGCCCGGCGCACGCGCGCGAACGGCAGGCAGTCGCGTCGGAAGATCATCGAGGCCGCGGCGGCGGTGGCCGGCGAACGCGGATACGAGGGCACCTCGATCGCCAAGGTGAGCAAGGCCAGCGGCCTGCCGGCCAGCTCGATCTACTGGCATTTCAAAGACAAGGACGCGCTGCTGGCCGCGGTCGTGGAAGAGGGCGTCGAACTGTGGTTGGCCAAGGTCACGCGGGCGTCGGGGGAGTCGATGCCGGACCGGGTGGTCTCGCTGTGCCGGGGC
Source organism: Dietzia aerolata (assembly GCF_014144865.1). Lineage (GTDB taxonomy): Bacteria > Actinomycetota > Actinomycetes > Mycobacteriales > Mycobacteriaceae > Dietzia > Dietzia aerolata. Next base: position 1,231 of record NZ_JAALDM010000083.1, on the reverse strand, counting down.
GTGGCGGCGACGCTGTCGGAGTCGCCCGACTTCATCCGGCTGGGTCTGATGCTCGCGCTGGAGAAGCGGCCGGTGGAGACGGCGGCCCGCGAGCTCTACCTGCGGCTTCGGGTCGAGGCGACCGATTCCCTCGCGGCGCAACTGCTGGACATGCGGCCCGGCCTGTCACCCGAAATGGCGGAGGAGCTTGCGGTCTACGCGTTCGCCGGCGGCGACGGGATCTTCCTCGCGGCGCAGTTCGGCGAAGTGGACGTGGACGCCCTGTTCGCGATGCACGCCAGGGCGATGATCCACCTCATCGACGGCGCGGCCGGGTAGCCGCCGCGTTCCCGGGCAGCCGTCCAGCCGAGCCGATCAGAGGTTGGCGAAGAAGTCCGCCCAGTAGAAGTCCCAGAACGCCCACAGGATGATCCCCGCGATAGCCAGGTACCAGACCACGACCGGCACCAGGTGCCACCGCTGCAGCGCCCGCACCCAGCCGGCGGGGGTGAGCTTGCCCAGCACGTGCAGCAGCGTGTACCAGAACATCGGCACGGTGGTGGCCCACACGACCATGCACCACGGGCACAGCACCTGGATGACGAAGATCGACTGGAACGCCAGCCAGTGCACGAACCCGACCGCGAACGTCAGACCGAGCAGCGCGCCGACCCAGTACCAGCGCGGGAACGCCACGCGCGAGGCCGCGGCGACGCCGACCGTCACCAGAATCGTGAATCCGATCAGCCCGAGGTACGGGTTGGGGAAGCCGAACACCGCGCCCTGCTCGGAGTTGATGACGCTCTTGCAGCTCATCAGGATGGAGAAGTTGCAGGCCGGGGTGTAGTCCGGGTTCTCCAGCAGCCGGATCTTGTCGAGGCTGAGCTCGAACGACGCGACCAGCGCCACGGCCGAGAGGACGGTCAGCAGGACGCCGATCCACCGGTCGGTGAAGACCCGCGCGCCGATGTCGGGGGAGCCGGAGCGCTCGTCGTCGTCAAACACGGCGTCGTCTCCGGCGTGGTCGACGGTCCCGGCGTCTGCAGTTTCGCGCATGCGCACAGGTTACCGCCGCGCCGCCGCCTCTAGACTGAGAGATCCCGAGCGCGGGGTATCCCGAGCACCATTCCCGAGCATCGATTCTCACCCGGAGGCCGAACACGCGTGTCCACCACTGCCACCGACCAGAGCACCGCCGCCGGTGCGCCCGATGCCCGGTCGAACGGAGCCGCGGCCGAAGCGTCTGAGGGGC
>NZ_JAALDM010000082.1:14156-30828 GCF_014144865.1 Dietzia aerolata | reverse complement strand
GGCCCGGTCGCGCCGAGCGGCAGCGGCCGCCCGGCGCGGGCTTCGCCGCCGGTGCCCAGCTGGTCCAGTGATCCCGGCAGGTCCAGGGCACCGTCGAACATGAGGTGATCACCCCGGACGGCCTCGTCGAAGAGCAGCACGAAGTTCTTCAGCGCGTCGAGCGTGGGTGCGACCTCCCCGCCGAAGCCCTCCATGTCCCGCAGCATGATCTCGAGGGTCCGCAGTTGCGGCGCAATCTTTCCGTCGGTTCCGGTGGTGAACTGCTCAACCTGCACCGTCAGGGCGGCCGTCGTGTCCATAAGCGCCATGATCTCCTCGCGACTGGCCGCGGCCTCGGACACGAGGTCTGCCGAGACGTCCATGCCCCGGGCGATCAGCTCGCGGCGGGCCGCCAGTGCGGAGTTGACCTGGTCCAGCGCGACGAGCGTGCGGTCGATGTCGCCGCGGTGCTGCTCGTACAGTTCGAGCGCACGGTCCCCCCGCTCGCGGATGCGGGCGATCTCGTCGCCGCGCCCGTCGAGGGCGACGGTGAGTTCCTCCATCACGGTGCCCAGCTGGTCGATGCCGCTGCCGTTGAGCAGGAGGCCGAGCGAGGCCAGGCTCGACTCGAGGTCGGGGCCCACGCCGGTGCGGGCCAGCGGCACGACCCGGGCATCCTGCAGCAGCTCCGCCGACCGCTCGCCCCGCGGCGGGGTCAACGCGATGAACGGGCTGCCCAGCGCGGTGGGGAGCCGGATCTCGGCGAACACATCCGCAGGCACCGCGGTGTCCCCCTCGAGTCGCACGTCGATCACGGCGTCGGTGCCGTCGGTCGAGACATCGCGGACCCGCCCCACGAGCGCCTCGCCGTATCGGACCTCAGCGCCGGGGGCGAGCCGATCCGCCCGCTCGAATCGCATCTCCACGTCCGTAGAGCCGTTGCCGGTGTCCATGCCCAGGGGCAGGGCCTGCAGGGACAGCTTGGGCGAGTTGAGCGCGATCAGGGTCGCCACGACGAGCAGTGCGACGCCGGCGATCACGATCACGCCACGCAGCAGGTGCGGTCCGCTCCTCGTCTCACGCATGGCTCAGCTCCCCCCTGCCATCTGCTCGAGCGCGCCGACCACACCGATCGGATCGCTCTGCTCGGTCGGGAACATCAGCGGGTTGGTCAGACCGGCGCCGGTGCACAGTGGCATCGGCTCGCGCGCACACAGTTCGCGGCCCTTCGCAAAATGCGCGATGTTGGAGGAGATGTTGAGGCGGATGCGGGCACGGCCGTCGGGTCCGACACTCATCGCGAGGTTCTCCATCATGACCGGGTACAGGTCGAGGAACTCGGCGAAGTCGTCGCGGTGCGCGGCGTACAGGGCGGTGACGTCTCGCGTCGCGTCGGTGGCGGCGGTGATGTCCTCGCCGCGCTCGGCGACGATCTGATCCAGCTGGTCGAGGATCACGCGCAGGTCCTCGGCCGGAGCGGCAACGTCGATCTGGTCCTGCTGGATCTGTCGGCCGAGGTCGTCCAGCCCCAGGACGAGGTCCCGCATCGTCTGGTCCCGGCCCCCGGCGGCGTCCATGAGGATGGCGAGTTCGGTGATGATCGCGTCCAGGTCCTCGGCCCGGTCGCCGCCGACGGCCGACACCGACGACAGGTTGCGGATCGCGCGGTTGAAGGTGCCGCCGCGACCATCGAGCGCCTCGGCGCCCCGGTCGAGACTGGTGGCCACCTCGTCGGCGCCGGGCGCGAACGCCGAGCTCAGGGTGTCGAGGCTGGAGACGAATTCGTCGAAGTCGAGCGGCGCGCGGGTCCGCTCGCCGGGGATGGTGCCGCCCTCGACGAAGGTGGGTCCTCCCTGGTAGGCGGGGGTCAGTTCGACGAATCGATCCGCGATGACGGCCGGGTTCATGACGAGCGCGCCGACGTCCGCGGGCAGCTGGGTCCCGGGGTCGAGCGTCAGGTGGACGCGCACGACGTCGCCGAGCGGCTCGACCTTCTCGACCAGCCCCACCTCGACGCCGACGATGCGCACCTGGGATCCGGCGTAGACGCCGTCCGCCGAGACGAAGTCCGCCGAGAGTCGGACCCGGTCGTCGGTGCGGGCGCCGGAGAGTGTGTAGAAAAGAACAACCACGGCGACGACGACAACGGCGAGCACCGACAGGACGCGGGTCAGTGTCAGTTGCATCCGTCCATCACCCCCACGGCACAGAGGGCCGAATCCGGGATGGGGCCGGTCGGGGTCCCGACGTCGGTCCATGCGCCGTTTCCGGTCGCATCGGTGACGGCGCGCAGTCCGGGCGGCATCCGGGTGAGGACCTCGTCCATCACGTCGATGTTGCGCTGGTAGGTCTCGCTGATCGAGCGCATGTTGATCAGGAGCTGGTTCACGTCGTCGGACTCCTCCTCGAGCAGCGAGCGCACCCTCACGGCCAGGTCCTCCAGGGAGTCGACCAGCGCGCTGAGTGCCTCGCGGCGCTGGGTGAGCACGGTGACCAGCACCAGGGACTGGTCGGTGAGCGCGCTGATGCTCGCCTCCTGCGTCGCCAGGAGGCCGGTGACCTCGCGGGTCGTGGAGATCACCTTCGACATGCGTTCGTCGTCGCGGGCCATGAGCCCCAGTGCGGCGGAGATGTCGTCGATCGCCTGGCCGGTCGCCTCGGGGTCCTGCGGGAGGATGGAGTCGAGGTTGTCGATGAGCGCGCTGACCGCCGTCACGTCGATCCCCTGGGCGAGTTCGGTGACCGCTCCGCCCAGGTCATCGATCATGTACGGCGAGGTGGTCCGCTCGATCCCGATGCGCCGGTCCGGACCGAGGTCGCCCCCGCCGGAGGGAACGACCTCGAGGAAGCGGTTTCCGAGAATCGACTTGAGGCCGACGGTGGCGGTGCTGGCCTCGCCCAGCTCCTGACTGCGATCGAGGCGGAATCCCACCACCGCCAGGCCACCGTCCATCGACAGGGAGTCCACTCGACCGCTCGGCACGCCGGCCACCAGGACCGGATCGCCGGCGCGCAGTCCGCCAGCGTTGTGGAACTCGGCCGAGTAGTACTCGGTGCGCAAGACGTACCAGAGCTGGGGAAGCGCCATGCTCGCCGCGAACAGGACCACCACCAGCAGAATCGACGCGGCGCCCACGACGACGGTGTTGCCGCGTCGCTCGTGTCGGGGGTCGCGGAACAGGTCGGCCAGGCTCTCCGTGACCAGGCCGATGGGGCCCCGGCTCTTCGGGTCACGGGCGCGGTCATGTGCGCGTTCACGGGCGCTCATCGGCAGGCCTCCGAGTTCTGGTAGCCGAACAGGCTGGTCTCCCAGGCGTCCCACTTCACGGTGAAGTTGCACATGTACAGGGACAGGAACCCGCCCTTCTGGGAGGTCGCGTTGACCTCGCGGGCGAACACGGGTGCCTGCGCGAGCGCGGCGTCGAACGCCGGGGTGTTGGGGATCCAGCCGTCGGTGGTGTGACGGGCGGCGGTGACACTCGACCGCAGGTCCGCGTCGGTCTCCTCGAGCATCGCGGCGAGGGTCGCGGCGGAGGAGCCGCCGCGGTCGATCAGCAGCGCGAGCTCCTGCCCGTCGTTATCGGCCAGCGCCCCGGAGACGGTGTCGAGTCCGCGGATGAGTTCCTGCAGGTCCCCGCCACGGTCGACAAGGGTGGTGTTGAGGGCCTCGATGTTGTCGGCCAGGCGGACGTACACGTCCTCGCGGCCCACGATGTCCCGGCTCAGGAGCGCCAGTCGCGCGAGCAGGGTGTCCATCGCGCCGGGCTCACCCTGGAAGGCGGCGACCACGGTGGTCGACAGCGTGTTGACCTCCTCCGGTTCGACGGCCTCGAACAGGGGCTTGAAGCCGTTGACCAGCGCGGTCAGGTCCACCGGGTCGGTGGTGGCCGACAGGGGGATCACCGAGTCCTCCGGCAGCTCGTCCGCGCCACCCACGGCGGGCGCGCCGCCCGGGGTCGGGTCGAGCGAGAGGTAGCGGATCCCCAGCATGTCGCCGTAGCGGACCGAGGCCCTTGCCCCGTAGGTGACGGGATGCTCGCCCTGGACCTCGAAGTCGACCACGGCGATCACCTGACCGTCGGGACCGGTGGCCCGGCGGACGTCGAGCACCTGCCCCACGCGGACACCGGCGACGGTCACCTCCGATCCCGAGCCCAGGCCGCCGACATCAGTGAACTCCGCGCTGTAGCTGCGTGCGCCCCACCCCACCGGCACTCGCAGCGTGTTGACCACCAGCACGGTGCACAGGACACCGAGCAGGCAGTAGGCGAACAACTTGACGGCGGGCATCAGTCCCTTGCGGCTGGTCATCGGATCGTCACCTCGTTGCCCCGGACGAGCGGTCCGAGCATCGTCCACGCTGCGGTGTCCGGATTCGCGGCGGCGTCGACCGGCGGGGGAACCGGTGACCCCGGCTCCGATGCCGCCGCCGCCTGCAGTTCGCGCAGGTAGGCGCGCTCTCCGGCGGCATTGACCGTCAGTCCGGGGTCATGCTCGGGCGCGGGCGCTCCGGTGCAGGTCGACCCGGCCAGGTCGGGGTAGCGGGGGCAGTCCTGCGGGCCGTACGGCATGGGGTCGGAGAACGACGGCACGGCGGTGATGTTGAACCGCCCGGTCGAGAACGCCGCCGTCCCGGCCTCACCCATCGGCCGCAGCGCATAGAGGGTGTTGATCACCCCGTGGGGATTGCGGGCGGTCCGCTCGAACACCACCCCGGTGTCGCCCACGAGCGAGATGGCACCGTCGACGGTCTGGTCCGCCATGACCACCCCGGAGGTGGTCACGGCCAGGCCCGCGTCGAGGAGTCGGGTGAGCGATCCCGGGCGGTCGAGCACGATGCGCGACAGCCGCGTCGCCTCCTCGAGGGTCTCGAGAATCTCCGGGGGCACCCCGGCCAGGTCCTCGGTGAGGGTCGCCAGCGCGGGCGTGGCCGAGGCCGCGTTCTCCAGCGCCGGGGCCAGGTCCGCGCCGGCCCGGTCGGCGTCGTCGATCGTGCGGCCCAGCAGCTCGCCGCGACCGTCCAGGGCACGGGCGAGCGCGGTCAGGGTGACCTGCAGGTCCTGTGGATTGGTTGCGGCGAGCAGATCGCTCGCGCGGGTGAACACGTCATAGAGCAGGACCGCTTCGTCGGAGGTGTCCGCGGGGATCTCCTCGTCGCCGGTCAGGGTGGCTCGGTCCGCGGAGGCCCGTACGGCGGAGGTCCGCCCGGCATCGCCTGCCGGCGCGATCGGGGAGACCAGTTCCAGGCGGATGTCGCCGAACAGGGTCCGCGGCACGGCCCGCACGACCACATCCGCGGGGATGCGCGACGCGAATTCCCGGCCGATCAGCATCTCGATCCGGGTACCCGGTTCGGCGGTGGTGGTGTCGTCGTCGTCCTCGTGGTTCTCTTGGTTTTCTTGGTTCTTTCGGTTTTCTCCACCGGAACCACCCGGGGCACCGCCGACCCTCGTACCCTCCGAGGAACGCACCTCGCCCACCTGCACACCCAGGTGGTAGACCTGCGCGTTCACCGCGATCCGCCCCGCGTCGGACGGCAGCACCGACGACACCGTCACCCCGGAGTCGAACAGGCCCGCGCCGCGCCCCACCAACAGCACGGCCACCAGCCCGGCGACGACCGAGAACACCACGCCCCGCACGAGAAGCGTCCGGTCGGGGGTCGGCCCCGCCACGCGCCGCCTCACGTGATCCCCAGCGCCGGCACCTCGGGCACCAGGCCCCAGAGCGCGAAGGTCAACACGATGTCGAGGAAACCGATCAGCAGGATCGACGTGCGCAGCGCCCGGCCCGCCGCACGACCGACACCCTCCGGGCCGCCGGTGGCGTAATAGCCGTAGCTGCAGTGGACCAACACGATCACGGCCGCGAACACCACCGCCTTGATCAGCGAGTAGAGCACGTCCTCGGGGCCGAGGGTGATGTGGAAGAAGTGATCGTAGGTGCCGGCCGACCCGCCGTTGACGTACACCACCACTACACGTGTAGCGATGTAGGTTGCCACGAGACCGATCGCGTACAGCGGCACGATGCAGATCATCGTGGCGACCAGGCGCGTGCCCGCCAGATAGGGAACCGTGGGAATGGACATGGAGTCCAGCGCGTCGATCTCATCCGAGATGCGCATCGACCCCAGCCGCGCCGTGAAGCCCGTCCCGACCTTGGCGGCCAGCGCGATCGAGGCCACCACCGGCGCGAGCTCGCGCGTGTTGGCCATCGCCGAGAGCATCCCCGACAGGGTGGTCATGCCGATGAGATCCAGGCCTCGGTAGGTCTCGACGCCGACCATGATCGCCGCGACCGCCGACATCGCCAGCACGATCCCCACCGTGCCGCCGCCGGCGACCAGCGATTTGGAGCCAAAACCCACGTCCACGACCTCGCGCAGGACCTGGCCGCGGTAGCGCACGATCGCGGTGGGCAGGGTCGCGATGACCTTGCCGGCGAAGGTGACGTGCCGCCCGACCTCGACCATTGCCGTGCCGACGCGGCCGACCTGGCCGGCCACGCGTGTCGCGCGCACCCGCTGCCACGCGGTGGTCTGCGCTACCCCGAATCCCCCCATCGTGTTCCGGCGCCCCCTCTAATACTTTCCGACCGACGGCACGACCAGGCCGTACACCGCCGAGAACACGGTGTTGATCACGAAGACCGTGACGAACGCCAGCACGACCGTCTCGTTGACCGCGTCCGCGACACCGCTCGAGCCCCCGCTCGCGTGCAATCCTTTGAACGTGGCGATCAGCGCGGAGACGATCGCGAAGGCGATGGACTTGATCATCGCCATCCACAGGTCGGACGGCCGGCCGTACGCGCTCAACGTCTGTAGAAACGCGCCGGCCGATTCGCCCTGCCCGTACACCTGGTAGATGAGGCACGCGAGCACGCCCATGGCCGTGACCAGCGCGCACATCACCACCGCCACCAGGACCGTGGCGATGACCCGTGGCACCACCAGCCGCTCGATCACGTCGAGCCCCATGACCTCCATGGCCTCGACCTCCTCGCGGATGGTCCGCGACCCCAGGTCCGCGCAGATCGCCGAGCCCCCGACCCCGGCGAGCATCAACGCACAGACCAGGGCCGAAGCCTGACCCACCACCACGAACGCCACCACGGCGCCCGCATAGCCGGCAGCCCCCAGCCGGCCGGCCATCTCCCCCACCGACACCGCCACGAGAACGCCGACCGGCAGCATGAGCAGCAGTGCCGGGATCGAGCAGACGCGGGCGATGAACAGTGCCTGGTCGCGGGTCTCGGTCAGCGAGAGCCGCCCGCGCAGCACGGTCCTCACGCACGACAGGAGCGTGAAGACCGAGAACCCGACGAGCGAGCCGACCTGACCGGCCAGGTCGGTGGCCGGGCCGCGCCCGGTGGGAAGGTGGAAGGTCATGAGATCACGACGACGACAACGAGTTCAGCGGCCCGGCTCAGACGCCGACACTGCCGTGTTCGGACCGGAGCGTTCCCTTGACGACCTTGCCGCTGGCGTTGCGGGGCAGCTCGTCCACCACCACCAGGTGCTTGGGCAGCTTGAACCCGGCGAGCTTGTCACGCAGCCACTCGGTGAGCTCGTCCAGCGTGAGGTCCGGCCCGTCGCCCTCGTTGAGCGCGGCCACGGCGACCGGGACCTCGCCCCACTTGTCGTCCTTGCGGCCGATCACGGCGACCTCGCGGATCTGCGGGTGCCCGGCGATGGTGTTCTCCACCTCGGCGCAGTAGATGTTCTCGCCGCCGGAGATCAGCATGTCCTTCTTGCGGTCCACCACGTAGACGAAGCCCTCGTCGTCCATGCGGACGAGGTCACCGGAGTGGAACCAGCCACCCTCGAAGGCCTCGGCGGTCTCGGCGGGCTTGTTCCAGTAGCCGGACATCATGGTGGGGCCGCGGTAGACGATCTCGCCCACCTCGCCCGGGGCGACGGGCTCGCCGAAACCGTCGATGACCCGGGCCTGGATCGTGGGGATGACCTTGCCGACGGAGCCGAGCTTGCGCAGCGCGTCGTCGCCGTCGAGGGCGCAGGTGATGGGGCTCATCTCGGTCTGGCCAAACACGGCGCAGTTGAGGGCGTCCGGGAACGTCTCGGACATGGCTCGCAGGATGGTGTCGGTGGACGGCGCGGCGCCCCACGAGATGTTGCGCAGGACCAGCTCACGCGGGCGGGCCTGCTGCTCGGCGCACACGGCCTGCCACTGCACCGGAACCAGGAAGATGCTAGTGATCTTCTCGGCCTCGAGGGTATCCAGCAGCGCGGCCGGGTCGAAGGCCTGCAGCGGGTGGATGACGGTGACGCCGCCGAGCTGGAGGCTGGGCGCGATCGAGCCGAGCGCGGCGATGTGGAACATCGGGGCGGCACACAGGGCGCGGCCCTCCTCGTCGAAGAGGCGGAACACGCGGATGCAGGTGAGCGACTGGGCGGTGAGGTTCTCGTACGAGAGCATCGCGCCCTTGGGCCGGCCCGTGGTGCCGGAGGTGTACATGATCAGCGCGGTCTCGTCCTCGGCCACGTCCACCGGCGCGTGGGGCTCGCCCTCCTCCGCGAGCGCGTCGGCGTAGGTGGTCTGATCCGGCGTGCCGGACTCGCCACCGATGACGATGTGCTGGCCCGGCTCCTCGCCCTGCGCACGGATGGCGCCGACGAGCGGGGCGAGCATGGCGTCGGTGACGACGACCTTCGGCGAGCAGTCGCTCACCAGGTACGCCAGCTCACCCGGGGTGAGGCGGAAGTTCACGGGCACCGCGATCGCGCCGATCTCGTTGATGCCCAGCACCGCTTCGACGAACTCCGGATTATTGAGCGTGATGAGCATGACCCGGTCGCCCTTGCCGACACCGCGACGGGCGAGTGCGTCCGCGAACAGGCGGCTGCGCTCGTCCAGCTGCTTCCACGTGGTGGTCTGGCCCAGGTACCGCAGGGCCTCACCGTCGGGGTACATCTCGGCGTGGGTGTCGACCCACGTGTTCCAGGTGTTGCGTCGCGCAGCGTTGAGATCGGCAAGGGGGTCCGTGGCGGTGGTCATGGTCGTGCGCCTTTCGTCGGTCATCTCATCAGGGGTAGAGGGGCGGCGGTCAGGTGGAGCAGGTGGAACGGGTGGTGGCGGCTTCGGTCAGGAGAACGTCGGACGGCGCTTGTCGAGCATCGAGGCGACGCCCTCGGCGAAGTCGGCGGAGGTCAGGAGTTCGGCCTGGCCCTCGTGCTCGCGTGCCAGGGCGGCATCGAGTTCGGCGAGGGTGGCCGCGGTGACCGACTTCTTGGTCAGCTCGAGCGCCCGACGCGGGCCGCGGGCCAGTCGGCGCGCGAGCTTGTCCGCGGCCTCGCGCAACTCATCGACAGGGAAGACGTCGATCGCCAGACCCACCTGCTTGGCCTCGGCGGCCGGGACGGCGTCGCCGCGCAGCAGCATGCGGGAGGCGACCGCACGTCCCACCTGGGCGGGCAGCAGGACGCTGGCCCCGCCGTCGGGCATGAGTCCGATGTTGGTGAACGCGAACAACAGGTAGGCGTCCTCGGCCATGAACACCAGGTCCGAGGCCAGCGCCAGGGATACCCCCACGCCGGCGGCCGGGCCGTTGACCGCGGCGATCACCGGCACCGGCGCGGTCAGCACCGCCCGCACCAGCGCGGCGGCGCTGTCCATGGTCTGGTCCGGCGTCGGCGCATCGTCCCCGGCCTCGGCCATGGCCTGGAGGTCGGCGCCGGTGGTGAATGCGGCGCCCTCCCCTGCCAGTACCAACACCCGGGTGGCCGGGTCCGCGCCGTGGGTGGTGATCTGCTCGATCAACGCGGTGACGGTGGGCGCGTCGAGGGCGTTCAACCGGTCGGGCCGGTTGATGCTGATGGTGACCACACCCAGCTCGGTGACCTCGACCTTGAGTGCGTCGATTCCGGTGACGGTCATCGCGTGCTCTCCTTCGCCTCGACCATCCCGGCCAGCCGGGAGGTGATGATCTCTTCGGCGTCGCTCATCATCTGATCGACCAGCTCGGCCACGGTGGGGATGTCGTCGATCAGGCCCTGGCACTGCCCGGCGGTCCAGATGCCGGCGTCCAGGTCGCCGTCCTCGAAGACCTTGCGGCCGCGCGCGCCCGCCACGAGGTGCTGGATGTCCGAGAACTCTGCGCCCTCGGCTTCCTTGGCCACGACCTCCGCGGAGATCGCGTTGGCGGCCACGCGGGCGGTGTTGTGCAGTGTGCGGAAGATGAGCTTGGTGTCGAGCTCGGTGTTGGCGACGATCTGCTCCTTGACCGCCTGGTCCACCGGGGACTCGGCGGTGCACATGAAGCGGGTGCCCATGTTCGCCCCGTCCGCGCCCAGCGCCAGCGCCGCGACCATCCCCCGGGCGTCGGCGATGCCGCCCGAGGCCAGGATCGGGATGCTCAGCTTGGCGGCGGCCGCCGGGATGAGGACCAGCCCGGGGACGTCGTCCTCACCGGGGTGGCCGGCGCATTCGAACCCGTCGATCGACACGGCGTCCACCCCGAGCTGCTCGGCCTTGACCGCGTGCCGCACGGAGGTGCACTTGTGGATCACCTTGACGCCGGCCTCGTGGAATACCGGCAGATGATCCTTGGGGTTCGAGCCGGCGGTCTCGACGATCTTCACGCCGGATTCGACGATCGCCTGCCGGTACTCGGCGTACGGCGGCGGGGTGATCGCGGGCAGGATCGTCAGGTTCACGCCGAACGGCTGGTCGGTCATCTCCCGGCAGCGGGCGATCTCCTTGACGAGGTCTTCCGGGGTGGGCTGGGTCAGGCCGGTGATGATGCCCAGCGCCCCCGCGTTGGACACCGCGGCCGCGAGCTCGGCGCGGCCGACCCACATCATCCCGCCCTGGACGATGGGGTGGCGGACCCCGAACTCCTCGGTGAAGCGGGTACGGATCACGGCTGGACCTCCTCGTAGGTTCCACCGGAGGTGGCCTTCTCGCGCAGTGAGGCCGGCGGGGTGAAGCGCTCTCCGTACTTCGTGGCGAGTTCCTCGGCGCGGGCGACGAATCCGGGCAGGCCGCCGGGGTACTGGTCCATGTAGCGGGCGACGCCGCCGGTCCAGCCGGGGAAGCCGATGCCGAGAATCGAGCCGACGTTGGCGTCGGTGGTGGTCTCGAGCACTCCCTCGTCCAGGCACTTGACGGTCTCGATGGCCTCGGCGAACAGCATGCGGTCGATCGCGTCCTGCAGCGGGATCTCGGTGGTGCCGCCGAAGACGTCCTTCAGTCCCGGCCACAGGCCCACGCGCTTGCCGGCCTCGTCGTAGTCGTAGAACCCGGCGCCGGTGGAGCGGCCCTTACGGTCGTGGTCGTCGATCATCTGGTCGAGCACCGTGTCCGCCGGATGCGCGGGCGCCTTCAGACCCCCGGCCTCGGCGGCCTGCCGCGTCTCGTCGCGGATCTTGCGCGGCAGGGTCAGCGTGAGCTCGTCCATCAGCGCGAGGACCGGCGCCGGGTATCCGGCCTGCGAGGAGGCCTGCTCGACGGTTGCCGGCGGCACGCCCTCGGCCAGCAGCGCCATGCCCTCGTTGGTGAAGGTGCCGATCACGCGGGAGGTGAAGAAGCCGCGCGAGTCGTTGACGACGATCGGGGTCTTGGAGATCGCGGCGACCAGGGCCAGGGCCCGACCGAGGGTGTCCTCGGACGTCTTCTCCCCCTTGATGATCTCGACCAGCGGCATCTTGTCGACCGGGGAGAAGAAGTGCAGGCCGATGAAGTCGGCCGGACGGTCGACGCCCTCGGCGAGCAGGGTGATGGGCAGTGTCGACGTGTTGGAGCACAGCAGGGCGTCGGGCGCGATGTGGGGAGCGATCTCCGCGAACACCTGCTCCTTGACCTTGGGGTCCTCGAACACGGCCTCGATCACGGCCTGCGCGCCGGCGGCATCCGCGGGATCGATCGTGGGCGTGATGCGGGCCAGCAGCGCCTCGCCCTTGGCCTGGGCGGCGTCACGGGCCTCGCCCTCGGCTGCGCGGGAGACGGACTTGGCGACGAGCTTCTCGGAGTAGCCCTTGCCCCGCTCGGCGGCGGAGGAGTCGATGTCCTTGAGCACGACCTCCATGCCGGCCTTGGCGCAGACGTAGGCGATCGCGGCGCCCATCATGCCAGCGCCCAGGACCACGACCTTCGCGATCGGTTCGCGATCGGCGGAGCCGTACTTCTTGGCCAGTCCGTTGGCCTTCTGCAGGTCGAAGAAGAACGCCCGAATCATGTTCTTGGCGGTCTGGCCGGTGGCCAGGTCGGCGAAGTAGCGTCCCTCGATCGTCGAGGCGGTGTCGAAGTCCACGCCGGCGCCCTCGACGGCGGCCGACATGATCGCGACCGGGGCGGGGTACGGGGCTCCCTTGAGCTGCTTGCGCAGCATCGCGGGGAACGCTGGCAGGTTGGCGCCGAGAGACGGGCTCGACGGGGTGCCGCCGGGCATGCGGTAGCCCTTGCGGTCCCACGGTTGGGTGGCGGCCTCGGCATTGTCGGCGTTGGCGGCAATCCACGCCTTGGCGGCGGGCAGCAAATCCTCCGGCGTCGCCACCAGCTCGTCGACCAGGCCGATCTCGAGGGCCTGTCCGGGGCGCATGCGCTTGCCCTCCAGCAGCACGCCCATCAGCGCGTTCGCCACGCCGAGCATGCGGACGGTGCGGATGATCCCGCCGCCGCCGGGCAACAGGCCGAGTCCGACCTCGGGCAGGCCCAGCTGGATCCGCGGGGAGTCCACGACGATCCGGCGGTGCGTGGCCAGCGCGATTTCCAGGCCGCCGCCGAGCGCCGCGCCGTTGATGGCTGCCACGACGGGCTTGCCCAGGGTCTCGAGTCGGCGTAGCGGCGCCTTGGTGCGCGCGACGGTCTCGACGGCCAGGGTGGCACCGTCGGCGGGGATCGAGAGGATGTCGCCCAGATCGCCGCCGGCGAAGAAGGTCTTCTTCGCCGAGGTGAGGACCACGCCGGTGATGTCGTCGACCTCGGACTCGAGGCGCGCCACCGTCGCCTCCATCGAGGCGAGGTAATCGGCGTTCATGGTGTTGGCGCTCTGGTTCGGGTCGTCCATGGTGAGGACGACGACGCCGTCCGCGTCGCGCTCGTAGGTGATGGTGTTGGTGAATTCGCTGCTCATGAGAGTCGTGAAGTCCTTGTCAGGTATCCGTGCGGCGCGGGTATCAGAGGCGTTCGATGATGGTGGCGATGCCCATTCCGGCACCCACACAGAGGGTCGCCAGGGCGTAGCGGGCGTCACGCCGCTCGAGCTCGTCGAGGGCGGTGCCGAGGATCATCGCGCCGGTGGCGCCGAGCGGGTGGCCCATGGCGATGGCGCCGCCGTTGACGTTGATCTTCTCCAGCGGCACGCCCAGGTCCTTGGCGAACTTCATCGGGACGGAGGCGAACGCCTCGTTGACCTCGAACAGGTCGATGTCGTCAATGGTCAGCCCGGCCTTGGCGAGCGCCTTCTGCGCGGCCGGCGTGGGCCCGGTGAGCATGATGGTCGGCTCGGAACCGATCACGGAGGCGGAGACGATCCGGGCGCGCGGGGTCAGGCCGTTGCGCTGGCCAGCGGCGGCGTTGCCGATGAGCATGGCGGTCGCGCCGTCGACGATGCCGGAGGAGTTTCCGGCGTGGTGGACGTGGTCGATCTTCTCCACCGAGTGGTACTTCTGTAGAGCCACGGCGTCGAACCCGGCCTGCTCGCCCAGCCCGGCGAAGGACGCCTTCAGGCCCGCCAGGTCGTCGGCGGTGGTGCCGCGGCGGATGTGCTCGTCATGGTCGAGGACCACTTGCCCGGCCAGGTCCACGACCGGGACCACCGAGCGGGCGAAGCGGCCGGCGTCCCAGGCCGCGGAGGCGAGCTCCTGCGAACGCGCGGCGAACTCGTCCACGTCGCGTCGGCTGAAGCCCTCAATCGTGGCGATGAGGTCGGCGCCCACACCCTGCGGGACGAACGAGGTCTCGTAGTTGATGCGCGGGTTCTGCGCCCATGCGCCGCCGTCGGAGCCCATCGGCACGCGCGACATGGACTCCACGCCGCCGGCCACGACCAGGTCCTCCCAGCCGGCGCGGACCTTCTGCGCGGCGAGGTTGACGGCTTCCAGGCCCGAGGCGCAGAAGCGGTTCTCCTGGACGCCGGCGACGGTCTCGGGCAGCCCGGCGGCCATCGCGGCGATCCGCGGGAGAACCGCGCCCTGCTCGCCGACGGGCCCGACGATGCCCATCACCACGTCCTCGATCTGCGCGGGATCCAGGCTGGCGTTGCGCTCTACCAGCGACTTCAGCACGCCGACGGCGAGATCGATCGGAGCGACACTGTGAAGCGAACCGGTGGACTTGCCCCGTCCGCGGGGCGTGCGCACCGCGTCGTAGATAAAGGCCTCGGGCACTGACATGGGTGGAAAATCCCTTCCTCGAACGAGCCTGGTCGACGCCACCTCGAGGCGACGCTTCCATAGATTCGATCACATATATCTGTGAATTGGGGTTTACTATGGCCACTGTAGCCGCTGTTGTCAAGATCACACCCAGCTTCTGGCCAACCCGAGAGACGACGATCCCGTGACCCCACCCGCCACGAATACCGCGGCACCGCCCGCGTCGCTCTGCGCGCCCGAGAAGGGCTCTCGACGTGCAGAGATCGCGCTCGTGGCGGCCGACCAATTCACGTGGCGCGGTTATCATTCGACCCGCGTCGAGCACATCGCGGAGCAACTGTCGGTCACGCCCGGAGCGCTGTACCGCCACGTGCCCGGCAAGTACGAGATGTTCCGGGACGCCGTCGCCACGCTCGTCACCGCGCTCGAAACCGCGTCGGAGCACACCTCCGACGTCGGGTCCGGGCCACCACCATTGGAGGAGCTGGTCGAGTCCATCACGCGCACCACGTGGAGCCACCGGTCACGCGCAGCGCTGTACCGCTGGCAGGCGCGCTACCTCACGCCGGAGGATCGCGCCGCGGTGCGCGAGGTCGACACGAGGGTGCGGCGCCGGCTCGCCGACGCGGTGAGGGTGCGACGACGACAACACCACCGCGATCCCGCGGGCGCCGGGTCCGCGGCGGCCGCGATGCTCTCGTGCGTCGCCTCGCTCGGGCAGCATCGGATCACGTTGTCCGAGGAGGAGGCCGTCAGTCTCATGACCTCTATCGCCGTAGACCTCGCGCTGTGCGACGGGTCCGCCTCCGGCGTCACCTCAGACGCGACCAACGGCGTCCCCTCCGGCCAGGCGACAGGCCGGCGCACCGACGCTGCGGCGGGAGCGAGCTCTGTTCCCCGGCTGCGCGGGGGCGCGGCGACCCGCGAGGGAGCGATCACCGCCGCGATCGCCAGGTTTCACAGGTCGGGCTACGACAGCGTGACCATGGAGGCGATCGGCGCTGACGTGGGTGTGGCCGCCTCGGCGCTGTACCGGCATTTTCCCGGTAAGTCCGCGCTCCTCACCGCGGCGGTGGACCGGACGGCGACCCTGTTCGAGGACCTGTTGGACACCCACGCCGCCCGGCACACCTCGGGCGCCGATCCGGCAGTTGCGCTCCAGGACTTGCTGAACGAGTACGTGACCATCGCGTTTTCGCACGGCCCGGATCTGATGCTGTATCTGTCAGAACTCGGCGCGCTCTCGGCGGAGGACCGGCAACGAACGCGCGAGGCCCAGCGGCGGCAGCGGAACCGGTGGGCAGATCTCCTGGTGGCCGCCGCGGATGCCAGTGTCAGAGCAACCCGCGCCACAGGCTCCCCTTCCACGGAGTCCCACGTCACGGAGTCTCACGTCACCGAGGCTCTCGCCCGCGCGCGGGTGCACGCAGCACTGGCCGTGGTTCTCGACGGTGGCCAGGGCACCGAGTTCCACCCGGCCGCCGCGGCACGGTTCGGTCAGCTCGCGGGCCACATACTCATCCCGCACCGCCCGGGCTGAGCAGCCCATTGACCGGCCCATTGACTGGCCCAATGCCGGCCACCTCTGCCGTCAGTGCACGCCGGGCCAGAAGGGGGCCACGGGGAAGCACGGAACCGGCTCCGCACGGTTCGGCGCCAGCGCGTTGCGGACGTGCAGCCAGGTGCGCTCGCTGTACATCGTCGCGATGTGCTCGGACAGGTCCTCCGCGCACCCGTCCTGGAGATGGATGTTCGTCACGCCCTCGCCGGAGTAGATCTGGCGGGTGAAGGGCGTGACGGCCTCGTCGTACTCGGAATAGACGCTGTACAGCTGCACGCCGGGGATCCCGACGGCTCCCTCTGGATAGACCTCCCGGGCGAGATCCGACCCCTGGGCCTGCTGGGTCAACGCCGGGGCAGTGTTCTCGAGGCTCCCGTAGACCGCGGGCCCGAGACGCGGGATCAGTGTCCGCAGGTAGACCAACTCGCTGAGGGTGGTCTGCGTGGACGGCGAGATCCCAACCTTGGTGTGCACCTTGTCGGCCCCACCGAGAACCTTGAGGTAGTAGTCCGGCAGGACGCCGCCGCCCTGCGAATGGCCGACCAGATCTACCTCGGTCGCTCCGGTCTCCGCGAGCACGCGGTCGACGAACGCCGACAGCGTCTGTCCCGCCTGGCGGATGTCGCCGAGAGCCTGCAGCGGCATGCCCGGGAACGGGGTGATGTTCCCGTGGTTGAACGTGAAGACACAGAACCCGTCGTTCTTCAGGAACGGGGCGCCGGCCTGCCAGGCGAAGGCCTGGGTCGTGAAGGTCGGGTTGACCATGACCACCGGGCGGGGATTCTCCGCGGTCG
>NZ_JAALDM010000082.1:0-14121 GCF_014144865.1 Dietzia aerolata | reverse complement strand
GGGGGGCGGCACCTCGGGATTGAGCGAGGCCACGACGCCGGCACGGAAATCGAACGGCACCGGCAGCGGGCCGTACTCGGTGTTCGGCGGTGACACCGAGGACGTCGACCCGGGCTGTGCGGACTGCGCGGCCGCAGGCGCCGCGGCGCCGAGGACCAACCCCACCGACGCCGCCGCGCCCACGAGTGCCGCCGCGATCCGGCGTCCGCGCGGAAGGCGAGTCACACGCCCGTCTGGTCGCGCGATGGGCAAGTGAGCTGCCATGAGATCCCCTGGGTGTCTCGTCCGACGCGGCATGCCGCGATGGGTTCTCAGCAGACGCCAACACCGCTATGTGTGACCCGGGGGCACAGTGCCCCACCAGTTCTCGTGTCCCGCAGCGCCGCGGGTCGCCCTTCGGGAGCCCGCGACTAGTGGGGCACCGGGCATCCACCGCCGAGGCGATCGCGCGGCGTGATGGGGTGCGCGCCCAGGTCCGCCGGCCGGTAGCCGGTCGGGTATCCGGGATAGGTGCGGTTCTCGGTGCCCTCCGTGCCGTACGGCTTCCGCCGCACCGGGAACCAGCGGATGATCCGCGACCTGGCGCGGATGCCCGCATACGCGGCACGGCGCAGGGTTGGCGAGGGCGCCGGGAATCCGAAGGCACGCGCCATGTCGTCGTCGAGGATCGACTGGACACCCTTGCGGACGACCGGGCGCAGCGGCGCCGGGAACCACGAGCACATGAGGTCGAGCGTGTACCTGCCGATCTCGTTGTTGGTGTCGGCGTACCGGAACACGCGGGCCTCGTAGTCATCCCGCCAGCGCCGGAATTCGCCCATGTCCTCCGGGATGTCGGCGATGTTCATCCGCTGCCCCACCCCGCGATAGAAATGGAACGCGGCGAGCCGCTCGTTCGGGTGCAGGCGACGCCAGCCGTTGGCGTCGATCCACTCAAGCGGCTCGTAGATGAACGTCGACAGCACGTACAGCATGTCGTCATTCGTGATGTCGTACATCGCGTGCTGCCGGTTGATCACCCGCAGCGACTCCTTGCCGCGGCCCGAGTCCACACCATGCTCGACCAGTTCGGCCATGAGCAGCGCGGTGTCGTCGTAGCGCTGCTGGGGCTTGTCCCGGAAATTGCCCGCCTGCGACAGCACCGCCGACACCGACGGCACGCAGTACGTCCGGTACAGCGCCAACTCGAGCGCCCGCTGGTAGTCCCACGGGAACTCGTACGCGGCGGTGATGCGATGGATCTCCTCCGCATCGGCCACCGGATCGAGTGTCGCGACGAGATCCCGCCAATACCAGCGCCCCGGCTTGACCGGGATGGCCGACGTCAGTGGATGCTCGCGATCGGAATCGACCACGAGGTCCTCCGGGATCGGTCCGAAAACCCCGGGAAGGGTCCGCTTCCCGGTCGACGACGACGTCGTCGTCCTCTCCCCGGCCCTGCCGGGCGTGGTGGCGGTCATGCCTGGATCACATCTTTCCCTGAACGTTGGCGAGCATCCACTTGACGATCTTGATGTCGCGCGGCTTGCGGGTCATGGTCATGAGATTCAGCGGCGCGGAGAACTTCTCGACCGTGATCGCGCGCGGGCGGGCGAACTCGCGCAGGCCGTCGGCGCCGTGGATCCGGCCGAAGCCCGAGTCGCCCGAGCCGCCGAACGGCAGGGCCGCGATGCCCGCGAACGCGAGGAACGAGTTGACCGACACCATGCCGGCGTCGAGGTTCTCGGCCAGCGCGAGACCGCGCTTCTTGTTCCCGGTGAAGATCGCGCTGCCCAGGCCAAAGTTGACCGCGTTGGCCTTCTCGACGGCCTCCTCCAGGTCAGCCACCTTGTTGATCACCACGGTCGGGCCAAAGGTCTCCTCGGTGATCGCGGTGGAGTCCTCGGGCACGTCCACGAGCACGACCGGCTCGACGATCCGCTCGCCCACCGACTCCTCGCCGCCGACCACGGCCTTGCCGCCGCGGGCGATCGCGTCCTTGACGTGCCGGCGGATGATGTCGACCTGCGAGGGCAGGGTCATGGGGCCGTAGCTGGAGTTGATCGAGGTGCCCGGGGTCAGCGCGCGGACCTTCGCGGCGAACTTGTGGACGAACGCCTCGTGCACGTCCTGGTGCACGTAGATCCGCTCGACGCCGGCGCAGGTCTGGCCGGCGTTGCCCATCGCACCGAAGACCGTCTGGTCGACCGCCGCGTCCAGGTTCGCGTCCTTGTCCACGAGCACCGCGTCCTTGCCGCCACCCTCGATGACGACCGGGGTGAGGGACTCGGCACAGGCGGCCATGACCTTGCGGCCCGTCGCGGCCGAGCCGGTGAAGGCCAGCTTGTCGACCCCCGCCGTGCACAGCGCGGCACCGGTCGAGCCGTCGCCGGTGATGGTCTGGATGAGCGGCTGGGAGGCGCCGAGCGAATCCCACACCTCGGCGAGCCAGACGCCGACGCCCGGGGTGAGCTCACTGGGCTTGAAGACCACGGCGTTGCCGGCGGCCATCGCGTAGGACAGCGTGCCCATCGGCGTGAACACCGGGTAGTTCCACGGGCCGATCGCGCCGACCACGCCGAACGGCTGGTACTCGACGTACGCGGCCTGGTTGCTCATGAGCAGGCCGGCCGAGACCGGCCGACGACGCAGGACCTTGTTGGCGTTCTTGGCCGCCCACTCCAGGTGGCCGACCGCAAGCAGGACCTCGAGGGTCGCGTCCTCGTCCGGCTTGCCGGTCTCGGCCGAGATCAGCGCGGCCAGCTCGTCGGCGCGACAGGAGATGGCGCGCTTGTACTCGAGCAACCACTCGCGACGACCGCGCGGCCCCTGCGTGGCCCACCAGCGGGCGGCGGCGCGTGCGCGCTCGACGGCGAGGGCGACCTCCTCCGCGCCGGCGATCGGGTACTCGGCGAGCACGGTGCCGTCGCGCGGGTCCAGGCTGGCGAAGGTGGGGCCGGTCTTGCTCGGCTCGGTGGTGGTCATCGGAGGCCTCCCGTTTCAGATCACATATATTTGATGTAGCGTACGGTGATACCGGCCACAGTAGTCGACTGTGGCGGATCCCGACACCCCTATAGCAACGAAAGAGGCTCGACGTGTTCGACATCCTCACCGAAGAGCAGCGCGACTTCGCCAAGTCCATCGACGATTTCTGCGCGCGCGAGGTCGGCAGCGTCGAGAAGCGTGCCGAGCTGGCCAGCGAGGGCGGCACCCACTCCCCCGAGGTCTACGCCAAGATGGCCGACCTCGGCTGGCTCGGACTGACGATCCCCGAGCAGTACGGCGGCTCGGACGCCGGCGCCGTGGAACTCTGCGTCCTGCTGGAGCACTCCTTGAAGGGCCTGGCCCCCATCGGCGGGATCGGTCCCACCCTCATCACCGCCGCGGCCTACCAGAAGTTCGGTAGCGAGGAGCAGCGCAAGCGGGCCCTCGAGCTCACCGTCGGTGGTGGGACCCTGTCCATCTCGATGTCGGAGCCGGGCGCCGGGTCGGATGTGGCCGCCCTGAGGTGCAAAGCCGAATATGACGACGACGACAACACGTGGGTCATCAACGGCCAGAAGACCTGGTGCTCCAATGCCCACTTCGCGGACCGCATCCTGCTGGTCGCCCGTACCGATTCCTCGGGCAAGAAGCACGAGGGGATCACGATGTTCGACGTGCCCGCCGACATCGAGGGTTTGCAGATCACCGGCATCGACACCATGGGCGGCAAGGAGGTCAACGATCTCTACTTCACCGACGTGCGACTGCCCGCGGACGCCGTGGTGGGCGAGGTCGGCGGCGGCTGGCAGCAGCTCATGACCGGCCTCAACACCGAACGCCTCATCCTGGCCGCCATGCAGCTCGGCGTCGCCCAGCGCGCGTTCGACGACTGCCTGGCCTTCATCAAGGAGCGCGAGCAGTTCGGCCGGCCCGTCGGTTCCTTCCAGGTCATCCGCCACCGCATGGCCGACCTCGCCACCGAGATCGAGGCCACGCGCCTGCTCGTCTACGCGGTCGCCAAGAAGATCGACGACTCCGACCCCAACGCCCTGTTCCCGCGCGAGGCCTCCATGGTCAAGCTCAAGGCCACCGAGCTGAGCAAGCGTGTCACCCTCGAGTGCATGCAGTCGATGGGCGGCTACGGCTACGCCACCGAGTACGGCATGGAACGCCTGGTCCGGCAGGCCGTGGTCTCGCCGATCTACGGCGGCACCAACGAGGTCCAGCGCGACATCATCGGAAAGACGTACGGCCTGTGAGCGCCGGACGAGCTGCCGGAGGTCCGGCGAGCGGGGCGGGCGCGGCAGGCGCGGAGACCGCAGCAGCCGCCGAGCTCGCCGAGATCCGGGCCCTGGACACCGTGCCGTCCGACCGGGTCTCCGCCCTGTGGGACACCCTCGCCACGGCCCGGGTCGAGGACATCGCCGGCAGCCGCTGGCGTGGGACCGGGCTGGACACCGGGCATCCAATGTTCGGGATGCTCGGGAAAATGCGCTGGTGGGGCAAGGATTTCACGGACGCCCGCAAGGTCGACCCCATCCTGGTCACCGACGACTCCGGAAATGTAGCGCCCGATACCTCGGCGACCGGTGGCGGCGGAGCCGCGCTGTGGGAAGTCGTGTTCCGAGGTCGGGCGACTGCCTCGATGGTGTACGACAGGCTGCCGGTGATCGACCATTTCGTCGTCGTCGACACCGATGCCCAAGGGCGACCCACCACCCTCCTCGCCGTGATGAACGGACGCGGCACCATCTCCGAGGGCGAGCACTTCTGGTTTGTCCTCGACCGCGACGACTGACCCACTGCCCCACTGACCCGCTGACCCACCCACGTTTGGACGAGTTCAGTCGCGAAAATTTGAGCTTTCTCGCGACTGGATTCGTCCAAGCTATTCGTCCAAGCTTCATCGGCCCACGTGAGCTGGTTCGGATGCACCACGTGCCGGCCGCCCGCAGAATGGGCGCATGACTCCCGCTGCCGATCGCCCCATCCGCATCGCCGTCCAACTCCAGCCGCAGCACGCCCCCGACTACGGCCTGCTGCGCGACGCCGTGGCCCGGTCCGAGGACGCGGGCGTGGACGTGGTGTTCACCTGGGACCACTTCTATCCGCTTTACGGCGAGCCGGACGGCCCGCATTTCGAGTGTTGGTCGCTGCTCGCCGCCTGGGCCGAACAGACCGACCGCGTGGAGCTCGGCGCGCTCGTGACCTGCAATAGCTACCGCAATCCCGACCTGCTCGCCGACATGGCCCGCACCGTCGACCACATCTCCGGGGGGCGACTCATCCTAGGCCTGGGCAGCGGCTGGTTCGAGCGGGACTACACCGAGTACGGGTACGAGTTCGGCACCAAGGGCTCGCGGCTCGACGACCTCGGCGAATCGCTGGAACGCATCGACGCACGCCTTCGCAAGCTCAACCCGGCCCCCACCCGCGACATCCCTGTCCTGCTCGGCGGCGGCGGGGAGCGCAAGACACTGCGGCATGTGGCCCGGCACGCCGACATCTGGCATTCGTTCGTCGACGTGGAGACCTATCGGCACAAGTCGGCCGTTCTCGCCGAGCACTGCGCCGACGTGGGGCGCGACCCGTCCGAAATCGAACGCTCCACCGAGATCGGCGGCGCGGAATCCGCCGATGAGGCCCGCCGCAAGGCCGAGGCGCTGCACGACGAGGGCATCACGCTGTTCACCGTCGGCCTCAACGGCCCCGACTACCCGCTGGACCTGGTCGAATCGCTGGTGGCGTGGCGCGACGGCCGCTGAGTTCGGCCGGACTCCGGTCGGCGTGGCTCCCGCTGCCCCGGTTGCCGGACACGTCTATCCAGTTGCAAGACAGCAGGTGCGAAAGATCCTGAATTTTCGCAAAAATTGTCTGGCAACTTGAGACCGATGTCTTGCAACCGGGTGGGGAGTGGACGAGATGTCTTGCAACCGGGCGGGGAGGGCCTGCTCAGCCGCCCTTGACGGCGCGGTCGGCGCGGCGCCACGCGCGGTAGGTCAGCCAGGACAGGACGAGCATCGCCAGAAGCACCAGCGAGGCCAGCATCGACGGCCTGCCGGTGACGATCAGGCCGACGGCGTTGACCAGCGCCAGAACGGTGAACAGTCCGACGAATCCGCCGAGCATCTCTAGCCGCTGACGGGAGCCCAGTGCGTCGGCGCCGGAACGTGCCACCGGCGGCTCAGCTCTTCAGGCCGCCGGCGGTGAGGCCGGAGACGATGCGGCGCTGGAAGATCAACACCATGATCACGAGCGGGACGGTCACCAGGGAGCCGGCCGCCATGATCGCCGCATACGGCTGCGTGAAGGGGTCGTTGCCGGCGAAACGCGCGATGGCCACGGTCACCGGCTCCGTCGCCCGGCTCGACAGCTGGCTCGAGAGCATGAACTCGTTCCACGTCATGATGAACGCGAGGATCGCGGTGGTGAACAGCGCCGGCGCGGCCAGCGGCAAGATGATCTTGGTGAAGGCTTGGCCGCGGGTGGCGCCGTCGACGCGGGCCGCCTCCTCCAGCTCCCACGGCAGATCGTTGAAGAACGAGGTGAGCGTGTAGATGGTGAGCGGGAGCGCGAACGAGATGTTGGGGACGATCATCGCCTGGTAGGAACCGATCCAGCCGATGTCGGTGAACAGCTGGAACAGCGGGGTCAGTAGCGCGACGCCGGGGAACATGGATGCCGCGAGCACCACACCGGACACCAGGAACTTGCCGCGGAAGTCGACCCTGGCCAGCGCGTAGGCGGCGAACACGCCCAACAGGATCGCGGCACTCGTGGTGACAAGGCTGATGAGGACCGAGTTGCCGATCGCGGCGAGGAAGTCGTTGCCGCCGCTGGTGTCGAGGGCCTGCTTGAAGTTGTTCAGCGTCAGGTGGGTGGGGAACGGATTCTGCGAGAACGTGTGGACGTTGTCGCGGAACGCCGTGACGACCATCCAGTAGAACGGCGCGAGTCCCCAGATCAGGATGAACAGCGCACCGAGGTAGGTGCGGATCTGGGGCCACAGCGGAGGCTTGGGCGCCTTGAGCACCGGGGCGTCCGAGGCTGCCGGCGCGGAATGGGCGCCGTGGTCGCCGTGGGCAGGGCTGGCGGCGGGGTCGGCGGGGGCGCTCACCGGACTTCCTCCTTCTTGCCGGTTCGTTCTTCGACCACGTTGGCACCGAGCCACTTCACCATGACGAACGCGACGGCGAAGATGAGCAGGAACACGAGGGTCGACAACGCGGACGCACTGTTGGGCCCGGTTCGCATCTCGTTGACCACGAGTTGGGAGATGGTGGCGGTGGGCGAGCTGGAGTTGGGGCTGATGAGGATCACCGGCAGGTCGTACATGCGCAGCGCGTCGAGGGTGCGGAACAGGATCGCCACCATGAGCGCGGGCCGCACCAGCGGCAGGGTGATCTTGGTGAACTGCTGCCACTTGGTGGCGCCGTCGACGCGGGCCGCCTCGTAGACATCGCGCGGGATCATCTGTAGCCCGGCGAGGATCAGCAGGGCCATGAACGGCGTGGTCTTCCACACGTCGGCCAGGATCACGGCGACCTTGGAGTAGAAGGGGTCGGTGGTCCAGGAGATGTCGCGGCCGAGCAGCGAGTTGGCGATGCCCTCGGGGGCGAAGATGAACGCCCATAGCTTGGCGGTGACGGCGGTGGGGATCGCCCAGGGGACGAGCACCGCGGCGCGCAGGAGGGCGCGGCCCCAGATGTTGCGACCCATGATGACCGCCATCCAGAAACCGAGCACGGTCTCGATGGACACGGTCACCACGGTGAACATCGCGGTGTTGCGCATGGCGGGCCAGAAGTCGGTGGAGATGTTGCCGGGCGCGCAGGGCATGGTTCCGCCGGCCGGGCTCGAACAGGTCTGGGTCAGCCAGAAGATGTAGTGCTGGAGGGTGCCGAACTCACCGTCGGTGAACTTGCCGGTGTCCGGGTCGAGCCCGGGATCCCCGACGAACGACAGGTAGATGGCCCGCAGGATCGGGTAGCCGATGATGACGGCGAGGATGAGAAGCGGCGGCCCGACCATCCACACCGGCCGCCAGTCGAACTTCTTCTTGATGAGGACCGGGGGTTCGCCCGCCGGCGGCGGGGTGCCGGTAGCGGGATCCGGGCCCGTCAGGGTCTCCGGGCGCTTCGCGGTCATCGGCCCTCCTGAATGCTGTGGGGTGCAACGGGTGTGCGGGAAGCACGCCGACGACGAACCGGCCGGCACACGGGATCGTATACCCGTGCACCGGCCGGTCGACGACAGTGCCGCCGTGAGGCGGGCGAGCTCATCGGCTCACGGTCACCTCAGGGAGGTACGTGTCAGGATCCGGCCTGCTGGATGGCCGCGGCCATGTCAGTGGTGGCCTGGTCCACGGTCTTCTCGCCCTTGAGCGCAGCATGGGTGTTGTCCTGGACCGCCTTGGAGACCGCCGGGTAGTACGGGGTCACCGGGCGCGGCTTGGCGTTCTCGAGCGCCGCCTTCAGCGCGGTCATGTACGGGAACTCGGCCTGCAGTCCCTCGTCGTCGTAGATCTTGGACAGCACCGGCGGGAACGAGGCCTGGGCGAAGCCCATCTGGACCTCTTCGCTGATGATGAACTCGACGAAGTCGACGGCGGTCGCCTTGTTCTCGGAGAAGACGTTGATGGCGTTGTTGTAGCCACCCAGAGTCGAGGCACCGGCCCCGTCCGGGCCGAGGATCGGCGCGACGTTGAAGTTCTCCGCGACCTCGGGCTGGCCCTCGGTGCGGGCCTTGTCGTACATGTACGGCCAGTTGTAGGAGTACATGGTCTCACCGGCGAGGAAGCCGAGCGCGGTCTCCTCCTCGGAGAAGGCGTCGGACTTCTTGGCGATCACGTCGGACTCGTAGCCGTCGACGAGGGCCTGGAGGCCGGCGCGCGACTGCTCGGACTCGACCTCGGGGGTCGAGCCGTCCTCGCCCACAACGGCGCCGCCCCAGCTGTGGATGAACTGGCTGGCCGCGACCGTGGTCTGCTCGTCGAGCTTGAGCGGCATCTGGAGGCAGTCGACGTTGCGCTCGACCGCGACGTTGCACGAGTCGACGAGGGCCTGCCAGTTGGCGGGCGCCTCGGGCTGCATGTCGGTGCGGTAGTAGAGCAGCTGCGCGTTGGTGTTCTGCGGCACGGCGTAGAGGGTGCCGTTGTAGGTCGCCGAGTCGACGGCCGCCTGGATCAGTCCGGAGGTGTCGACGGAGGTGTCGCCCTCGATCGGCTGGATCCAGTCGTTGGCCGCAAAGTGCGCGGTGTCGGTGACGTCGAGGGCGAAGACGTCGTAGTCCCCGCTCTCCGCCGTCAGCGACTGGACGAGCACGTCACGCTGGGCGCCGGCGTCACCGGGCAGCTCGTGGAGGGTGACCTCTTCGTCCGGGTGGTCGGCGTTCCACTGCTCGATGAACGGCTTCAGCGTGGCGACGTCGTTCTTGCCCATCGCGAACGTGATCGGGCCGCGCGCCTCGGTGCCGGCCTCCGCCTGCTCGCCCGAGTCACCACTGTCGCTCGAACACGCCGTCACTGAGAGCGCGACGACCGAGGCGATCGCCGCTCCCTTGAAAATCCTGCCGAATCCGGCCATCTGAACTCTCCTACTGTCATGTCTCGACGTCCCCCCGACGCGTATCGGAGGAATCAGCGATCCGTCATCAATGTGACTCGGATCTCACTGAGGACCCGCTGAGCGTATCCCACACGCACCCGGCAGGTGGATCACCCCGCCGGGTTCCGAGGCGTTCCGTTGCCGGAGGTCGCTCGAGATTCAAATCACTTCAGTCACTCTAGCAACACTATTTATAAAGTCACGCCCATTAACCAACGACTTCCGCACTTTAATCAGTTAGGTTAGCCTGCCCTCATGGCAGCAAAGAGGCTCAAGCCCGACAACGCGACCACGATCCCCGTCACGCTGACCGCCCGCGAACGCATCAGCCCGTCGTTCCTCCGGCTCACCCTGACCGGCGAGAAGCTGGCGAACTACCAGGTCATGGGCGCGGATCAGTGGTTCCGGCTGTTCCTGCCCACGGAATCAGACGACCGGGCGAGCGGCCCCGCCGGCGAGGTGAAGACGCTGCCCGACATGGGCGTGCGCAGTATGGCCAGCTACGCGCTCTCGCCGCCTTCTCGTCGCCCGCTGATCCGCAACTACACCACCGCCGAGTTCCGTCCTGCCGATCCCGCCGCCGGTCGCGCCACCGCGGAACTCGACTTCGACGTGTACGTGGACGACTCCCACACCGGCCCGGGCCTGAGGTGGGCGCTCGACGCCGCACTCGGCTCGCCGGCCGCACTCCTGGACGAGGGTCGGCTCTACGCCCCGCCGGCCGGGTCCGCCGTCGAGCTGCTGGTCGGGGATGAATCCGCCCTGCCCGCCCTCGCGGGAGTACTGCGCGACGCCCCGCCGGAGCTCACCGGTGTCGTCGTCGTCGAAGTAAAAAACCAGGGGGACGTGCGAGACCTACCAGGACCCTCCGGCGTCGAGGTGGCCTGGGAAATAAGGGGCGATGACGACGACCCGGGCGCTCGCGCTGCCGCCCACGTCCGAGAGCGCGGCGTCCCGGACGGCCTGACCTACTCCTACCTGGCCGGCCCCTCCTCCATGGTGACCGGACTCCGGCGGTTCCTCGTCCGTGACTCGGGTGTGCCGAAGGACCTCGTCTCCTTCACCGGTTACTGGCGCTGAGCAGGCCGGGACGGCGGCCCGTCAGCGCAGGCGCTCGCCCGTGGCCGAGTCGAAGAACCGCACCTGGCGCTCCTTCGCGACGAGCCGGATGGCCTCGCCCTTGCGCGGGTGATCGGCGGACTCGGCGCGGTAGACGAGCGGATACCCGTCGGGCGAGGAACAGTGCAGGAAACTGTCCGCCCCCAGCTCCTCCACCAGGTCGACCACCGCGTGCATCCCCTCCTCGCCCTCACCGGCGAGCCGCAGGTGCTCCGGGCGGACGCCGACCGTGACCGTGCCCTGCGCCCCCGACGGGGCGGTGACGCGCAGGCCCTCGAGGGCCACCATCCCGCCGGCCACCGGAGCGTCGAAAAGGTTCATCGCCGGCGAGCCGATGAAGCCCGCCACGAAGGCGTTGACCGGGTTCTCGTACAGCTCACGCGGCGCCGCGACCTGCTGGAGACAGCCGTCCCGCAGGACCGCCACCCGGTCTCCCATCGTCATGGCCTCGACCTGGTCGTGGGTCACGTAGATCATCGTGGTGTGCAGCTCGCGCTGCAGCTTGGCGATCTGGGCGCGCGTGGCCACCCGCAGCTTGGCGTCGAGGTTGGACAGCGGCTCATCCATGAGGAAGACCTGCGGGTTCCGCACGATCGCCCGGCCCATCGCCACGCGCTGACGCTGGCCGCCCGAGAGCTCCTTGGGCTTGCGGTCCAGGTAGGGCATCAGGTCGAGCATCTCGGCGGCCTTGTCGACCCGCTCGGCGATCTCGGCCTTGGGCTTCTTGGCCAATTTCAGCGCGAAGCCCATGTTCTCCCGGACCGTGTAGTGCGGGTACAGCGCGTAGTTCTGAAACACCATCGCGATGTCCCGGTCCTTGGGCTCGCGACCGGTGACGTCCTGGTCGCCGATCTTGATCCGGCCCTGCGTGACCGGCTCCAGGCCGGCGAGCGACCGCAGGATCGTGGACTTGCCACAGCCCGACGGGCCGACGAGCACCAGGAACTCGCCCTCGGCGATGTGCAGGTCCAACCCGTCCACGCTGGGGCGAGTCGCCCCCGGGTAGACGATGGACACGTTCTCGAAACTGACTCCGGACACGGCTTGTCACTTTCCCTTCACCGGCAGGAACGTGCCGGACGATCCGAAATTGAGGGTCAACACAGGTGACTGTAGCGACCGACCGACAAGTTCACCCGCACTGCGCCCGCAGTTCATCCGGACGTGGCCGCAACTCACCCGGCAGGACGTCCGGACTTTCTACGGTCACAGCGTTCGCAAAGGTTCAGATACTTTCAGGGAGAATGCATGTCGATCCGCAGCCTGCTGCCGCTGACCACGTCGGGAGGTGCTGAGGCGGGAATCTCCAACCGTCAGCACATCACTTGTGTCTACAAGTGTGGAGACGCGTGTTCCGCGCCGATCCCCAACACCACCGACAACCCGTACTTCGGTGACATCGCCACCGAGATCAGCCGCCGCGGCGCCCTCAAGGCCGCCGGCGTCATGGCACTGGCCGTCGGCGCCACCCAGGTCATGCCCTCCATGGCCGCGGCGCAGAGCTCGGGCGCCGGCGCTCTCGACGGCGGATCGCTCGGCGGCAACGCGGACGGCATCACCACCGACTTCACCCCTGTCCGTCCCAACACCGCGGACGCCGTGACCGTCCCCGAGGGCTACTCCAGCGACGTCGTGATCCGCTGGGGCGACCCGGTGATCCAGGGTGCGCCCGAGTTCGACTTCGAGAACCAGACCGCCGCCAAGCAGGCCCAGCAGTACGGCTTCAACTGCGACCTCGCCGTGATGTTCCCGATGGATGACCGCGACGAACGCTTCCTCTACATCGCGAACCACGAGTACACGACCGAGCCGTCGATGTTCCGCGGCTACGACGAGGCCAACCCCACCCGCGAGCAGGTCGAGATCGCCTGGGCCGCACACGGTCTGTCCGTGGTGGAGCTGGCCAGCCGCGCGAACGACGGCGGCCTGGACCCGGTCCTGGGCTCCTACAATCGCCGCATCACCGCGCTGACCAAGTTCGAGCTGCGCGGCCCGGCCGTGGGCGCGCTGACCCGCACCAACGCCGACCCGACCGGCTCGGACGTCAAGGGCACCCTGAATAACTGCGCCGGCGGCCACACCCCGTGGGGCACCGTGCTGTCCGGTGAGGAGAACTTCAACCAGTACTTCGGCACCGCCGACACCATCACCGACGCCGACACGCTCGAGCAGTTCCGGCGTTACGGGATCTCGGCCGAGCCGTCCGGCCGTCTGTGGGAGAACTTCGACGACCGCTTCGACCTGGCCAAGGAGCCGAACGAGGTCAACCGCTTCGGCTACGTCGTGGAGATCGACCCGTGGAACCCCAACTCCACCCCGGTCAAGCACTCGGCGATGGGCCGCTTCAAGCACGAGGGCGCCACCGTCCACGTCACTGCCGACGGCACCGTGGTCGCCTACTCCGGTGACGATGAGCGCTTCGACTACCTGTACAAGTTCGTCTCCAGCCGCAAAATCGTCCCCGGCAACTCGGCCAGCGCGCGCGCCGAGAACATGAAGATCCTCGACGAGGGCACCCTCTACGTGGCCACCTTCTCGGGCAACTCCCCGGCCACCGAGATCGACGGCTCGGGCACCCTGCCCTCCGACGGCGCCTTCGACGGCGGCGGGACCTGGCTCCCGCTGATGACTGTCGCGGCCGACGGCAAGGCCGTCTCCCATGTGGACGGCATGACCCCGGAACAGGTCGCGGTGCACACCCGCATGGCCGGCGACAAGGTGGGTGCCACCAAGATGGACCGCCCCGAGGACGTGGAGCCCAGCCCCACCACCGGCAAGGTCTACATGGCGCTGACCAACAACACCCAGCGCGGTACCAACGGCAAGGCTGCCGCCGACGAGGCCAACCCGCGCCACAACAACAAGCACGGTCAGGTCGTGGAGATCTCCGACGACCACTCGGGCACGACGTTCGGCTGGAACCTGCTGCTCGTGTGCGGCAACCCGGAGGCCGCCGACAGCTACTTCGGCGGATTCGACAAGTCCAAGGTCAGCCCCATCTCCTGCCCGGACAACGTGGCGTTCGGCCCGAACGGCAGCCTGTGGGTCTCCACCGACGGCAACGCGCTCGGCTTCAACGACGGCCTCTACTACGTCGCCACCGAGGCCCCGAACCGCGGCGAGACCAAGCTGTTCCTCACCGTGCCGATCGGCGCCGAGACGTGTGGCCCGCTGGTGACCGCCGGCCGCGTCCTGGTCAACGTCCAGCACCCGGGCGAGAAGGACGGCGCCACGATCGAGAACCCGGCCTCGCACTGGCCCGACGGTGGCTCCTCGCAGCCGCGTCCGTCGACGGTCGTGGCCTGGAAGAACGGCTTCTCCGGCGGGTCCGGCTCGCTGGGCGGCCTGCTGCCGTCGGGCTCGCTCGGTTCCTGACGCGACGCACGGCGCAGCTCCCCGGCGCAGCTCCCCGGCCCGGCCCGCCCCGACC
>NZ_JAALDM010000081.1 GCF_014144865.1 Dietzia aerolata | reverse complement strand
CGGGGGAGCGGCTCGACCATCTCCGATGAGCTCATGGACGCCTACACGCAGGCCTGCTCCACGATCGGGGCGGAGGTCCGCGTCGAACTACCCGGGGATGTCGTCAGGGTCGGACGTGCGGTGCGGGTCGACCGCGAGGGCCGCCTCGTCGTCGTCGCCAAAAAAGAACAAACCTCAAACCCACAAACCCAAGACCTAAGAACCAACGGGGACGACGACAACGGTGATGCAGGCACCGAAGAGTTCGCCGTGGCCGCCGGGGACGTCACGCACGTCCGCGGGGCCGGTGGGCGATGGGGTGCCGGCGGACGGTGGGGCGGCTAAGTAGTGGGGTTCGTCCGATCGGTGGTCGCGCCGGGGGAAGCGCTCATCGTCCACACCCACCCCCACTGGCGGCAGCTCGTGCGCCCGTCCCTCGTGGGCATCGTCCTGGCGGGCCTGGCCGGGATCGCGGGCGGGTTCGTCGAGGTGCAGGTTCCCAACCCGTCCGACCGCGGCACCGTGTGGGCGATGCTCGCGGTGCTGTCCCTGCTGGTGGCGCTGCGGTTCGCGGTGTGGCCGGCGATCCGGTGGGCACGCACCGACCTGCTCGTCACCGATGAACGCGTGCTGTTCCGGCCGGCCGGCTCGACCAGGCGGTGCGTGGACGTGCCGCTGCGGCGGATCAGTGCCGTCCGATTCCGGCACACGCTCAGCGACCGGGCGATGGGCACCGGCACGCTGATCCTCGAGCTCGGGCACCTGCCGCCGGTGGAGATCGAGGACGTGCCGGAGGTCGCCCGTGTGCATGCGGCGGTCTATGAGGAGTTGCTGCGGCTGCCTCCGCCGCCGCCCCCGACGCCGGCGGTCCAGGCGGCCCGCTTCCGGTGGGGGCTCCCGGGGCGTCGGTGAGGACGTCGCGGAACGTGAGACGATGAACGGCGTGAACGACGACTCGCGCATCCGCCGCAATCCCCTCGGTACGCCCGTCGTGGCGATGATCGGTGGGGGTCAACTCGCCCGAATGACCCACCAGTCCGCCGTGGCGCTCGGCCAGAGCCTGCGCGTGCTCGCCGCCGACCCGCAGGACCCGGCCGCGCAGGTCACCCTCGACGTGGTGATCGGCGCCCACGACGACCCGGACGCGGTGCGTACCGCCGCCGAGGGCGCCGACGTGATGACCTTCGACCACGAGCACGTGCCGCCGCAGATTCTGCTCGAGCTCGAAGCCGACGGGATCGCCGTGCGGCCCCGCGCCTCCGCCCTCATCCACGCCCAGGACAAGCTCGTCATGCGTCGGGCGCTCGCCGAGATCGGGGCGCCCGTCCCGCCGTTCACCGGCATCGACAGCCTGGATGACGTGCGGCGATTCCACGCCGAGCAGCAGGGGCAGATCGTGCTCAAGTCCGCGCGCGGCGGCTACGACGGCCGCGGCGTGTGGATGCCGGACTCGTTGGAGGAGGCCGAGCGGATCGCCGCCGAGCAGCTCGAGGCCGGGGTGCCGATGATGGCCGAGGCCAAGGTCCCGTGGACGCGCGAGCTGTCCGCGATGGTGGCGCGGTCGCCGTTCGGGCAGGGCGCCGTGTGGCCGGTCGTGGAGACCGTGCAGCGCGACGGCATCTGCGCCGTGGCCATCGCGCCCGCGACCGGACTGCCCGATGACCTGCGCTCAGCCGTCCAGGCCACCGCGCTGCGCCTGGCCGAGCACCTGGACGTGACCGGCGTGATGGCGGTCGAGCTGTTCGAGGTCACCGGTGCCGACGGGCGTCCCGGAGTGCTGGTCAACGAGTTGGCCATGCGGCCGCACAACTCCGGCCACTGGACCATGGACGGTGCCACCACCAGCCAGTTCGAGCAGCACCTGCGGGCCGTGCTCGACTACCCGCTCGGCTCGACCGTCCCCACCGCGCCCGTCACCGTGATGGCCAACATCCTCGGCGCGCCCGAGGCCCCGGCCATGAGCATGGACGAGCGAATCCACCACCTCGGCGCCCGCTTCCCGCACGCCAAGGTGCACATGTACGGCAAGTCGGAGCGGCCCGGTCGCAAGATCGGTCACGTCAACGTCCTGGGCGATCCGGGCGTCGATCCGGATGACGCCGATCAGGTCGCGGCCGTGCGCGCGGTGGCCGAACTCGCCGCACACTGGCTCTCCCACGGGCAGTGGGCCGACGGCTGGGACCCCCACGCGGGGGCGGCGGTCGCGGACTTCGATCGCTGAGCCTCCCGGACCGACCCCACCGACACGAAGCACCTCGACGAAAGGCGACGACATGACCGCGCAACAGGGCGGGCCGCAGGTCGGCCTGATCATGGGCTCAGACTCCGACTGGCCCACCATGGAGGCCGCCGCCGAGGCGCTGGCCGAGTTCGGGATCCCGTTCGAGGTGGGCGTCGTCTCCGCCCACCGCACCCCGCAGAAGATGCTCGACTACGCCCGCTCGGCCGCCGGCCGCGGCATCAAGGTGATCATCGCCGGTGCCGGTGGGGCCGCCCATCTGCCGGGCATGGTGGCCTCGGCGACGCCGCTGCCTGTCATCGGCGTGCCCGTGCCGCTGAAGTACCTCGACGGCATGGACTCGCTGCTGTCAATCGTCCAGATGCCGGCGGGGGTGCCGGTGGCGACGGTCTCGATCGGCGGGGCGCGCAACGCCGGACTGCTGGCCGTGCGCATTCTCGGCGCCTCCGATCCCGCGCTGCTCGAGCGCATGGAGGCCTTCCAGTCCGAGCTCGAGGCGATGGTGGAACGCAAGGACGAGGCGTTGCGCAAGACCCTGCTGGGCTGACCCCGGGCCAGGCCCAGACCCCGGTCCGGGCAGACCCCCGCACCTCGCTGCGGGCTGACCCCCGGACCCCGGTTCCGCGATGCGGAATCCAGGGGGTTCGCCGCGGCGGCGTTCCAGTTAGTCGCTGGTAACGTGAAGGCCCGGGTGCAGGCTGGGTCGACCGAGCCCGAGCCGACGCCCTCCCGCGCGAGATGCACCGACGATTCCCTCATGGAGGCCCGCACATGTCCGGCAACCCCGATTTCGACCTGTACCGCCCGGCGGAGGAGCACGAGGAGCTGCGTGCCGCGATCCGTGCGCTCGCGGAGAAGGAGATCGAGCCCCACGCCGCGGATGTCGACGAGTCCGAGCGCTTCCCGCAGGAGGCCCTCGACGCGCTCAACGCCTCCGGTTTCAATGCGGTCCACGTCCCGGAGCAGTTCGACGGTCAGGGCGCCGATTCGGTGGCGGCCTGCATCGTGATCGAGGAGGTCGCCCGCGTCTGCGGTTCGTCCTCGCTCATCCCGGCCGTGAACAAGCTCGGCACGATGGGCCTGATCCTGGCCGGCGACGACGCCCTCAAGCAGAAGGTCCTGCCCGAGATCGCGGGCGGCAAGATGGCCTCGTACGCCCTGTCGGAGCGTGAGGCCGGCTCGGACGCCGGCGCCATGCGCACCCGCGCCAAGGCCGACGGCGACGACTGGATCCTCAACGGCTCCAAGGCGTGGATCACCAACGGCGGCAAGTCCACCTGGTACACCGTTATGGCCGTGACCGACCCGGACAAGGGCGCCAGCGGCATCTCGGCGTTCATGGTCCACGCCGACGACGAGGGCTTCGGCGTCTCCAAGACCGAGAAGAAGCTCGGCATCAAGGGCTCGCCCACCGCCGAGCTGTACTTCGAGAACGTCCGCATCCCGGGCGACCGCATCATCGGCGAGCCGGGCACCGGCTTCAAGACCGCCCTGCAGACGCTCGACCACACGCGCCCCACGATCGGCGCGCAGGCCATCGGCATCGCCCAGGGCGCGCTGGACGCCGCGATCGCCTACACCAAGGAGCGCAAGCAGTTCGGCAAGTCGATCTCCGACTTCCAGAACACCCAGTTCATGCTCGCCGACATGGCGATGAAGGTGCAGGCCGCGCGCCTGATGGTCTACACCGCCGCCGCCAACGCCGAGCGGGGCACCGCGCCCGGTGGCGAGAAGCTGGGCTTCATGGCCGCCGCCTCCAAGACGTTCGCCTCGGACGTGGCGATGGAGGTCACCACCAACGCCGTGCAGCTGTTCGGCGGCGCCGGCTACACGCGCGACTTCCCGGTCGAGCGCATGATGCGCGACGCCAAGATCACCCAGATCTACGAGGGCACCAACCAGGTCTGCCGCATGGTCATGGCCCGCCAGGTCCTCAGCTGAGCCAGGCCCTAGCCAACGCGAAAGCCGCCACCCCCGAACGAATTGGGTGTGGCGGCTTTTGCGTGTCCCGGCCGATCGGCACGATTGCCGACCCGCCTGATCAGACCGTGTGAGTTGTCTTCTCGGTGGCGGCCACGTCGGTGACGGCGGCGTTGTCGTCGTCGTCGGACCCCTCGCCCGACACCAGCACCGCGGTGCCACCGGAGGCGAAGATCCGCGCCAGCACCGACACCACGTCGCCGCGGTCCGACCCGGGGACCAGCACGCGCGCGTCGAGCGCGGGGTCGGCGAGGTCGGCCAGCGGGGCGCCGTCGAGCG
>NZ_JAALDM010000080.1 GCF_014144865.1 Dietzia aerolata | reverse complement strand
GTGGGCGCCCCGTAGGCGTCGCCGGGCACATGGCCGGCCACGATGTCCAGCAGCGCGGCGCTGTCCCGGACGGTGGTGGTGACCGCGTGGTGGTAGGCCACCGGGGCGGCGAGCCCGATGGGATGCGGCCAGGTGGGGACACGGCCGCGGCTGGGCTTGAGTCCGACGAGTCCGCACATCGCGGCGGGGATGCGGATCGAGCCGCCACCGTCGGTGGCGTGGGCCACGGGCACCATCCCCGAGGCGACCGCCGCCGCCGAACCGCCACTGGACCCGCCGGTGGAGTAACCGGTGTTCCAGGGGTTTCGGCACGGCCCGTGCAGCAGAGATTCGGTGGTGGTGGTCTTGCCCATCTCGGGCACGTTCGTGGTGCCCAGGACCACCATCCCGGCGGCCTTGTAGCGCTGGACGATGGTGCTGTCGACGCTGGCCACGGCGTCGGCGAACAACCTCGACCCGTCGGCGGCGGGTAGCCCGGCGACGTCGGTGCCGAGGGCCTTGATGACGATCGGCACGCCGTGCATCGGTCCGTCGGGCAGTCCCGCGGCGACTTCGGCGCGAGCCTCGTCGAAGCGGGTTGCGACCATGGCGTTGAGCTCCGGGTCGTGGGCCTCGATCCGGCTGATGGCCTGCTCCAGCACGTCGGCGGGGCCGAGGTCGCCGGCGCGGATGTCGGCGGCGAGCGCCAGGGCGTCGCGGGGGTCGGTGCTCATGGCGAGGGGCTCCTTGTGGGGGTGTGGGGTGGGTATTACGACGACAACGGCGGCGGCCCGGTCAGCCCCACCGGGACTGGCCGCCGTCGAGCGGGATGGTCGCACCGGACAGGTACGAGGCCTCCGCCGAACAAAGCCAGGCCACGGGCCGTCCGATGTCCTCCAGCGGGTCGCCCACCCGGCCGGCGGGGATGCCCGCGACGAACTCGGCGGCCTCCTCCGGGTTGTTCTCCATCCACCAGTCGAGACCGGGGCTGTGGGCATGCGGGGCGATGTTGAGGGCGCGGATGCCGTCGGCGGCCCACTCGTAGGCGGCGGCGCGGGTCAGGGCGCGGACGGCTTCCTTCACCGCGGCGTAGATGCCGTAATTGGCGGCGTCCCAGCGCACGGCCGCGGAGGTGACGAGGTTGATGACGGTGCCACCGCCGCGCTCGGCCATCACCGGGCGGGCCAGCTTCATCAGCGACAGGCTGACGCGGGGGCCGCCCTCGAAGGCCTTGCGGAAGTCGTCGTCCGGGTAGTCCGACAGCGGCAACGGCATGGCCATGTTCGCATTGTTGACGAGGATGTCGACACCGCCCAGACGCTCTACCGCCGTGGAGATGATGAGCTCGGGCGAGCCCTCCTCCACGATGTCGGCGGCCAGGCATTCGGCGGTGCCGCCGGTGGCGCGGATCTCCTCGGCCACGGCCTCGAGCTTCTTCATACGGCGTCCCACGAGCAGGACCGCGGCGCCGGATTCGGCGAGGCCGAGCGAGATTCCGCGGCCCACGCCCTGGCCGCCGCCGGTGACGACCGCGACCTTTCCGGCCAGTCGGTTCGCACGGTCGGCGCCGGCGAGATCGTTGGGGAACTGAGCTGACATTGGTCCTCCGTGGTGATGGTGGTTCATGAGGTGACGATGGTGACGATCCCGGCGAGTACCACGAGGGCGATCACGGCCGAGCGGAAAAAGTGGGTGGGCAGGCGCTGTGCGATGGCGATGCCGATCTGGTTGAAGACCACCCCGGCCACGACGCAGGCGGCGAGCATCGGCAGGATCGCCGGGACGTCGACGTCCGTACCCGCCCACAGCAGCGACAGGGAGACGATGCTGGTGATGACGAAGTAGCCGGCGAGGTCGGCGATGAAGCTCAGCGGCGGCAGCTTGGCCCGGCCGAGCAGCAACACGACGGGTGGGCCGTTGAGTGAGGTGGTGGTGGAGAAGTAGCCGCCGACGGCGCCGGTGACCGCGGTGAGCCACGCCGCCGGCGGCCTGGCGCCTGTCGAGGTGGGCAGCGCCATGGCCAGGCCGCATACCACGGTGATCACGCCGGCGGCGGGCTTGAGGTGCTGCTCGGGCAGCATGCTCACGGTCTCCACGCCCAGCCACGCCCCCGGCAGGCTGGCCCCGCCGAGCAGCGCTACCCGGCGCCAGTCGATGTGCTGGCGCAGCTGGTAGGTCACGCCGACGCGGGTCACCAGGGCCACTACGAGGTTGATCACCACGGTCTCCGTGAGCCCGACCCCGGCCATGAGCATGAACGGGGTGGCCATGAGGGACGTGCCGAAACCCGTCGCCCCGCCGATGACCGAGGCCACGGCCACGCACAGGACCGCGACCCCGATCAGTTCCACGCCGATGCGCTCGTCCCGTCTACTCGCCCGCCCTCGCTCCTACTTGTCGTCGGTCGGGGCGAGGTGGTTGTCGTTGAGCTGGAAGCTGGGCACGTCCTTGAGGTTGATCATGGCCTCGTAGGTGCGCTCATAGCCGGTCTTGGAGATCATCCAGCGGCCATCGATGTACGCATACGCGTCGTCATAGAACGCGCCGCCGAAGATGTACGTGTCGAAGGCCGGGACGATCACCCGGTCCTGCAGGTACCAGCGGCCCGTCGCGGTGTCGCCGTCGACCTCGATCTCCGGGTGGTGGACCTGGTGCTCGGTGACCACGTCGTTCGTCATCTGCCCCCTGAGCCCCTCGACCACCTGGTCGCGGCCGGTGTAGGACAGGCGCTTGCCGTAGGAGGCGGTCACCTCCGGCGCGAGGGTCTGGGCGAGCTCATCCCACAGGCGGAGGTCCACGCAGCGCAGGTAGCGGTACTTGAGCGACTTGATTGCGTCGATGTCGTCGCGGCGGTCACGGGAGGTCATCAGAAAGGGCCTTTCGCACGGGAAACTGGCACGTGTTCTACGTGCACCACTGCGACTGTAGTCAATTGTGTACAGTTTGGGAATGGAACGCGAGAGTCCGACTCCCGAGCAGACGTCCGCACCCGAGGCCGCGGCCCGCCCGACCGGCCGGGACGAGATCCGATCGGCCGTGCTGCGCGAGGCCCGCCGGTTATTCTCCGAGCGTGGCCCGCAGGTACCGCTGCGCGACATCGCCGACGCCGCCGGAGTGAACCTCGGATTGATCCACCGCCACATCGGCCGGAAGGAAGCCCTGATCACCGCAGTCATGCAGGATGCGGTCCGGTTCGGCGCCGCACGCCTGGAGAACACCGACGACGCCGGCGAGGCCGTCCGCGGCATGCTGCTCGGCGCCTCGTCACATCCCGAGATCAGCCGCCTGCTGGCCTGGCTGGCACTCGACCGCGACGCCGCCTTTCCGCCGATGGTCGACCCCTCCCTGCGCCCGGCCGCGGAGCTGCGACGCATGAACGATCCCCCGCCGGCGGGCGACGTCGAACTGCTGTTGGTGTTCACGGCCGTCTACGGGTGGCCCGTCCTGCGCGGAGCGCTGCTCGACGCGCTCGACATCCCCGAGCCCGAACGTGCCGGCATCGACGAACGTCTGGCCGACCTCCTGGCCCGGGTGGTCACCGGTGGGTCCGACGACGCGAGCACCTGACCTCCCGGCGGGAAACGACCCACATCTCCACCGATCCTGTGTGCGCTGCCACGACACCGGGTAGAACTTGTTTCAGTAGCTACTCGTAAAGCATTGACTTAGAGGTGGGTATGGGAACTCTTGACAGCCGTGTGGCAGTGGTGACCGGAGCCGGGATGGGAATCGGTCGTGGGATCGCCGGGGCGCTGGCCAGAGAGGGCGCCTCGGTGATCGTGGCGGAGATCGACGAGACCGCGGGCGCCGACACCGCGACCTGGCTGCGGGACGAGTGGGGGGTCGAGGCGGAGTTCGTCCGCACCGATGTGACCGACAAGGCGCAGGTCCTCGCGATGGTCGCCGCGGCATCGAACCGCTTCGGCCGACTCGACATTCTGGTCAACAACGCGTGGAAGGGCTCCGGCTTCGCGCGGCTGGAGAACATGACCGACGAGAAGCTGCGTGGCGGATTCGACATGGCCGTGATGGCCACGTTCTGGGCGATGCAGGCGGCGTTGCCGGAGCTGGAGAAGCACGGCACGGGGCGCGTGATCAACCTGTGCTCGCTCAACGGCGTCAACGCGCACATGTACTCCGTGCAGTACAACGCCGCCAAGGAGGCACTGCGCACCCTGACCCGGACCGCGGCACGCGAGTGGGCGCCGCGGCAGATCTGCTGCAACGTGATCTGCCCCGGCGCCCAGAGCGAGGCGTACCGGCGGGTGGCCGAGGCGAACCCGGAGATGGCGGCGGGCATGGCCGCCGCGAATCCGATGGGTCGAGTCGGTGACCCGCTCGACGACATCGGGCCCGTTGCCGCGTTCCTCGCGAGCGACGCGAGCCGCTACCTGACGGGCAACACGCTGTTCGTTGACGGCGGGAGCCACATCAACGGCGTCCAGTGGGCGCCGGACGTGGACTGATTCCGGACGCCGTCCGCCCACGGTGCGCGCGGGTGCAGAACAATTAGGGTCGGGACCATGTCGGAACCGCACGCAGCCCGGATCCCCCTCGGCCCCGACGTACTGGTGATCAGAGACCGCTACGAGACGCTGAGCATCGCCAACGACGTGCTGATCGGCATCTGGTTCGTCATGGGCAGCATCCTGTTCTTCTCCGAAGCCACAACCACCACGGCGACGGCGCTGTTCGTCGTGGGCAGCGTGCAGATGCTGATCCGGCCGGTCATCCGGCTCAGTCGTCGACTCCACCTGCGCAGGCGCGGGTACAGCGACGCCGACTCCGGCCAGGACTTCTGACCACTACACTGGACGTCGCGACTCCCCAGCGTGTCGGACATGCAACGTACATTGGTGCCAAGCCTGCCGAGGAGAGTGTCATGCACGAGCAGTACCGTTCACCTGCGCACGACCGGCGCGCGAACGAACTCGCCTACCCTGCCGGGCAGACAGAGGCGTTCGACTCCCGGGACCCGGGCATCCCGTCCGCCGAGACCCGCAGGTTCCCACCGGCGCCTTCACCGGGGTCGGCCCCGCGCCTCTCCATGCCCGCCCCACATGATGCGGCGTCTGACCGAGCGGCTCCCGGGCCGCTCGCACACGAGGGCGGTCTGCCGTACGGGAACCCGCCGGCTCCTGCGTATCCCCAGCCCCAGCAGTTCGTTCCCCAGCACCTCGCGCTTCCGCACCAGTTCGGCGCCGGCCCGTATCCCCAGCATCAGTACCCGAACATGTACCCGCCACAGCCCTTACAGCAGACGGTGGTCGTACACAACAGTCGCCGCGTCAACCATGCATTGCACCTGATACTGACGCTTCTGACCGCGGGACTGTGGCTACCGGTCTGGATCATCCTGGCGATCGCCAACTCCTAGGCGCCTACCCGGCATTCGGCCGTGCGGACCTCGGGACTGCCCGGCCGCCTCGAGCAGTCCCAGGTACGGGTCAGGCCGGTGATCGGCCGTAGCGGTCGTACTCGGCCAGCAGTGCGGCCTTCTCGTCGTCGTCCATCCGGTGGTATTCGTGGGTCTTGGTGTCACCGAGGTACACGGCGTCCTCCACCGTCCACGACTGGCGGCGCAGGTCCTTCTTGTCGATCTTGCGCGTCGCGGTGACCGGGATGTCGCGCACCACCCGCACGAACCGCGGCGCCCACTTGGTGCCCAGGTCCGACTGCTCGGTGAGGAAGTTGCCGAAGGCCTCCGGGTCGAAGGACTCGCCCGGCGCCATCTCGAGGGTGGCCATCACCTGGTCGCCCGTGCGCGGGTCCGGAACCGGGTAGACGGCGACCAACACGATGCCGGGGAACCGCGCCAGGATTCGCTCGACGGGTGCGGCGGCGAAGTTCTCACTGTCCACGCGCAGCCAGTCACCACCGCGACCGGCGAAGTAGAAGAAACCGGCCTCATCGCGGTAGCCCAGGTCGCCGGACTTGTAGGTGGCGCCGTCCACGCGCTCCGCGGTGGCATCGGGATTGCGGTAGTAGCCCTCGAACATCGCGGCGCCCGTGCGGTTGACGATCTCGCCGATCGCGACGTCCGGGTTGAGGAGGCGTCCGCCCGCGTCGAATTTTGCGCGCGGGCACTCGTCGCCGCTTGCGTCGAGCACGCAGACGTCCATGAACTCCGGCGGCACGCCCAGCGCGTTGCGGGGGGAATCGGGAGTGAGGCTGATGACGACCCCGCCCTCCGACGAGCCGTAGCTCTCGATGGGGCGGGTGCCGAAGCGGCGCTCGAACTCGTCTCGGTCGTGCGGCGAGGCCTCGGTGCCGAACACCAGGCGCAGCCGGGTCTGCTGCTCCTCCGGCGACTCGGGCACCGCGAGAATGTAGGCCAGCGAGCGGCCCACGTAGTTGAAGAACGTGGCACCGAACCTGCGCACGTCCGGTAGGAAGCCGGAGGCCGAGAACTTGCGGCGCATGCTGAACGTCGCGCCGGTGAAGACGGACGGGCCCCAGCAGGAGAAGATCGCGTTGCCGTGGAAGAGCGGCATCGAGTTGTAGGTGACGTCCTCGCGGGTGAACGACAGGTGGTTGATGGCCGAGAGCGAGGAGAGGCGGCCGGTGCTGCAGATGACGGCCTTGGGCGCGCCGGTTGAGCCGGAGGTGAAGGTCAGCAGCAGCGTGGTGGAGGGGTCGTTCGCCTCGGGAATGTGCGGCAGTTGCTCGTGCTCTGCAGTAGCCACGGCGTCCTGCCACTGCGGGCTGTCGATGGTGAGGATCCGGTCGGCGTCGACGCCCGTGTCGAGCCCGTCCAGGAGGGCGGCCTGGCCGGAGTCGGTCACGATGAGGTCGCAGTCCACGCCCCGGATGTCCGATGCCAGTTCGGCGCCGCGGCGGGTGGGGTTGATCCCGACGATCGTGGCCCCGGCCAGTGCGCCGGCGCCGATCAGGAAGATGTAGTCGGGCACGTTCTCCAGCAGCACACCCACGTGGAATGGGCGGTCGCCCCGGCGGAGACGGCGCAGCACCACCGCCCGCTTCTCGGACTCGCGCACGACCTCGTCCCAGGTGTAGCTCTGGTCCTCGAACAGCAGGCCGGGCCGGGTATCGCCCCGGCGACGGGCGAGGATGTCGGCGAAGGTGATCCGCTGCTCGGCGACCTCTGCCGGGAGCATCCGCTGGACCTCGACGGCGGTGGCCCCGGCCGTGCCGGTGGTCCCGGCCGTGTCGGTGGTGGCGGCCGCGAAGTTCGTGTGGGTCGTGCTGCTCATTCGTGTGTCCCTCGTATCTCTTGCGCTGGTCGGCGCCGTGAAGCCTCGATATAAC
Source organism: Dietzia aerolata (assembly GCF_014144865.1). Taxonomy (GTDB): domain Bacteria; phylum Actinomycetota; class Actinomycetes; order Mycobacteriales; family Mycobacteriaceae; genus Dietzia; species Dietzia aerolata. Next base: position 1,601 of record NZ_JAALDM010000080.1, on the reverse strand, counting down.
AACTGTTGTGTGAAGTCGTCCGGTGAGCGATGCTAGCCCACATGTGTTGCTCGTCACAAGAAGGCGGCGTGGATTACTGTGAACGCTTGTGTGTCCGGCCCACCACGTCGTTTCCAGCCGGACCAGAAGCGAGGACGACCGTGACCATGCCGCCTTCGGGTACCGACACCAACCGCCGCGAGATCGCGTCCGCGGCGTGCGCACTGGTGGCCGAGGGCGGCCTCGACAGCGTCTCCATGCGCCGCATCGCCAAGCACCTGGGAGCCACCACCGGCTACATCTCGCATTACTACGCGGACAAAGAAGACCTGCTCGAGGCGGCGCTCCGGACTGCGCTCACCGACCTCACCGCCGGCTCCGAGCCCCTGTCCACGAATCTGGAGGAGTGGATCGACAACGCGGTACGAACGCTGCCGCACAACGTCGACTCGCAGCGGTTCTGGCGGATCCTCACCGCATTCCAGGCCGCCAGCCTGAACAACCCCCGGCTGGCCGAGATCCTGCACGTCTACGTTGTGGAGCAGATCTCCGCCCTGACCGGCCACCTCACCGGGAAGGTGGGCACCGACGCGCCGGAAGACGAGGTCACCGCCCTGGCCCGCTCACTGTTCGCGCTGGTCTCCGGGCTCGGGACCACCTCGACCATCACCCCGGACGCGTTCACTCCCGAGCAGTTGCGCACGATCATCCGCTCGTCGGTGTACGGCCTGCTCGACGAGTTCACCGCGCGCCACACCAATCCCTGACCCCTTTCCACTGCCCCGCCGAAGGTGGCGGACCGGCGCGGACGCTGCTAGTCAGGGAGGTGTCCCTGTGTGGAAGCAACGCGAGGAGGCACGCTGATGACTGCCGAGAATCACGATCCCGAGGAGTACACGCCCGAGGGCGCCACGACCCAGGAGGAGTACGAACCCGCGCCGGTCGAGGTGGGAACTGTCGGCGAGGCCGACCCTGCCGATGTGGCCGACCAGTCCGCCGAGGTGCCGATCGACGAGCCGGGACCTGGTGGTGACGACGACGACAACCCGGTCGACTGACACCAGCCGCCACGCCCTAGCCGGGCCTGCCCATCGGGGCAGGTGAATCCGGAGAACAGGGATCCACAGGCAGGCCCGGGCCGGAAATGAGGGAATCGCCGGGGCCGCGGAGGGGGGACAACGCGGCCGCCGGCGATTCTTGACGCACGATGTGCCGGTCGCGACCATGGGGAGGGTCAGCGGGTTCGCCACATCGCGGCCGAGTCGGCGACAGCTGGCGGGGGGGGTATCAGCTTTCGCCACCGACTTCCCCGAGAGTAGCGACACCCCGTGGACCACACAACAGTGACGCCGCGACGTGCCCCCTGTCGGGGTCTACCTGGATCTTTCATCCCGCGAGCCCACCCGCGGGGGCGACGAATATCTGCGCACCTGGCCCCATGACCATCGGTTCCATGTGACCCTATGGGCATGACGGGCTCGGAACACTCCCCCTGGAAGCCGCCTCACGCGGGTGGTCGTCCGCGCTACAGCGGGCCGGCGGCCCCTCAGGAACCACCGCCGCCGCGCCGTGTGCGACCGGGCCCGTGGCGAGCGCCGGATCAGGCCCGGCCAGGACCGTGG
>NZ_JAALDM010000079.1 GCF_014144865.1 Dietzia aerolata | reverse complement strand
GTCGTCGGCGCCGGCGAGCATCACCACCGCGTCGGCGGGGGCGAGCTCGTCGGCGCGGGGTTGGAGGAGGAAGGCGCCCCACGCGGTCAGTGCGGCGGCGCCCGTCACCGCGAGCACGACGGTCACCACCGCCGCGCGTCGGACGTGTCGCTTCACCGCGGCGCGTCACCGCCGGAACCGCCGGAGTCACCAGAATCACCGAACGAGTGCCCGTCACCGTCGGCGGGGCTGACCGAATCCGATGAGGACGACGACGACAACGTCCCCGCCGCCCCCGCAGACGGCTTCGCCTGCACCTGCTCGGCCTCCGTCTCCCGTACCGACGCGAAGTAGACCATCCCGCGGAAGAGACTCTTGGTCCAGTCATCGAGGGGTGACAGTCCCAGCGACCGCCAGGCAGTGTCGGCGAGGACCGAGAATGCGGGGCGGGGTGCGGGCCGGGGGAATTCGTCGCTGCTGCAGGGACGCACCCGCTCGGGGTCGGCGCCGAGCTGGCGGAAAACCCGTTGGGCGAGGTCGAACCAGGTGGCGCGGCCCGCGTCGGTGACGTGGTGGATGTTGCCGCTGGTGTCGATCCGGCCGGCCTTCTCCGCGGCGAGCATCTCGAGGATCTGTGAGGTCAGCGTGGAGACGTCTGTGGGCGATCCCCACTGGTCGTTGACGACGTTCAGCGTCTCGCGCTCGGACTCCAGCCGGATCATGGTGGCCACGAAGTCGCTGCCGGGGTGGTTCTCGAGCACCCGCCACGCGCCCGTGTAAAGCCACGCGGTCCGGATGATCGTCGCCTCCGGCAGCTCCTCGTGCACGGCACGCTCCCCCGCGAGCTTGGTCCGGCCGTACACCGTGACCGGTCCGGTGGGGTCATGCGGCTGCAGCCCGGGCGCGGTCGCCGGGTCAACGCCGCCGGGTACCTGGCCGGAGAACACATAGTCGGTGCTGATGTGGATCATCCGGATGCCGCGGTCGGCGCACCCCTGGGCCACGTTCCGGGCGCCGTCGATGTTGACGATGGCCGCCCCGTCCTCATCCGACTCCGCGCCGTCGACGTTGGTGTAGGCGGCGGCGTTGATCACGACCTCCGGCGCGTACGCATCCAGCACCGACGCGACGGACCAGGGGTCGGTGATGTCGAGCTCATCGCTGCCCAGGGCGACGGCCTTGCCGCGGGCGGACTTGCCCAGCGACCGCCCGAGCTGGCCACGGCCCCCGGTCACGAGGATGCGCGGCAGACCGCTCGGGCCTGTCTCCCAGTCGGTCCCGTCCGCCGGCGTCACGGCCTGCGCCCCTGCTCGCGGCGGAGGATGTTCAGAAGGTAGGCGCCGTAACCAGACTTGAGCAGGTCCTGTGCACGCGCGGCGAGCTCGTCGTCGTCGATATATCCCATGCGCCAGGCCACCTCTTCCGGGGAGCCGATCTTCAGGCCCTGGCGGTCCTCGATCGTGCGGACATAATTCCCGGCATCCAGCAGCGAGTCGTGGCTGCCGGTGTCGAGCCAGGCGGTGCCGCGGGGCAGCACCTCGACCTGCAGTCGGCCCTCGCGCAGGTAGTGGCGGTTGATGTCGGTGATCTCGTACTCGCCGCGCGCCGACGGCTCGAGCCCGCGGGCCACGTCCACCACGTCCGCGCTATAGAAGTAGAGGCCCGGGACCGCGAAGTCCGAGGCCGGATTCTCGGGCTTCTCCTCGAGGCTGACCGCGCGGCCCTGCGCGTCGAAGTCGATCACCCCGTACTCCTGCGGGTTGGACACCTGGTAGGCGAACACCGCGCCACCGTCGAGGTCGGAGAACCGGCGCAACTGGGTGCCCATGCCGGGGCCGTAGAAGATGTTGTCGCCCAGCACGAGCGCCACGGGCTCGTCGCCGATGTGGTCCGCGCCCAGCACGAACGCCTGCGCCAGCCCGTTGGGCTCGGCCTGCTCGACGTAGCTCAGCGTGATCCCGAACTGCGAGCCGTCGCCGAGAAGCCGCCGGAACTGCGGCGCATCCTCCGGGGTGGTGATGACCAGGATGTCGCGGATTCCCGCCAGCATGAGCGTCGACAGCGGGTAATAAATCATCGGCTTGTCGTACACCGGCATGAGCTGCTTGCTCGCGGCCAGAGTGAGCGGCCGCAGTCGAGTGCCGGCGCCGCCGGCCAGAACAATGCCCTTCACAGCACCTTCTCCGTGGTCGCGTACCTGGCCTCGACCTGCTCCTTGACCGGCTCCCACCAGTCGCGATGAGCGGTGTACCAGTCGATGGTCTGCTGCAGGCCCTCGCGCAGGTCGGTGTGCCGGGGCTCCCAGCCCAGTTCGGCCCGCGTGGCGGTGGCGTCGATCGCGTACCGCAGGTCGTGGCCGGGGCGGTCGGTGACGTGGTCGAATCCCGGGTCGCCGCTGCCGCCGCCCGCACCTCCGCTACCGGCGCTGCCGCCGGTGCCCGCGACGCCCATCAACTCGCAGATCGTCTGCATGACCTCCAGGTTGGACCGCTCGCCATCGGCGCCGATGAGATAGGTGCGGCCCAGATCGCCGTGGGACAGGATCTTGAGTACGGCCGCGTTGTGGTCGTCGACGTGGATCCAGTCCCGCACGTTGGCTCCACTTCCGTAGAGGCGGGGGCGACGGCCGTCGAGGATGTTGGTGATCTGCCGGGGAATGAACTTCTCCACGTGCTGGTACGGCCCGTAATTGTTGGAGCAGTTGCTCAGCGTGGCGCGGACCCCGAAGCTGCGGACCCAGGCCCGCACCAGCATGTCCGCACCGGCCTTGGTGGCCGAGTACGGGCTCGACGGGTTGTACGCCGTGGCGGGGGTGAACTTGCCCGGGTCGTCCAGTGCCAGGTCGCCGTACACCTCGTCGGTGGACACGTGGTGCAGCCGCACATCGTGGCGGCGGCACGCCTCGAGGATCGTGTAGGTGCCGACGATGTTGGAGTGCACGAACGGCCAGGGCGTGGCCAGCGAGTTGTCGTTGTGGCTCTCCGCCGCGAAATGCACCACCGCGTCGTCCGGGCCGGTGAGTTCGGCGACCAGCTGATCGGTGACCGAGGCATCCGCACAGTCCGCCTCGACCAGCTCGACGGTGGCACGCGGGGCTCCGCCGGCGGGGTCGATGGTGGCGTTGTCGTCGTCGTCACGGGGTTCTTCACCGCCGGGGGCCGGGCCGAGCAGGTCCTCCAGGCTCGCGCGGTTGGCGGCGTAGGTCATGGAGTCGAGGACGGTGATGTGGGCCGTCGGGTGCTCGCGGGCGACGGTGCGGACGAAGTTGGCGCCGATGAACCCGGCTCCCCCGGTGACGACGAGGCGCATGGACACAACCCTACCGCTGCGCGTCGGCGCGACCGGTCGCCACATGTTCGGTGGCGCGCGTGGGTGTGGCGGCTTTGGCAGGCTTGGCGGGTTCGGTGGACGGACGGGGCGTGGAGGACTCAGTGGACGTCGTGGAATCAGTGTGGTCGGAGGGCCCGGAGGGTTCGCGCCTGAGCGCCCGGTAGTCCGCGAGCATTTTCGCGCGGCGGCGGTCACGAGCATCGCTGGCGCGGGTATCACGCGGGACCACATGGAGCGCCTCAGCTGCGTCGAGGCCCGCGCGCAACTGCCGCACCCGCAGCACCTCGGCGTCCAGTCGGGCCCCGTACACCACCGCGATGTTCACCAGCCACAGCCACAGCAGGAAGATGATCACGCCGGCCAGGGAGCCGTAGACCTCGTTGAAGTTGCCGAAGTTGACGACGAAGAAGCTGAAGCCGGCGGTGGCGACACCGATGATGAGCAGCGCCGCGGCCGCACCTAGGGACACCCAGTGGAATTTGCGTCCGGAGATGTTGGGCGCGAAACGGTAGAGCATCGCCAGCGCGAGGATCGCGGCCGCGAGCGTGACCGGCCACATCGCCAACTCCCAGGCCCGCACGGCCGCACTGCCGAGCCCGATCCACCCGCCGACCGTCGCGGCCACCGGGCCGGTGAACACCAACGCCAGGCCGCCGAACGCGACGAGCACGATGAGCAGGGCCGTCAGGCCGAGGCCGGCCGGCATGACCCGCCACAGTGGCCGCCCCTCGTCGACCCCGAACACGCGGTTCATGGCGCGGCCCAGCGCCCACACGTACCGCGACGAGGACCACAGCGCGACTGTGGTGCCGACGATCAGCGCGAGCCCCGCGGCAGGCGTGGTGACCAACGACTCGATGGGGGCGCGGACCGGATCCAGGATCTCGTCCGGGGCGACGTCGGCGAGCATGCCCATCATGGCGTCCGCGGTCGCCGCGCCCTGACCGAACACCCCGAGCAGCGAGATGACCACGAGCATGGCTGGGAACAGCGAGAGCACGCCGTAGTAGGTGAGGGAGCCGGCGAGGTCGGGGCCGCGGTCGCGCAGGAACTCCGACACCGAGCGCCTGAGCACCAGCCAGACGATCCGCAATCGGCGCCCGATCGTCCGGCTCTCGCCCCGGGTAGTCATGTCACCGATTGTGGCCGGAGGTGGCGCGTAAGGCGGACTGCCGCGCCCGCACCCGCGCCGACCGCCCTGCCAGCCGCCCTGCCGACCGCGTCGAGAAGTGGGTTCGTCCCGCGTTTCGCGGGAGCGGGGTGCGCGGAAGTCACTTCTCGATGCGGGCCGGGGGCGGGGATGCGGGGCTCAGATCAGAAGCGGTCGCGGGCCTGCTCCGCCTGCGCCTCGCGGCGCACCTCGGCGGCTGAATCGATGGTCTTCTGCAGCTTCTCCTCCGCCTTGTCGCTGGCGCTGGAGTCGCGCGGCGGGAGCTGGATCTCCTCCTCGGCATGCATGCCGGCCTGGAGCTGGCGGGCGCGCTCGACCTCGGCGTCCACCTCGGCGCCGAACAGGAAGGCGTTGTTGGTGATCCACAGCCAGAGCAGGAACATGATGACGCCGGCCAGCGAACCGTAGGTCGCGTTGTAGCTACCGAAGTTGGTGACGTAGATACCGAACCCGACGGTGGCCAGCACCCACACCAGAAGTCCGACGACCGCGCCGAGGGAGAGCCACCGGAACTTGGGCTTGCGGACGTTCGGGGCGAACCCGTAAAGCAGCGCGAGAATGAGGACGACCACGAACACCAGGACCGGCCACTTGGCGATATCCCACACCATGACCGCGGTGGAGCCGAGACCGATCAGGTCACCCACCCAGCGGGCGACGGGCCCGCTGATGACCAGCAGCAGACCGGCGATGCAGATCAGGACGAGGATGGCGGCGGTGAGAAGGAGCATCGAGGGCTTGAGCTTCCAGAACGGGCGCCCCTCCTCGACCCCGTAGATCCGGTTCATCGCACGAGCGAACGCCCCGACGTAACCGGAAGCCGACCAGAGAGCACCGCCGATACCGGCGATCAATGCGAATCCGGCTGCCGGGGTGTTGACCAGCGAGTCGATGGGCCCGCGCAGTGCGGCGAGCGTCTCCTCGGGTGCCGCGCCCTCGATCATTTCCATCACCACATCGACGGTGGCCTCCCCCTGTCCGAAGACGCCGAGAAGAGAGACGACGGCGAGCAGTGCCGGAAACAGGGAGAGCACGGCGAAGTAGGTCAGCCCGGCGGCCTGGTCGGTGCACTGGTCGCGGGAGAACTCCCCCGGCGCCCGCGACAAACCGATCTTCCATGATCGAGTCTTGCTGACCGTGGCTGCGGTGGTCGGATTCTCATCAGGATGCGAATCTGGGATCGAATTGTCCGCGATGTCACTGCTACTCGTGCTCATACCAGGCGACCTTTCCACCGTCGGCTCGAGATCGCACCCGACCCGCCGAATCCGCACACGGATCATCGAATGGATCACACTTCCAGCCCGCCGGGATTGCAACTGACGCCAAGTGCGTTACCCTGATTGATGTCACGTCACCAAAGTGTCGTATCAACTAGAAGATTCCGTGAACCCCACCTGACCCCAAGGAGCACATCATGAGCCTGTCCAACGCCATCCTGCGTGGAGTCACCGGCGCGTTTGTCCTCAACTCCGGCCTGAGCAAGCGCGGCATGCCGACCGAGGCCGCCCAGGGCATGCAGGGATTCGCCGCCAGCGGCATCCCCGCGATGGCCAAGATGGATCCCGACACCTTCGGTAAGTTCATCGCCTACTCCGAGATCGGCGTGGGTGCGAGCCTGCTGACCCCGTTCGTGCCGAAGAAGATCGCCGGCGCCGCGCTCGGCGCCTTCTCCGCAGGGCTGCTGTCGATGTACTTCCGCAACCCGGCCATGACCGAGTCCGACGGCATCCGCCCGAGCCAGGAGGGCATGTCCCTGGCCAAGGACTCCTTCATGCTCGCGATCGCCGGGGCGCTGCTCACCGACAAGTGACCCACTGACGCCACCGAGCACTCACCGGCCCGTCCCGCGCCCTGCGTGGGACGGGCCGGTTCGCATTTCCGCGGCTTAATGCTCGTCGTCGGACTCGGCTTCGTCTTCCCCCGCTTCGTCCGCCGCGCGCTGGGCCTCCCATTCCTGCTTGATGCGGCGAGACTTTCGTGAATGGCGGACCGCCACCATGGCCAGAGCCACGCCGATCAACAGCGGGATCCACACCTTCGAGTACTCGAGCAGGAACTCGACCCACCCCGGCAGGTCCACTTCGGGCAGGTTGATCGACGGGAGGGTGATGTCCGGCCACGGGATACTCGGCAACGAGATGTCGGGCCACGGGATGTCGACGTCCGGCATCCGCTCGGAGATCCAGTCGATGACCGGGTTGATCAGTCGCCCCAGGATCGGGATGAGCACAATCATCGCGATCGCCCAGCCGGATTTTCCGACGCCCCCGGCAATCGGATAGAGCACCCGCTTCCAGGGCGAGTCCGCGATGTCGGCCAGCCGCGCCTCCGCCTCGGACCCGGGCGGCGGATCGAAATGCACCACCTCCCACCCCTCGCGGAACGTCACCTGTCGAACTTTTGTGTCCAGCACATTGCTGCGCATCAGCACCCTCGGCCCGGAGACCGCCGCGGGATTGCTGGTGAACTTGTCAGGCTTCGGCGGGTCGGCGGTGATCGACACCTTGTGATTACCGACCTTCCGGGCCCGCGCCACCAGGCCGCCATCACGCAGCAGGACGAACCCGGGACTGCTTGTCAGCGCGGTCGCGGGATCGGAGTCGGCAGTCGCGGAATCGGCGTCGTTGTCGTCGTCCTTCTTCTTTTCCTCGGGGAAACCCGGGTCGACCGTGCGCAACGAGGCCGCGTCACCCACCGCGACCTCCAGGGTGCCGTGACGCGGATGCTCCAGACTCCACACCTCAGGGGATGTCGGCCCGACGGCCGCACCCTCCCGATCCACCGGCGTGTCATGGTTCTCGGTCACCGGTGCACCGTACCCAAGGATTTCAGCCGTCGCACAGCGAGCAGGGCGTAGCCTTAAGGACATGAAGCTGAACGAGGAATTGGAAGCCAAGTTCAACGCGCAGATCACCCTGGAGTTCGAAGCCAGCCTGGTCTACCGGCAGTTGGCGATCGAGATGGACCTGGCCGATCTGCCCGGGATGGCCTCGTGGCTGCGGCGGCAGGCGGATGAGGAGATCGTCCACGCCAACAAGTTCATCGACCACCTGGACGCCCGTGGGAACCACCCGCGCATCGGGGACATCTCCACCGGACACATCACCGTCTCGGAGGATCCGCGGGAGACCTTCAAGACTGCCCTCGAGCACGAGAGGCGTGTGTCCGAATCGATCCGTGACCTCTACCGGGCGTGCGCCAAGGCCGAGGACATCGACTCGAACCCGCTACTCAACTGGTTCCTCGCCGAGCAGATCGAGGAGGAGGCCACCGTGGACGAAATCCTGGGACGCCTCGAGCACACCGGCGACGACGGCCCGGGACTGCTCCGACTCGACGACGAGCTCGCTGGACGCCCCAACGTCGGCACCGAGGCCTGACCGACACCGTCGACAGGGGCTCGTCACACGCCGGGCCCTGCCGAACCGCGGGGACACGGGCCCCGGCCTCAACTCCCCTATGGCCTACCGAACCCTGGCCTGCCGGACACCATCGATCCGGCAGGCCAGGGTTTTCTCGTAGGTCAGGCCGAGGCGATTGCCCCGAGAATGTCGTCCGCGAGCTCCGCGCGGCACACCACCAGATCCGGCAGGTACGTGTCCGCGACGTTGTACTCGAGCGGGTCGCCGTTGACCCGCAATGCGACAAAGCCGCGGGCCAGCGCCACGCCGGCGGGAGCAGCCGAATCCCACTGGTATTGCCCGCCCGCATGGATGTAGGCGTCAGCCTCACCGCGCACGACGGCCGCCGTCTTGGCCCCTGCCGAACCGAGCGGGACCAGATCTCCGCCCACCGCGCGGGCGACCGCATCCGCGAATGCAGGAGGGCGGGACGCCGACAGCACGATCCGCGGCCGCGAGTCCGTCCGCGGAGGTAAGAGCCCCCCACCGTCTACTCCGTGATGGCCGACCGAGGCGGCGTAGACCTCGTCGTCGTCGACCCCCAACACCACCCCGAGCGCAGGCAAGGATACCGCTGCGGCGGTGAGGCGTGACCGCGCCGGGTCGCCGGACCGTTCCCACAGGGCGACGTGCACGGCCCAGTCGGGGCGATCGCCGAGGCCGTATTCGCGGGTGCCGTCGACGGGGTCGATGATCCAGACGCGGTCGGCGTCGACGCGCGCGAGATCGTCCTTCGACTCCTCCGACAGGACCGCATCGTGGGGGCGCTCCGCGGCGAGCCGCTCGAGCAGCAGGGTGTTGGCGCGGCGGTCGCCGATATCGCCGAGCTCCCGCCCCGTGGGGCCCGACGTGCGCAGCTCGACGAGCAGGCGGCCGGCCTCCGCGGCGAGATCGACGGCGAGCTGCTGGTCCGGGGTGCGCGAGGAGGTCATGCGCTCCAGCCTAGGAGGCGTCGCTACGGCGCGGGTGGCGGATGGGCAGACAGGTCGGTCTAGACAGCGTGCGATTCAAAAGTTTAGTGTTTCACTAAACTTAATCGACACAATCAAGAAAGGGTCCCGATGAGAACTCTGATAGTCCTCGGCTTCGTCGGCGCAATCGCCCAGTTAATCGACGGCTCGCTGGGCATGGCCTACGGCGTCACCTCGACAACGTTGCTCGTCGCAGCAGGTATCGCACCCGCGGCGGCATCGGCTTCCGTGCACTTCGCGGAGATCGGCACGACGCTCGCCTCCGGGATCTCCCACCACAAACTCGGCAACGTCGACTGGCGGATCGTGCGCGTCCTCGCTGTCCCCGGCGCGATCGGCGCCTTCGCCGGGGCGACCGTGCTGTCGAGCCTCCCCGCTGATGCGGCCACCCCGGTCGTCGGCGCGATCCTGCTCGCGCTGGGCCTGTACGTGCTGTACCGCTTCCTCGCCCTGGGCGGGCGTCGGCCCGAGTTCCGCGGCCGCGTCCGCACCGGTTTCCTCGTGCCCCTCGGGCTGGTCGGCGGCACGCTCGACTCGCTCGGCGGCGGCGGGTGGGGG
>NZ_JAALDM010000078.1 GCF_014144865.1 Dietzia aerolata | reverse complement strand
GTGTGGGCCGCCGACGGACGGGCCGCGGAACTGCGCGCGATGGCGCGCGCGGAGACCCCGGCCACGCGCTTCGGCACGAGCGGCGCCGATCTGGACGTCTCCGCACCGCTGGGGGAGTTGTCCTCGCTCGTGGCAGCGCAGGGCGCCGACGCGGTGGCGTTGCGCCCGAGCGAACTCCGCATCCGGGTTCTGACCATTCTCACCGCCGCCGAGGGGGCCTACCGATGAGTCCACGTTCGGTCCCGCTCGCGACCCTGCTCAGCGTGGTCCCGTACTTCCACAGCCGTGGTGCGGTGCCGGTCGCAGAGGCCGCCCGCGATCTGGGGTTGAAGGACTCCCAGCTCCGCGACGCACTCTGGCAGCTGTGGTCCTGTGGCCTGCCCGGCTACGGTCCCGGTGACCTCATCGATCTGGCGTTCTCCGCCGAGGACCTGGACGAGGCAGAGCTTGTGGAGGTGACGTTCACCGCCGGGATCGACCGTCCGGTGCGCCTGACCGCCGCCGAGGCCGTGACCCTCGAGACGGGTCTGGCGGTGTTCCTGGACCGGCCCGAGGTGGTGGACCAGGCCGCGCTGCGCGACCTGTTGGGCACGCTCCGCGCCGCCGCCGGGGGTGACGCCACCCCCGCGCGGGTGGACTCCGGCACCGGGCATTCCGACGCCGATCTTGTGCGCACCGCCGTCCGGTCGGGCCGGGCCCTGCGCTTCGTCTACCACTCCGCCAGTTCGGATTCCTCGACGATCCGGGTGGTGGATCCGGCGCGACTGTCCGTCGCCGACGGCCACTCCTACATCCACGGGGTCGACCGTGGTTCCGGCGCCTGGCGCACGTTCCGCACCGATCGGATGAGCCGCGTGGAGGACATGGGGCCGCGCCGCGCGGTGGGACCGGAACCCCAGGACGACGACGACAACCGCGACCGCCTGATCGAGCGGGCCGTTGTCCCCGCGGCCGGTGCCTGGTTCCTCGACGAGTTCGGCTTCCATTCGGTCCGGCGCCGCCCGGACGGCGATCTGGATGTCGAGATCGCGTATTTCGACCGGGCCTGGCTCGTACGCTTCCTGCTCGGCCACGCCGACGTGGTGACCCCGGTCGATCCGGAGCTCGCGCGGGTGGTCGCCGAGCGTGCCGTCGCCGGTCTGGCGGCCTACGCGGACTCCACGCCGGATCATGCGGGAGAAGTGCCCGCGTCAAACTCGTGAAATCCCGGTGAACTAGCAGGTCATCGCAGGTAACGGCGGAGTCTGAGGTGTGATCGCCTCACCGGGGTGCGTTACCATGGAAACGTTGTCAAACAAACGGAGGTTGACATGGGTGCGTTGAGCATCTGGCATTGGCTCATCGTCCTCGCGGTGGTTCTGTTGCTGTTCGGTTCCAAGAAGCTGCCCGAGATGGCGCGCGGTCTTGGTCGGTCGGCACGCATCTTCAAGTCGGAAATCAAGGAGATGCAGAACGACGACAAGGACCCGGAGTCCGAGCCGCAGGCATTGACCCAGGCGCAGCCGAACGCGGCCCAGTACGCGCAGCCGCAGGCGCAGCAGTACCAGCAGCCCGCGCCGCAGCAGCAGGCGCAGCCGTACCAGCAGGCCGCCCCGCAGCAGTACCAGCAGCCGGCCCCGCAGCAGCAGGCGCAGCCGTACCAGCAGCCGCAGGCGCCCGCCGCACCGCAGCAGGGCCAGCCGCAGCAGTATTCCGACCCCACCGCCCCCTACCAGGGTGGACAGGGACAGTAGGTCTTCTCGTCAATGACTGATACCGGCTCCCCGGCGACCGGCGTCTCCCAGAAGGGGGGCGCCGGTCGCCTGCGGTCGAAGCGTCGTCGGCGGCCACGCAATCCCGACGGCACGATGCCGCTCATCGAGCACATCTACGAGCTCCGCAAGCGGCTGCTCATCGCGGTTGCGGCGATCGTCGTGGGCCTCGGATTCGGGTTCTTCTGGTACGGCAGCTCGCTCGGCCCGATTCCCTCGCTGGGCGAGATCCTCACCGGCCCCTACTGCGACATCCCGCCGGGCGCGCGGCTCCAGCTCGGGGACGGCGACGAGTGCCGCCTGCTGGCGACCGGCCCGTTCGAGCAGTTCATGCTGCGCCTCAAGGTGGCGGCGACGGCCGGCATCGTGATGTCCAGCCCGGTCTGGCTGTACCAGCTGTGGGCGTTCATCACCCCGGGCCTGCACAAGAACGAGAAGCGCTATGGGGTCGCGTTCACGATCCTGGCCGCGGTCCTGTTCATCGGTGGCGCGATCCTGGCGTACGTCGTGATCGTCTACGCCCTCGAGTTCCTGCTCTCGATCGGTGACAACGTCCAGACCACGGCGCTGTCCGGTAGCCAGTACTTCACGTTCCTCATCCAGCTCATCCTCATCTTCGGGGTGAGCTTCGAGATCCCACTCTTGCTGGCCATGCTCAACGTGGCCGGTGTGGTGAGCTACGAGGCTCTCGCCAAGTCCCGGCGCGGGATCATCATGGGCATCTTCGTGTTCGCGGCGGTCGCCTCGCCCGGGCAGGACCCCTTCTCGATGCTTGCCCTCGCACTGGCGGTCACCCTCCTCGTCGAGGGGGCGATCCAGTTCGCGCGCATCCACGACAAGCGCAAGAAGAAGTCCAAGGCCGAGTGGCTGGACGTCGATGACGAGTCGGCATCCACGATCGAGGCGGCCAGTGGGATCGGTGCCTCCGGCGACCTCGGATCCTCCGGCCCGCTGGAGCGTCCCGCACCCGTCCGCACGTCGGCCCCGGCCGGCGGTTCACCCGCAACCACTGCCAGCCCGCTCCAGGCACCTGCTGCCGGCGGGTCGCTGTATGACGACATCATCTGACGCCGCCGGCACGCCGGACACCCTGGAGACGTTCCTCGCCGGGGAGGGGTTCACCCCTGATCCGTTCCAGCTCGACTCGTTCGCCGCCCTGGACGCCGGGCGGAACCTGCTCGTCTCAGCGCCCACGGGATCGGGCAAGACGCTGGTCGGCGAGTACGCCGCGTTCCGGGCGCTCAGCAGTGGAGGCCGCTGCTTCTACACCACGCCCATCAAGGCGCTGAGCAACCAGAAGTTCCGGCAGTTCCGCGAACGTTTCGGCGCGGAGAACGTCGGACTGCTCACCGGTGATCACTCCATCGACGCGGATGCACCGATCGTGGTAATGACCACCGAGGTGCTGCGGAACATGATCTACGGTGGCTCGTCGGCCCTGCACGACCTGGACTGCGTGGTGATGGATGAGATCCACTACCTCGGGGACCGCTCCCGCGGCGTGGTGTGGGAGGAGATCATCCTCACCCTCGATCCGGCCGTGCGTCTCGTCGGGCTCTCGGCCACCCTGAGCAACACCGACGAGCTGGGGGACTGGATCACGGAGATCCGCGGCGACACCGCGGTCGTGCTGTCGGATCACCGGCCCGTCCCACTGGCTCACATGCTCTACACCGATGGAGACCTCATCCCGGTCCGGGCGGCTGCGGAACAACAACGCCGCAGCCGTTCCGGATACCACGACGAGAGGGTCGCCTCCCGCCAGCGCGCCCAGTGGGCCCGGCGCCAGGACGTCATCGAGAGGCTGGATGACGAGCGCCTGCTGCCGGCCATCTACTTCGTGTTCTCCCGCGCCGGCTGCGACGGCGCCGTTGCCCAGATGCGTCGGGCCCGGCTCCGGCTGACCACCGGCGAGGAGGCCCGCCGGATCGCTTCGCACGTGGACGCGGCCTGCGCCCAGGTCCCGCAGCACGATCTCGATGCGCTCGATTACCAGGCCTTCCGCGCCGGGCTCGTCAGCGGGATCGCGGCACACCACGCCGGCATGCTGCCGCTGTTCCGGACGGTCGTGGAGGAGTTGTTCTCCGCCGGGCTCATCAAGGTCGTCTTTGCCACCGAGACCCTCGCGCTCGGTATCCACATGCCGGCCCGTGCGGTCGTGTTGGAGAAGACCACCAAGTACAACGGCGAAACCCACGCGATGCTCACCTCGGCCGAGTACTCGCAGATCACCGGCCGAGCCGGCCGGCGAGGGATCGACACCAAGGGCACGGCCGTGGTCCTGTCACAGCCGGATCTGGACCTCGATGCCCTGTCCGCGCTCGTGGACACTCCTCGGTTCCCGCTACGCAGTGCGTTCGCGCCCGACTATTCGATGGCGGTCAACCTCGTCGAGCAGCGCGGCGTCGAGGAGGCCACCTCCCTGATCGGCCGCTCGTTCGCGCAGTTCCAGACGGACCGGACCCTGGTGTCCCGGTCTCGCGCTATCAGCCGGCGAGAGGACGAGCGTGACCGGATGCGCGCGAGCCTCGTCGAGGCCGGCGGCGACGAGGAACTCGACGAGTACATGGCCGCCCGTGCGGAACTGAGCCGACTCGAGCGCAAAGCAGAGAAGTCGTCCAAGGACGATCGACTGTCCGCTGTCCGGGCGGGAATGCTCAAGCAGACCGCCGGCTCGGTCATCACCGTCGGCCGCAAACGGTTCGGGATGGTCGCGACCGTCCTGCAGGTCCGGACCGACATCCAGTCCGACCCGGGTCTGCTGTGCCTCACCGACACCGGGTGGATCGGCTGGCTCGGGCAGCACGATTTCGCGGCGCCGCCGATCCCTGTCGGCAGGGTCGACCTGCCCAAGGGCCGGCGCAAACTCGACAGCCGCGCCAAGCGTGCACTCGTCCAGCGCATGGAGCACCTGCGGGGCAAGGCCAAGGCACGGTTGAAGAAGTCGGGCGACAAGCCGGTACGCAAGGACCCCCGCATCGCGGCCGCCCGCCGCACGGTGCGGCAGCACCCGCTTCACGACGATCCACGCATCGACAAGCTCGCACGGCTACACGAGCGGTGGGCCAAGGCCGACGCTGACGTGAGGGCCATGAACGCGGAACTCGACGCCGACGCCGACTCCCTGGCCCGCCGGTTTCGCCGCATCGTCGAGCTGCTCGACCAGCTCGGATATCTGGAGGAGGTCGATGGCGCACTGCGCGCCACCGACGCGGGTCGGCTCCTGGCGGGGATCCACACCGAACAGGATCTGTTCGTGTCGGAGTGCCTGCGCCGGGGTGTGTGGCGTGTTCTCGATCAGGCCGGACTGGCTGCCATGGTTGCCACCGTCGTCGCGCATCCGCGCACCGAGTCGGCGGTCCGTGAGCCCTCGGACGAGGCCCTTCGTGTCGCACTCACCGAGACCGAGAGTGTGGCCAAGGACGTCGCCGGCGTCGAGCGGGATCATCGACTCCCCACGACCCCCGACCTGGACGCCGGGCTGGCCCCGGTGATGCATCACTGGGTCTCCGGCGGGGCCCTGTCCTCAATCCTGGCGGCGTCGTGGCAGGAGGGCGTGGAGCTGACGGCAGGCGACTTCGTCCGGTCAGCCCGCCTGGTGCTGGACGTGCTCGCGCAGATCGGTCAGGTGGCCGAACCCGAGCTCGCACGCACCGCCCGGTCGGCCGTCGGCGCGCTTCGTCGGGGCGTCGTGCTCGACCACATGGCCTGACCGCGCCATGAACTGACCGAGCCCCGACCTGGCCAAGCCTTATGTCGTCGCGAGGTCCTTGGTGGCCTCGACCAGATGGTCGATCGCCCGCGCCTGGCCGGTCGTCCGGCCGAGCTCGTCGAGGGCCGCGGTGTCGACGGGACCGCGCCGGCCCTCGGTGTCACCGTCGAACTCCAGCGCGAACTCTCGGCCACCCAGCCGGACCACCCCGCGCGCCGCGGCCAGGTAGTCCGCGCCGCCCTGGATCGCATTTCGTTGGCGGGCGGTCAGGCCCGAACCCGGATCGTTCGCGGCGGCGATGATCCCGTCGAGATCGCCGTACTCACGCAGCAGGGTCGCGGCGGTCTTTGTGCCCACCCCGGCGACACCGGGCAGGCCGTCGGAGGCGTCACCCACGAGCACGGCGTAGTCCGCGTACACGGCGGCATCGACCCCGACGGGTAGGTCGAACCGCTCCGCCACGACCTCCGGGGTGTAGGCCAGACGCTTCTTCATGCCCGCGCCCACGTACACGACGGTGGTGGTGGGGGAGGCGAGCTGGAAGAGGTCGCGATCGCCGGTGACGACGAGAACCTCCCGGTCGCGAGCGGAGAGTGCGGCCAGTATGTCGTCGGCCTCCGCGTCCTGGGCCCACGCCTGGGTGATGCCCGCCGCGGACAAGACCTCGCGGATCGAATTCACCTGCGGCGCCAACGCTTCGGGGGCGTCCTCCTCGCCGTCGTCGCCGACACGATGCGCCTTATAGGACGGCAGCAACTCTACGCGCCAGGTCGGCCGCCACTCACGGTCCAGGGCCGCCACCAGGCCCGTCGGCGAGTACTCCTCGACCAGCACGGCCACCATGTCGCAGAACCCACGCAGTGCGTTGGCGGGGGCGCCGTCGGGGCCGGTGATCTTGTCCGGCACGGAGTGGAACGCCCGGAACCACAGTCCCGCGCTGTCGAGAACCATCAACGGACCCTGGGACATGGCGCCTCCTTGTGACCGGGCGGGGACGGGAACACCCCGCCAGGCTAGCCGCCGCCGGGGGCGAGCGGGGTGGCGGTCGGCCTACTGTGGAGGACATGAACGCCGACACCCCGGACCTGTACCCGAATCGCCTCGACGCCGTCCGCGCCCGCGCGCGCGAGATCGGGATCGATCACGTGGTGGTCTATTCCGGCGAGGACATGGCCTACCTGACCGGCGAGCGACTCGACTCCCACGAGCGGCTCACCGCACTGGTTGTGGCCGCCGCAGGTGACCAACCGCTGCTGGTCCTGCCGTCCCTGGAACTCACCGATCCGGTGCGGGACGCCGCCGGGCGTATCGGCGCGGAGATCCACCCGTGGTCGGACGGGACCGATGCGGTGGCGCTCGTTGCGGGCAAGGTGTCCGGGCGGGTGGCGGTGTCCACCGCGATGCCGGCCCTGCACCTGGTCCCGCTGCAGCAGAGCGTCGACGGCGAGGTGGTGCTGGCCTCCGAGGTGATCGATCACGTCCGGGCTGTCAAGAACACAGGCGAGGTGGAGCAACTCGCCGAGGCCGCCCGTCGCATCGATGCCGTCCACGCGCGGATGGGGGAGTTCCTGCAGGTGGGGCGGACCGAGGCGGAGGTCGGTGAGCTCATCACGGCCGCGATCGAGGCCGAGGGGCTCACGCACGCCGAGTTCGTGATTGTCGGCGCCGGGGAACACGGAGCCGACCCGCACCACGGCGTGTCGGATCGGGTGGTGCAGCAGGGCGACATCGTTGTGGTGGACATCGGCGGTCCGCTGCCGAGCGGCTACCACTCCGACTGCACCCGCACCTATTCGATGGGCGAGCCGGATCCGCAGGTCACCGAGGAGTACGCCGCGCTGCAGGAGGCGCAGCGGCTGGCGCGCGAGGCCGTGCGACCGGGGGTGGCGATCGGCGAGGTCGACGCGGCCGCGCGCGAGCATCTGGCGGCGGCGGGTCTGGGGGAGAGGTTCATCCACCGCACCGGCCACGGCATCGGGCTCGGACTGCACGAGCCGCCGTTCGTCGCCCCGGGCGCGGACACTGTGCTGGCCGAGGGCATGACCTTCTCCGTCGAGCCGGGCATCTACCTCGACGGCCAGTGGGGCGCTCGGCTCGAGGACATCGTCGCGGTGACCGCCGACGGTCGTCGCGACCTCAACAACGGCGAGCGCGGCCTGCGGGCCCTCTAGGCTGGGACCTGCTGGCGGGGTCGGGCGGCCAGCGTCGAACTGTCGATAGCTGTGGCTAGGAGTCGACGAACATCTGGGCCGAGCCGAGGACGCGATCAACCTCGATCGCCACCACCACGCGCTCGGGGTTCGGCCGCGGCTCCCGGTACCGGAGTGCGTAGCGCCGCTCGCCCTCGGCGACGGCCGCGGCGTCGGTGAGCAGCCGGACCGGTCCCTCGAAGGTCAGCCATCGGCCGCCGTCGACGTGCGAGACCGCCGCGCGGCCACCCCGCTGCGCGTTCCGCGCCTTCTGGGAGCCCTGCCTCGTGATCACCCGGGCCAAGCCGCCCTCGGAGTCCACGGTGAAGCCCACGGCCACCACATGCGGTGAACCATCGGCGCGCAGGGTGGTCAGCGTCCCGAGATGGTAGGTCGACAGGAACTCGTGAGCCTCGTCAGACAGCTCTGCCAGTGAGTGCGCCATGGATCCGAGCCTGCCACAGCAACGGAAATGGTCGGCAGTGCCCCGTGGAGGCCGCACACGAGCGACTGCGTGAAACACTGGGCACATGCCCAATGCCGCATCATCGTCTTCCCGGCCCGGTGGTGAGACCGTCGTCGTGTTCGGCGGTCGCAGTGAGATCGGCCTCGCCGTGGCACATCGCCTCGCGCCCGGCCGCACCATCGTCCTGGCCTCTCGGCCGGGCGGCGACGTCTCCACACTCGCCGCTCCGCTCGAGTCCGCCGGGGCGATCGCGGTCGAGTTCGTGGATTTCGACGCCGACGACCTCAGCACCCACGGGGGCCTCGTGGACGAGATCGAGTCCCGGGTCGGCCCCGTCGACATCGCGGTGCTCGCCTTCGGGATCCTCGGCGATCAGGAGGTCGCTGAGCGTGACGCCGGCGCCGCCGCGCAGATCCTGCACACCGACTTCGTGGCACAGGCCGCGCTGCTGACGACCCTGGCCGAGCGGATGAAACCGCGCCGGAGCGGGGTGCTCGTGGCGTTCTCGTCCGTCGCCGGGCAGCGGGTGCGGCGCGCCAACTATGTCTATGGCTCTGCCAAGGCAGGCCTCGACGGCTTCGCCTCCGGCATGGCGGATGCGCTGCACGGCACCGGGGTCACGCTGATCATCCCGCGCCCGGGCTTCGTGATCGGCCGCATGACCGAGGGCATGGATCCGGCACCGTTCTCCTCGACGCCGGACCAGGTGGCCGACGCCGTGGTGGAGCGGGTCCTGGCGCGTCGCGCGGGCGTCGTGTGGATCCCGTGGCAGCTACGGGTGATGTTCGCCGTCGCGCGGGCGGTGCCCCAGCCGATCTGGCGTCGGATGCCGCGGTGACCGGCCCGACCGGATCGCAGGGGAGAGCCTCCGACGCCCCTGCCGCGGTGCACCTCGTCGGAGTGGGGCCGGGCCCGGTGGACCTGCTCACGGTCCGGGCATCGCGCCTGCTCGCGATGAGCGGCACCTGTCTCTATGCGCACGGTCAGGTTCCGCGAGAGTCACTGTCACTGGTCTCGCCCACCGCGAAGGTCGTGGACACCACAGACCTCACGGAGCACCAGATTCTCGGCGAGGTCCGTGCCGCCCTCGCCCGCAACGATCGAGTGGTGGTCCTGTTCGCCGGCGACCCCGGTCAGCACGCCGAGGCTGCACAACTGTCGAGCATGTTCACCGCCGATGGGATCACCAGCGAGCTCGTGCCCGGGATCGGTCACCCGGATTTCGGCCCGTCCTGCGAGGCTCAGGGCGCGGACGGCCAGTCTCCCGCGGCCACATCCGGAGGACCGGTTGATAGCGCGCCCTCCGGGAGGAGAGCGGGCGGCGCCAGCCCCGGTCTGATCCTCGTCCTGGGCGGCACCAGCGAGGCCCGCGAGTTGGCGAACCTGCTGGTCACCGCGGGGTTGGAGGTGGTCACGGCGTTGGCCGGTAAGGTCGCCCGGCCGCGAATGCCCCGTGGCGAGGTCCGCATCGGTGAGTTCGGTGGCGCGCCCGGCCTCACCCATTGGCTGCGCGAGAACGCCGTCACCGCGGTGATCGACGCGACCGACCCCTTCTCCGAACGCATTTCCTCCGATGCGATCGTGGCCACCGCCGCAACGGGCCTGCCGCTCCTACGCCTACAGCGGACGCCGTGGTCCGAGTCCGACGGGGATGAGTGGATCCGGGTCCCCGACATGCAGGCTGCCGTGGCCGAGGTCGAGAAGCGTTTCCGCCGTCCGATGCTCACGGTCGGCAAGCTCGGCGCCTCGGACTTCGCGGACGACTCCCGCGGGTCCTACCTGATCAGGTGCTCCGAGCCCCCGCCCGGTCCGCTCCCGCACCGCTACCTGCTCGTGCTGGACCGGGGGCCGTTCGGCGTCGAGTCCGAGCGCACGCTGATGGCCCGCCACCGGATCGACGTGCTGGTCACCCGGGACAGCGGCGGGCAGACGAGCGAGGCGAAGCTCGAGGCGGCACGGGCGCTGCACATCCCGGTGGTCATGGTGGAGCGGCCGAACAGCAGCGCCTCCGTCGAGGGTGCCGGAGTGCCGGAGACGGTGCACTCGGTCTCCGACGCGGCGCGGTGGTTGGTGGCGCGCTTCGGTTCCCGGGTCGCGGCGGACTGAGCTCTGGGGAGTTTTCGCGCTGATGAAACGCTGATTGTCCGCCCGTGGAGGGGCGGTCCACACGCCGCCCCTCCCGGTGCTCCGGGCTCCGGCTGCAGGAGTCACCTGCGCGTCGGCGCCCAGGTCGAGGTCGCGTCGAAGATCATCCCCATCGGGGCGAGGACGCGCACGACCTGCTCGGCCATGCCCTCGGTGAGCCCGTGCACGCCGATCACCCGGTCCGCCGAGATGGTGCTAGGCCGCTCGATCGCGCCGAGGAACTCGGCCAGGCGAGCGGGGACCACCCCGTCTGCGACCACGGCCAGGAGGGTGACGAGCCCGTCCGTCGTGTCCACCCAGCCCACCGTCGGCACCTCTACAGAAGTAGGGATATCCGATCTGTCGGTGCCGGAGTCGCCGGTCGGCGCGGGGGAGGTGCGAGGGTGGTTAGAGAGTACGACGACGACGTCGTCATCCACCCCACCGCCGCCTGCAACTCCGTCTGACCGATCCGCGCTCGCACCCAGGGCGGCAGCCGCCTCCACGAGGACGGTCGCCACGTCGGCCATCGACGTCCGGAGCCCGGTGTCGCGTCCACGGACATGCAGTCGAAGGTGCAGTGCACCCGACCGCTGGGGGGAGCTCTGATCGGGTACTTCAGCCACCGCCGCCAGGTCTGGGCGGTGGGCGAGGACATCCCCGGATCCGTCGTCGAATCCGAACACGAAGTCACTTCTCAGCGCCTCGACGTCCGCGCGTCCGAGCAGGAGGTCTTCGAGCCGATGCGGCAGATCGCCGAGATCGTGACGGCCTGCGAGCCGGCCGGCCAGGGGAGAGGACAGGATCGACCGCACGCGGTGATGTGCGGTACCCGGCGCGAGCCCGGCGGCGAACACCTGCTCGCGGTGCGAGGCCACGTCCTGCACGCCGAGAATCTGAACGGTGCCACTGAGCGAGAGGCGAAGTTCGCTGCCGTTCTCGCCCGCCACCTGCGCCAGGGCAGTCCAGTCCTCGGGCCGCAGCCGTCCGCCGGGGAACCGGAGGCTCAGCGGGTCGGCGGCGGCGTGGGAGTGGGAGTCCGTCATGGGCACCGAGCCTAGAACAGCACGACGGGTGTACGTGTTCCGCGCCACCGTCGACGCTCGGGGATACTGGCGGGCATGCCTGCAACTCTCGCCACCGGAGGCCGCGTCCTCACCCCAGCTTCGCGAGACGCCACCGCGCTGGCGTACGAGGACGGACTGGTCGCCTGGGCCGGGTCGGATGCGCCCGGCCCCGCACTGTTCCCCGACGCCCGGCGCGTGGACCTGGCGGGGGACTGGGTGGCCCCCGCGTTCGTCGAGTTGCTCACGGAAACCGAGGCCGATGCGGACCTCACCGCCTCGGCCGCCTCATC
>NZ_JAALDM010000077.1 GCF_014144865.1 Dietzia aerolata | reverse complement strand
AGATGGTGCATAACCACGCCTGGCGGGAACGGAACTGAAGCGCAAGCGCAGAAGGGATGCACAACCCACCGGGAAAAATGGACACGAGGGATGCGCAACTACGAAACGGATTCACAAGCGTGCGCAAGACTGGATGCCAAACCGGAAACCGGGGCGCGAGTAGGTTCAGTGTGTGGACCCCCGACTGAACGCTGACCAGAGACCCGACGACACCTCCGATTTCGCCACCAAGTGCGGCACGACCGGCCAGGGCGTGGCAGCCGGCGAGGGAGCCGCACCCGGCGATCGCGTGGCAGCCTTCAGCGACGCCGGGCCGGCGAATGAGGTGGAGGAGGTGGAGGAGGACGACGACTTCGGAGTCTCTGCCATTCCGGCCAAACCGCTGCTGCGCGGCTGGATCCACCTGGGCACTCTGCCTGTGGCGATCGCGCTCGGCGTGCTGCTCACCGCACTCGCCGAGGGGCCCGCGCTGACGGTGGCGTGTGGGGTGTTCCTGGCGACGTCGTCTTTGCTGTTCGGGATCTCGGCGCTGTATCACCGCGGAGAATGGTCTCCGCAGACAACAGCCCTGATGCGGCGGTTGGACCACTCGAACATTTTCCTGCTGATCGCCGGGACGTACACGCCCATGACGGTGGCGGCACTCGAGCCACCGGCCAGTACGATCCTGCTGGTCGTCGTGTGGACCGGCGCGCTGCTGGGGATCCTCTTCAGACTGTTCTGGCTGTCGGCGCCGCGGTGGCTGTACGTGGTGCTGTACATCGTCCTGGGCTGGACGGCCGTGTGGTTCGCGGGCGATCTCATCGGTGTGAACGTGGTCGCGGTGGGCCTCGTGCTCGCCGGCGGTCTCGCCTACACCGGAGGCGCAGTGGTCTACGGCCTCAAACGGCCCGATCCGGTCCCCGGCGTATACGGCTTCCACGAGGTGTTCCACACGTGCACGGTGGTGGCGTTCGCCTGCCACTGGGCCGCGATGCTGTTGTTCGTCCTCGGCAGCTGAACCGCAACGCCTCGCACCACCCCGACCCGGTTGTCCGGGGACTCGGATAGCTGCCTCCACAACGCCGGAATCCGCTGCCCCGAGCGGGGTGCAGCGGATTCCGGAGGAGGCAGCCCGGCCAGCGCCGGCCAGGTCAGCCGAGGGAGGCCCGCAGCCGCTCGACGGCCGCCTCGTACTCGGCCACGATCTGCGCCATCGTCTCGGCCACGGGCACGACGCCCTCGAGCGATCCGATGATCTGCCCGGCCGGCATGGCCACGACCTCGGGGTCCTGGGCGGCGGAGATGCGCTGGTGCGCCTCGGCGACGAGCAGATTCTGCAGCGGCATCGGCAGCGGTTCGGGTGCGTCGTCTGCGGCCCAGGCGTCGGTCCACTTGCTCTTGAGCAGGCGGGCGGGCTTGCCGGAGTAGATGCGGGAGCGGACGGTGTCGCGGCTGGTGGCGGCGAGCAGCGCCTTCTGCATGGCCTTGGAGCCACCGTCTTCGGCGTACTCGGCGGCGGTGAGCCAGCGCGAGCCCATCCATGCGCCCTGGGCGCCCATGCCCACCACGGCCGCGACCTGGGTGCCGTCGCCGAGTCCGCCGGCGGCAAGCACGGGCGCCCGGCCGTCGAGCGCGCGGATGATCTCGGGCACGAGGACCATGGTGGCCACCTCGCCGGTGTGACCGCCGGCCTCGCCACCCTGGGCGATCACGATGTCGACCCCGTTCTCCACGTGGGCCAGCGCGTGCTTGGTGCTGCCGGCCAGAGCGGCGACCTTGAGTCCGGCGTCGTGGGACTGCTTGATCACGTCGACCGGCGGGGAGCCGAGGGCGTTGGCGATCAGCACGGGCCGGTGCTTCAGGGCCACGTCGACGTGCGACTGCGCGACCGAGTGGAGCCATCCGAGGACTCCGGCGTTCTCCGCGGCGTCGTCGCCGAGCGGCGGGACTCCCAGGTCGTCGAGGACGCGGTTGACGAACCCCTTGTGCTCCTCGGGGATCATGGCGCCCAGGTCGACGGAGCTGCCCTCGGTGGGCACCTTGTTGGGCATCACCACGTCGACGCCGTACGGCTTGCCGTCGGTGTTCTCGTCCATCCAGGTCAGGACCTCGTCGAGCTCGGCGGGGTCGTTGTAGCGGACGGCGCCGAGAACGCCCATGCCGCCAGCGCGGGTGACGGCGGCGGCGACGGCCTTGGACGGGGTGAAGGCGAAGATCGGGTGCTCGATCCCGAACTCTTCGGCGAGGGAGGTCTTGATGCTCACTTGGTTATCTCCTGGCTGTCTGCGGCGGGGCGGGACGCGGCGATCTCCGCGGCCCAGCGGTAGTCGGGCTTGCCTGCGGGGTTCCGCTTGACGGTGGGTTCGACCCACAGTGCGCGGGGGCACTTGTAGCGGGCGATCTCCTTGCGGGCGTACTCGTTGAGCTCCTCGATCGGCGGGCAGGTGCCGTCGCGGGTCTGGAGGACGGCGGCCACCTGCTGGCCCATACGTTCGTGCGGCACTCCGATCACCAGGGCGTCGTAGACGTCGGGGTGGGTCTTGAGCGCGGCCTCGACCTCTTCGGGGTGGACCTTCTCGCCGCCGGTGTTGATGGACGCCGAGCCGCGGCCGAGCATGGTGACGGTGCCGTCTTCTTCGACGCGGGCGTCGTCGCCGGGGATCGCGTAGCGCTTGCCGTTGTAGGTACGGAAGGTCTCGGCGGTTTTGGCCTCGTCCTTGTAGTAGCCGAGCGGGATGTGCCCGGTTCGTGCCACCTTGCCGATGACTCCGGATCCGGGCTTGACCTCGTTGCCGTCGTCGTCCAACACGGTGGTCTCACCGTCGATCATCACGCGGGGCCCACCGGTGTGGGTCTTGCCCTTCTCGGCGGTGGAGAGGCCGGAGAATCCTGTCTCGGAGGAGCCGATCGCGTCGGAGAGCATGAGGTTGGGGAACGCCTCGATGAACTGGTCCTTGACCGAGGGCGAGAGTAGTGCCGCGGACGAGCCGATGTAAAGCAGGCTCGAGGCGTCGTACTTCTCCGGGTCCCAGGCCTCGATCATGGGGCGGGCCATGGCGTCGCCGGTGATGAACATGAGGTTGACCTTGCGGTCGGTGACGGTCTGCCAGACGGACTCGGGGTCGAACTCGGGGATGAGCACGCTGGTGTGGCCGGCGAACAGCGCCATGAAGATGGCCCACTGGGCGCCGCCGTGGATGAGTGGTGGGAGGGCGGCGCGGACCAGGACGCCGCCGTCGACGGCCTTGTTGGCCAGTTCCCATTCGTCGGCGACCTTCTCGCCGGTGAGGAAGTCGATTCCGCCGCCGAGGACCATGAACACGTCTTCTTGCCGCCAGACGACGCCCTTGGGGGCGCCGGTGGTGCCGCCGGTGTAGAGCATGTACGTGTCGTCGTTCGAGCGCTCGCCGAAGTCGCGTTCGGGCGACTGGGCGGCGAGTGCGTCCTCGTAGTGGGTGACGGTGACGCCGGCGGGGACCTGCGGGTCGGGGGCGTCGGTGCCGTCCTCGACCACCACGACGTGGGTGACGCCCGGGGTCTGGGGGAGGGCTTCGGCGAGGGTGGCGGTGTAGCGACGTTCGACGACAACGACGACGCTGTCCGAGTTGTTCAGGAGATACTCGAGTTCGGCCGCGACGTAACGGAAGTTCACGTTGATCATGACGGCGCGGATCTTGAAGATCGCGACCATCGTCTCGACGGCCTCGATCGTGTTGCGGCTGTAGAGCGCGACCTTCCCCTCGGGCTGCACGCCGACGGACTGGAGGTGGTGGGCGAGCCGGTTCGCGCGCTCCTCCAGTTCGCGGAAAGTCAGGACGCGGTCGCCCTGGACCAGGACTTCGCGGTCCGGCACCCGGTCCACGCTGTGCTCGACAAGATCTCCGATGGTGTAAGCCATGCCCCTAAACTAGAACGTGTTACCGTCCTGTGGGGCGGGTTACATCGATCCCGTCATAAAGAGATCTTTCTGGAGGCCCGATGTCCAGCGCCGTCACACCCGAGGACCAGCACCTGCTCACCGAGCGCCGCGGCCACGTCCTGATCGTCACCATGAACAGGCCCGAGGCCCGCAACGCCCTGTCGGGCCCGATGATGCGCGGCATGGAGGCCGCCTGGGATCTCGTGGATTCGGATCCGGAGATCCGCGCGTGCATTCTCACCGGTGCGGGCGGTTTCTTCTGTGCGGGTGCCGATCTCAAGGCCATGAACAACGACGCCCCGGGCGACAAGTTCGCGGGCGGCGGATGGGATCTGACCAAGCTCCCCGCCCTGCTCAAGGGCCGTCGTCTCACCAAGCCGCTCATCGCGGCGGTGGAGGGCCCGGCGATCGCCGGTGGGACGGAGATCCTGCAGGGTACCGATATTCGCGTGGCTGGGCGATCGGCGAAGTTCGGCGTCTCGGAGGCACGCTGGGGCCTGTACCCGTTGGGCGGTTCGGCGGTGCGGCTCGTGCGTCAGATTCCGTACACGGTCGCGATGGAGGTCCTCATGACGGGCCGTCACCTCACTGCCGAGGAGGCCGAGCGTTTCGGGCTGATCGGCCACGTGGTGGAGGACGGCGCCGCGCTGGACAAGGCGCTCGAGATCGCCGAGTCGATCGCCGCCAACGGACCGCTCGCGGTGCAGGGGATGATCGAGACGATCCGCCGCACCGAGGGCATGCACGAGGAGGAGGCGTTCAAGGTGGACGCCGAGGTGGGCGGTCGCGTGTTCGCCTCCGCTGATGCCAAGGAGGGCCCGCGCGCCTTCGCCGAGAAGCGCAAGCCGGAGTTCCGCGGCCAGTAACCCCACGCCCGAGCCCCCACCGGGCACCCGCGCCCAGCCCACCGGGCATCCGCGCGCGCCGATGCCAGCAGAGCGCGCGGTCCCGAGCACAGCCTCGGAGCGCAGCCCCGCGCCA
>NZ_JAALDM010000076.1 GCF_014144865.1 Dietzia aerolata | reverse complement strand
CCGTCGGCCCCGTCGACCTCGCGGGCCACGAGCGCCGCCGCCGCTCCGGAGCGCAGGGCGCCGGCGACGTAATCGTGGCCGTCGACCCGCTCGCCGGGCAGCGCCAGGAACAGCCCGCCCTCCCCGATGCGCCGGGAGTCGAACTCGACGGTTCCGGTGACGGCGGTGGACGGGTCACCTCCGACCAGGTGACCGCCGACGATCTCGGCGATCTCACCGAGGGTGAGGTCGATCATGACGTGCTGTCCTCCGTCTCGCCCTCCAGGGCGGTGTGTCCAAGGCGTCGAACGAGTTCTTCCGCGGCGCGCGCCCGGTCGTCGAACGGGTACACGGTGCCGTTCACTTCCTGGCCCGTCTCGTGGCCCTTCCCGGCGATCACCACGACGTCCCCCGTGCGGGCCCAGTCGATCGCGGCGCCGATCGCGGCACCGCGGTCACCGATCTCCTCGACCCGGGTGTTCTCCCCGGCCGCGGACTCGGCTCCCCTGCGGACCGCCGCGCGGATGGTGGCGGGGTCCTCGGTGCGTGGATTGTCGTCAGTCACCACCACGAGGTCCGCGACGTCGGCCGCGGCCGCGCCCATCAACTCGCGTTTGGCGGAGTCGCGGTCGCCGCCCGCACCGAGAACGACGGCGATGCGGCCCTGGGTCTGGGCACGGACGGACGTGAGCACCGCCGCGACCGCCCCGGGCTTGTGCGCGTAGTCAACGAGGACCCGGAAGTCCTGCCCGCGGACCACCGGCTCGAGACGGCCCGGAACCCGCACCCGGGTCAGACCCACGGCGGCGGCCCTCACGTCCACGCCGAGAGCGTCGACGGCGGCCAGGGCGACGAGCGCGTTGGCGACATTGAACCGGCCCAGGATCGGCAGTTCGACCTCGACTGTGAGCCCGTGCGGACCGTGGACTATGAATGTCTGCGTCCCGTACTCGGTGGTCTGGGACTCCCCGGCCGTCCAGTCGGCGTCCGCACCGACCACTGCCGACACGGTGGCGGCGTCCGGGCGCATCTCGGCCAGGCGCCGACCCCAGTCGTCGTCGATCACCACGACGGCCTTCGCCGCCGGGGACACGTGCGAGCCGGGGTCGGCTGCGGTGTCGAAGAGTCGGCACTTGGCCCGGAAGTAGTCCTCCATGTCCGGGTGGAAATCGAGGTGGTCCTGCGAGAGGTTGAGGAATGCGCCCACCGCGAAGCGGGTGCCGTCGACGCGGCCGAGGCGCAGTGCGTGGCTGGAGATCTCCGCGGCGACCGCGCGGGCGCCGTCCGAGCGCATCCGGGACAGCAACGCCTGGAACTCCGGCGCCTCCGGCGTGGTGAGCCTGCTGGGCAGTGCCCGGCCGTCGACGCGACTTCCGGTGGTCCCGATAATCCCGGCGACCGCACCTGCGCCCTGCAGGGCGGCCTCCACGAGGTAGGAGGTGGTGGTCTTGCCGGACGTGCCGGTGATCCCGACGACGTCGAGGTCTACGGACGGATTCCCCGTGACGAGCGCGGACGCCGAACCCAGCACAGATCGCGGTTCCGGGTGGACCAGGACGGGCAGTCGGTCGGCGACGGACGCGAGCAACTCGATGCCCGCGGGGTCGGTGAGGATCGCGGCCGCTCCGGCCTCGACGGCGGTGGCGCCGAACGACGCGCCGTGAACCCTCGCGCCGGGCAGTGCGGCGAACAGGATTCCGGGACCCGCGTCCTGTGCCCTGATGGTGGCGCCGACCAGGTCGACGTCCGCCCCGGCCCGGTGCCCCAGCACCTCGGCATGGACCTTCTCGGCCAACTGTGCAGCTGTGATCATCGCCTGTTCTCGCCCTGCCCTTCCTGCTCGCGCCCTCCCGTGAACTCGCTACACGCTACCCTGCCCGGGTGCGGTCACTGCGCCTGCAGGATCAGTTCCCGGGCGGGGGCGGACGGCGGGATATTGTCCCTGTTGACCAGCCACGAGGCGATGTCGTGGAACAACGGCGCGGCGGAGGCGCCCAGCACGCCGCGCTGCGGCGCGTCGAGCATGATCGCGATCACATACTCAGGGTCATCCGCAGGCAGGATGCCAGCGAACGTGATCCAGTACCGCGAGTTGGAGTAGCAGGAGCACCCGGGGTCGATCTGCTGGGCGGTCCCGGTCTTGCCGCTGATCTGGTAGCCGGCGATCGCGGCTTGCGGGCCGGTGCCGGCCTGTGCTCCGGGGCCGGACTGGACGACGGCGCGGAACATGTCTCGCACGGTGCGTGCGGTCTCCTCGCTGACGACCCGCTCACCCTCGGGCCGGTCGGGTACAACGCTGGTGCCGTCGGGGCCGATCTGTTCGGCCACGACCCGGGGCGGCACGCGCACACCGTCGTTGGCGATGGTCTGGTAGATGCCCGCCATCTGCAGCGTGGTC
This sequence comes from Dietzia aerolata, assembly GCF_014144865.1. Lineage (GTDB taxonomy): Bacteria > Actinomycetota > Actinomycetes > Mycobacteriales > Mycobacteriaceae > Dietzia > Dietzia aerolata. The sequence goes on along the minus strand of NZ_JAALDM010000076.1, from coordinate 14,200 downwards.
ATGGACAGGCCCTGTCCGATCGGCAGGTTGGCGAAGGTGCCGCCCTGCCAGTTCTGCAGGTCGGGAACGAGTCCCTCGGACTCGCCCGCGAGCTCGATACCGGATTTCTGGCCGAGCCCGAACTTCTCCAGGTATTCCGAGAACGACTGCTTGCCCACCCGCTGGGCGAGCATCAGGGTGCCGACGTTGGAGGATTTTCCGAAGATTCCCGTGGTGGTGTACGGGGTCGGCCCGTGCTGCCAGGCGTCGGAGACCGTGACGCCCTCCATGCTGATGCTTCCGTCGACGGAGTGGACTTCCTCGGGATCGGTCAGTCCGGCCTCGATCGCCGCCGACGCGGTGATGATCTTCTGGACCGAGCCGGGCTCGAAGGGCGAGGTCACCGCGGGGTTGCCGAGGTCTGCTCCCCGCTCGAGTTCCGCGCCGATACCCACCGCTGGGTTGAAGGTGTTGTCATTGGCCATCGCCCGGACCTCACCGGTCTTGGCATCCAGCACCACGGCGGAGGCGTTTTCGGCGCCTGAGGAGTCCTTCGCCGACTGGATGGCCTTTTGCACGTGCCACTGCAGGTCGGCATCGAGGGTGAGCCGGATCGTGTCGCCGTCCCGCGGCTCGGAGACGTTGCGCAGGGTGCCCGGGATCATCGTGCTGTCCTGCGCCCGGTCGTAGGTCTGCCGGCCGTCCTCGCCATCGAGTGCGTCGTTGAAGAACGCCTCGATCCCCTGGAGGCCGATGAGCTTGCCCTCGTCGCTCTGGGTCGTCGCCCCCACAACATTCGCGCCGAGCGCGCCGCCGGGGTATTCACGGATGTCGACTCGTTCGGCGCCGATCATCGGGAACTTCTTGGTGATGGCGTTGGCCTGGGTGACGTCCACGTTGCGGACCAGGTAGGTGAAGCCACCGTTCGAGTTGAGTTTCGCCTCGATCTCGTCGCGGTCGACGGCATCGCCGAGGAGGGATTCGAACTCGTCCGCGATCTCGTCGGCTAGTTCGTCCCAGGTGGGCTTGGTGCTGTCCAGTTCGCGCCGGGCTTCGGCGTTGTCCTGCTCGACCGCCGGCTGGATGGACAGGTCGCGTGCCTCGCGGGTGAAGGCGATCGGGTCTCCGCTCACATCGACGATCGCGCCGCGGGTGGCGGGAAGCACCTGGTGCACCTGTCGCTGGCTTTCGGCGCGTGCTGCGAGTTCGGTTCCGCCGATCGTCTGCACCCACAGCAGTTTGACCAGTGACACCACCATGATGAGAACGAACAGTGTCCGCATGAAGGTGAACCGATTGTCGGTGGACGCGGTGGTGCGGATCCGTCCGGACCTGTTCGGTGTCCGCCCGACTGCCGGCTGCCCGCCGCGCGGGTTGCCCGAGGGGCCCCCTCGGCCCCGTCCCGGGGTGCGTCGATCGGTCATCGGGTGGCCTTTCGGGTTCTAGCGATCAGTGGGGCTGTCCGGGAACGGGCGCCAGGGTGGCGACCTCACCGGCGGGCGGTGTGGGTGCGGAATTGTCCGGTTGGGCTTCGGGCTCCGCTGGCGCGGCGGGCGCCGGCGGTGGAACGGGATCCGCCATCGGGGCCGGCGGTGCGGCCAGTGCCGGTGGGGCGGCCTGCGGCGGGTACGGGACGGGCGCGACTCCTCGGGGTGCCCTGTCCTGAGGAGCCTGGGCGGGCGGTGCGCCGAACCCGTCACGGTCCGACGACTCTGACGGCTCGGACGCTACCGGAGCAGGCTGGAGTGGCTTGATCGGCGCGCCGAGCTTCGCCTCCGGCTCTCCGACGATCTCGATGACACCGTCTGAGCCCCGCGTGAGGATCGGCGCACTCGCGACGCCGACCATGCCGAGCTTCTCGGCGCGCTGTGCCAGCACCTCGGCCGACCGTGCTCGCTCGTTGGAGGCCTGGAGTGACTCCATCCGTTCCACCAGTTCGACGTTGCCGTCCCGGGCGGTCTTGAGGTCGTAGGTGTCCTGCGTGGTCTGTGCCGCCAGCATCAGGGTGCCGCCGACGCCGGCCCCGATGATGAAAAGGAGGACGACGACGAAGGGCACTCGTGACGCGAGTTCTGCTGCACTCAGGCGTTCGGCCGGCACGACCACCGTGCGGCGTCCGCGAACGGATCGGGTGACCGGCTTGCGTCGAAGACCGAGCGCACGCCGTTCGCGGGCGGGGGTGCCCACTTCCCGGACCGCCGGGTCGGTGTCCTCGGGGCGGCTGTCGACCTCGGGCGTGTCGATGATGCTCGTCATGGGGTTCTCCCGTCGATTCGCCGGACGCATCGCACGCGGACTGACGCCGAGCGCGGGTTGTGGTCGATTTCTGTGGGTGACGCCTTTTCTGCTCCGCGGGTTACCGCCGCGAATTCCGGGCCATGGCCCGGGAGTTCGACCGGGAGCCCGGCCGGAGTTCTCGACGCCGTTCGGGTGGACAGCTCTCGCTTGACGATCTTGTCCTCGAGCGAGTGGTACGACATGAACACCGCTCGACCACCGAGGCGGAGCAGATCCAGGTATCCGGGAACCGCGTTCTCCACGGCCTCCAGCTCGGCATTGACCTCGATCCGCAGCGCCTGGAATACGCGCTTGCCAGGATGACCGCCGGTGCGGCGGGCTCCCTGCGGAATCGTGTCGTAGAGCAACTCCACGAGCTCGGTGCTGGTGCGAAGTGGGTCCGACTCGCGCCGGCGGACGATCGCGGAGGCGATCTGCCGCGCGAACCGCTCCTCCCCGTACACCCGGAAGATCCGGGCCAGCTCATCGCGTGAGTAGTCCGCGAGAATGTCTGCCGCTGTCGGCCCGGTGGTGGGGTCCATCCTCATATCCAGCGGAGCGTCGACCGAATAGGCGAAGCCTCGGTCGGCCACGTCCAGCTGCATTGAGGAGACACCGAAGTCGAGGAGGATTCCGTCAATCGTCGGGCCTACACCGTCCCGCGAGTCCTCGGGTAGGGCGGCAACCACGGCGTCGAAATCATCAAAACGCGCGTGAACCGGGGTGAACCGCTCCCGGTAGGCGATGAGTCTCCGGGTGGCCATCTCGAGCGCGTCGGGATCCCGATCGACTCCGAGGACGCGGAGCGTCTCGAATTCTGCGAGCAGGTGTGAGGTGTGCCCTCCCAGCCCGAGGGTGCCGTCCACGAGGACTGGTTGACGATCTTCTTCGACCGCGGCCTCCACCACTGGGCGGAAGAGTTCGATGGTCCGCTCGAGGAATACCGGTATGTGACCGGAGCGTGCGGCGGCGCGGTCGGCATCGGGCTCTGCTGCCATCTCGCCTCCTCGCATCCGGATGGTCTGTGCGCTCCGGTTGTGGTGGAGCCCCCTGGTCCCCGTCCGGTACCCACCTGGCGTTGGGGAAGTACGTCAGGGTGGTGCCGGGCAGGGGCCGGGGGGCTCCGTCCGTCGTGCGGTCCTTCTTCTTTCTGTGCCCACTCCCCCGGATCAGAATTCGATCCCGAGCGAGGTGCCCTCCATTTCGGAGAACACGGGCAGGTTCTCTTCGCTGTAGCGGTCCCACGCTTCGGCGTCCCAGACCTCAAGGCGTTCCCCGAGGCCGTTGACGACGCAGTCTTTTCCAAGACCCGCGTATTTCCGCTGACTCGCCGGGATGGAGATCCGCCCCTGCGAGTCCAGTTGCTGGACTTCCGCACCACTCACCAGGAGCCGGAAGAACGCCATGTGCCTCTCACTGAGGTTGGCGGTCGGCCGGACCTTTCTGACCAGCGCGTCGAACTCGTCTTCAGGGAAAACCGACAGCGTGTTGGTGAACCACCCACACACCACGACCCCGTCCGCCAGGCCAGGCCTGAATCTCGCGGGGATCGTCAGCCGCCCCTTGTCATCGAGCTTGGGACGGTGTGTCCCGTACCCGACGAAGGCTCGTTCACGTCCGGAGTCGACGGAGTCGGTGTCGGTCACCCGCCACCTCCTGAGGGATCAGGCCCTTCGAGCTCCTTGCGTGCCCCACTCTACCCCACAATGCCCCACATACAAGGCTTGAGCCCCACTTCGCCCCACAACTCTTCAAAACAGCAGGTCACAGCGGACAATCTTGAGCTCAGTTTATCCGACACGCCGCCGTTTCCCGTCCGAGTGCCGCCCGGACCGAGACAACTACCGCGCCCAATGTGGCATAAATTTAGCAGTGGGACATGAGTGACACTTACCGTGGGAGAAAGTGGGGAACTTGGGGAGATCCCTCAAAAGACCAGGTAGAAGCGAGATGTCCCTGCAAGGCGGCAGCGTGAACCTTCATCGATCGCAGGTTCTCCGACCCCCATCGCATGTCGGCCGAGGCCGGGCCTCGTCACTGCTGGCCTATTCCAGCTCCCAATCCACCCCTGAGTCGGATGGGCTCTTCGGTCGACCGACGCCGTGATCGCTTGTTCCCCTGGCAGAGCCTTTGGACAGTCCCCGCAGGTCACGGCATAACTGTTCGGCCAGTGCTTAGCAGACGGACCAGACTACGTGGGTCTCTACTCGCGATAGCTGGCGACTTTCGGCAGCACGTGGGACCCGGTGGGAGCCGTTACCTCCGGGTGGGTGCCAGTGGGGCACGAGCACTCTCGGTGGGGCCAGGTGGGGAACGGCAGTGCCCGGTGGAGACCAGCGGGCAATCGCTTCACGTGGTGGGGGCAGATGGGGTGCGTGACCGCTAAGTGGCGGCAAGTGGGGCGAAGCTCAGATCCAGGTGACGCACCGGGCGGAGCTGGGCAAAGTGCGGCCAAAAAAACGAGGGACGAGCGCGTATGCGCTCGTCCCTCCCGAGAAGCTAGTCGCCTACGGCTCCTGCTCAAAGCGGCGACGGAATCGATCTTCCATCCGGGCGGAGTAGGACTTTCCGCTATTGGAACTGGGGGTGGCCGCGCCACCTCCACCGCGAGCCCGGGGGCTGCCGGACTTCTTGGTGCCGGGAATCGACGTAGATGGTGACGATCGCAAGACGAGGACGCCGGCCGCGAACATCACAAGGAAGCCCAAGAGGCTGATGATCGGGAAGCCGCCTGGCTTGAAGTCGAGCGCGAGACCACCGACGAGGAGTACCAATCCGAGGATGCCGAGTCCCAGGACAAGTCCGGTGGGCCGACGGACGCCAGTCGCGCCGGTCTTGCGGACGGACGACGCGAACTTGGGGTCGTCGGCATAGAGCGCGCTCTCAATCTCCTTGAGCATGCGCTGCTCGTGCTCGGACAGGGGCACTTCGACCTCCTTTGTGTGCTCGCGTTGACGAGCGTGGCCGGCAGGGTCGGAAAGTACCGACCGGTTTGGGGTAAGCCGGTCAAGGCTCTCCCCATCATACGAGGGCAACGCCGCCGTGACCACTGCGATTCCCGGTAAGCGTCGGAATCCCCCCACCCAGGTCCTTTACCAACTCAGGCGGCAGGTCCGAGAACTCCCAATCTCTGATCCACCAGATCGAGGAATCGACCGACAGCCCAGAGGAAATCATCGGCCATCCGAGGTGACACCGTCCGCGGCAGTCCGTCCTCCACCGCGGCTGCAAGCGTGGAGTAGCCACCGAATGCGACCGCCCATTCACGCAGTTCAGGGATCTCATCGCCGAGCCGGTGCCAGACATCCGACGGCCCGCGCTTCCGGCCTCTGGGAAGGAGCAGTGCGCCGGCAGCGTAGCGGGCCGCCCGGTAGGACTCGACAAACCGCTCCTCTGGAGTCGACGCCGACACCGCTCGACCGCGATGCGCTTCCGCTCGCTCGGCTCGCAACAGTGGCGCCCGGGTCGGTGGCGCCTCCTCGTGGGATTCCCGGCTGTTCGGTGTCCGCCGCTCGAATGCCCTCGAAGCCCCGCCGCCGGCAACCCTCAATCCACTGACGTTGTCCATACCCTCTGCACCACCAATCTCGGCTGTTCCTCCGCTGTGATTCGCACGCTATCCCCGGGGTACGACACAACCCGGGGCGTCTGAGGCGTACTCGTGGTGAGATGGACCGGATGGACACGGTGATCACCCGGCTCGATGCGGCCGACTTCAGAGATCGACTTCCCGAAGCGCTCGGGGTCTACGTCGACGCGATGGGATACCCCCGACAGGTGATCCGTTCGCGCGCTGCGGCTTGGATGGAGCACAGTCGCCGCGATGGCTGGTCGGGTGTGGCGGCATTCGAAACACCCCGGCGACGGCTACTCGGTCCGTCGCGGGGCCCCCTCGTCGCGATCTGCTACGGCTATCGCGGGGCACCCGGTCAATGGTGGTACGAGCAGGTGTCCCAAGGACTCCGGAGCCGGGACCTCACCTTGCCGGAGGATTATGTGGAGTTGACCGAACTCCACGTCGCCCCCTCACATCAGGGACGAGGTATCGGCACACAGCTACTGCGCACGTTCCTGGCTGATCGACCGGAAGGATCTGTGCTGCTGTCTACTCCTGAAGTGCAGGAGGAGAACAACGGGGCGTGGCGGTTGTATCGCTCGTTGGGTTTCAGTGACGTTCTGCGCTCACATCGGTTCGAGGGGGACGCCCGCCCGTTCGCGGTTCTCTCCCGATCCCTCCCCCTCCCAGATCAGGAGCGCTGAGGTGGGTTCACATCATGACGTGGTGGTGATCGGTTCCGGCCACAACGGCCTGACCTGCGCCGCCTATCTCGCCCGTGCCGGGGTCGATGTCCATGTGGTGGAGAAGGACTCGGTGATCGGCGGGGCCACGTCGACTGTCGAGCGTTACCCGGGACACCTGACCGACCGAGGGTCCTCAGCCCATCTGATGATCCGGCACACCGGCATACCGGAGGAACTCGAGCTGGAGGCCCACGGCCTCCGCTACGTCGACTGCGACCCCTGGGGGTTCGCACCGGCACCACCGGGTTCGGGTGAACCCCCGATTGTCTTCCACCGCGACCTGGACGCGACATGCCAGAGCATCTCCGATGCCTGCGGCGCCGAAGACGCGAGGGCGTACCGAGCATTCGTCCGCCGATGGGGAGTCCTGGCCGCTCGCATGATGAAGGGCTTCGCGGTGCGGCCCACCGCAGCTGGCCTGGGCTCCGCCTTTCTCGGCAGGGAGGACCTGCGCGACCCCTTCGGGGCAGTACAGACGTTCTTGTCCTCCGGAGACGCTCTCCTCGACGCCTCGTTCACCTCGGAGCGGCTCAAGGCTGCACTCTCGTGGTTCGGTGCCCAGTCCGGTCCCCCGATGTCGCATCCCGCCACTGCACCGATGATCGGATTCGCGGCCCTGATGCACACCATCCCGCCGGGCCGTGCAATCGGTGGTTCCGGAGCACTGGCAGATGCACTCGCCTCTGTCGTACGTGCCCACGGCGGCACGATCACCGCCGGTGCGGGCGCAACCGCGATCAGCAGAGCCGGTAGCGGATGGCAGGTCGAGACCGAAGGTGGCTCGACGCTCACCTGCTCCGCGGTCGTCGCCGCCTGTCACGTCCACACGACGTTGGACCTGCTGACGGAGGTGCTCCCGGCTTCCAGGTTGGACGGTTGGCGTCGACGGATCCGCCCCGGATTCGGACTGGGCATGGTGGTGCGACTGGGGACCACGGACCTGCCCCGCTACCCCGACGTCCCCACCGAGTTGAGCGCGCACGGCCTCCAACTGCTCGTCACCGATCGTCGGCACCTCGACCGCCGGTACGGGGTCGCCGCTGCCGACGGACTGGACGCCGATCCCGCGGTTCTGGCGATGAGTTTCAGTTCCCTGGACCCATCACTGGCACCGGAAGGTCGGCACGAGCTCACGCTGTGGTCCCAATGGCATCCACGACATCTCGCTGACGGCCGAAGCTGGTCAGAGGCGGGCCCGGCCGAAGCCGACCGGATCATCGCCGCGGCCGATCGCTTCGCACCAGGACTGGCCGACTCCATCGTCCATCGGCACGTCCAGACGCCAGAAGACCTCGAGCAGGAGCTGGGATTGATCGGCGGGAACGTGATGCACGTCGAAATGTCGCTTGACCAGATGCTCCCGATGCGTCCCCACCCGGATCTACGTGGTCACACCATGCCCGGCGCGGACGGGATCTACCTCGCCGGAGCATCGACACATCCCGGCGGTGGCGTCATCGGAACCAGCGGAAGGACCGTCGCACGCCTTGTCGGCCGCAAACTCGGCACGTCGACACGCCGCCGACGCGGGGCACGGGCAGAATGACGGACGTGACCGCACCGCACCTGACCGACCCTGCACCTGCCACCGGTGGACGTTCGCCCCTGGCCCGGCGGCTGATCGGTGTCTCAGCACTGGTCACGATGATGTTCGTCCTCACCGGCTGTCTGCAACTCAACGCGCAGATGAGCGTCCGTAAGGACGACACCGTGTCTGGCCGCATCCTCATCGCGGCCGACCAGCCCGCTCAGGCTGCTGCCCTGGACCGACTGGGGACACCGTCCGGGCTTGAAGAGAAGGTCCGGATCACGCCGTATTCGGCGGACGGGTTCACAGGGCGGGAGATCTACTTCACCCAACTAACCTTCGCCGAGATGGACACGCTCTCCCTGGCCGTGGACATCGAGGGCGCGCGGCCCTACACCATGAGTTTCCGGCGAAGCGGGGACACCGTCACCTTCAGCGGCTCAGTCGACCTATCGGGGCTGCCCGCGGACCGGGCCGAGTCGGCTACCACCCGGGTCGACCTGACGTTCCCCAACCGGATCAGTGAAACCAACGGGACGATCGGTGCCGGGAACTCCGTCAGTTGGGAGCCGGCGCCGGGGTCCATCACCAGGATGCAGGCGTCGTCGTCCTACCCGGATCCCGCGGCCCGCGGTTTCGCCGTATGGATGATCGTGGGAATCGGCGCGGCGCTGTTGGTGGCCATCGGCACCGTACTCGCGGCGCGCACATCACGCGCCCGGGCCGACCGCCTCTCCCGCTAGAGGCCACCAAGAGTCGCCCCTGCCCCGCGCCAGACGACTGTGTTCGGGCTGACCCGGGCGGTCAGAGCAGGATTGCTGGGCGGCGCGGGCTCTGTGAGCCCGCGCCGAAACCCAACATCAGAGAGATGTGGCCGCCACGTCGGACGCGGGCGCCATCGACAGGTTCGCAAGCACCTCGTGCGTGGCACGCGAGAAATTCAGCGTGTTGAAATGCAGGCAGGGCGCGCCCTCTGCGATCAATCGCTCACACAGATCAGTGGCGAACTCGATACCCACCTCACGTACGGCGGCCCGATTCTCCTCCGGTCCATCGCCGGCTGCGAGTCGCAGCTTCTCCGAGAGTCCCTCCGGCAGTGCACAACCGGACAGCTCCACCATCCGGCGGACCACCCGCAGACTCGTGACCGGCATCAGGCCGGGGATGATGGGCTTTGCGCCCTGCTCCGGATCCGCAGCAACCACGCGGTCTCGAAGCCTCAGGTAATCGTCGATATCCCAGAACATCTGCGTGATCGAGTACTCGGCACCGGCCCGCAGCTTGCCGACGAGGACCTCCGTGTCGTGGTCCAGGTCTCGGGCCCGATAGTGCCCTTCGGGGAACGACGCCACGCCCACGTGGAAATTACCCACCTCGTGAATGAGGCGGACCAGCTCTTCGGCGTAACGCAGGCCCTCCGGGTGGGCGGTCCACTCGCCGAGCGGGTCCCCGGGCGGATCGCCCCGCAGGGCGAGAATGTTTGACACCCCGACCTCGCCGTACATGCGGATCATCTCCCGCAACTCGTCGGCGGTATGGCCGACGGCGGTGAGGTGGGCGATCGGCAGGATGTCGGTCTCGCGCACGATGCGCTCCACCACCCGGACAGTCCGGTCGCGAGTGGAACCGCCGGCGCCATAGGTGACGGACGCGAATGCTGCACCGAGCTCGGAGAACACGGACGCGGCACGCCAGAGCCGTTCCTCCGCCGCCTCGTCACGAGGCGGATAGAACTCCACGGAAAACGGAACCCTCGGGGTGGTCGACGCAGCGATGCGATCGACGATGCTCGGGTGTCGGCCGCCGTCCGTCGGGTCGAAGTCGGGTAGCTGGGTCACCGGACCAGCGTAGCCCGACACGCACCGGGGCCAATTTCGGCCCGGAGTCTAGGATCGACGTCGACGAGGGTGGCCGGATCGGACGCCCGGAAGGGATGGTGCCCGTTGGCCTCAGCGACTCGCCCCGACGACGCGGAACGCGTGCTAGACGCGCTGCGTCAACACCTCGACGGGCGGCGTGACGTCGTGGCCGGCGTGGACGACCGGGTGGGCCGACTGGCCGGCCTGCTGTCCGATTTCGTGACGGACGGCGGCAAGCGGATGCGACCGCGATTCGCACTCGCCGGGTGGACCGCCGCGGTTCAGGACACCGGTCAGATCCCCGACGAGGTCATCACCGCGTGCGCCGCTCTCGAACTCATCCAGGCATGCGCGTTGGTTCACGACGACATCGTCGACGCCTCCGACACCCGCCGCGGACGTCCGACCGTGCACCGCTCGGCCGAGGCACTACACGTCAAGGCCGGATGGAAGGGAGACGCCGAACGCTACGGGACCTCCCAGGCCATCCTCCTCGGCGATCTCGCACTGACCTGGGCCGACGAGATGTTCGTCACGTCAGGGGTCAGTCCAGAGGCCCTGTCGCGGGCACTGGCCCCCTGGTACGCGATGAAAACCGAGGTCCTGTCGGGTCAGATGCTCGACGTCCTCGCCGAGGCCTCGTCCGCCACCGATGAGGCGACCCCGGCGAAGGTGAACCGATTCAAAACCGCCGCCTACACGGTCGAACGCCCGCTCCACATCGGCGCCGCACTGGCCGACGCGGGCCCGGAGACCGTCACCGCACTGCGGGAGTTCGGGGTGGCCGTGGGGCAGGCGTTCCAGCTCCGCGATGACCTGCTCGGAGTGTTCGGGGACCCGGAGGTGACCGGAAAGCCCTCCGGCGATGACCTGCGTGAAGGTAAGCGCACACTGCTGCTCGCCCGCGCGATGACCCTCGCGCCGCAGGACGACGTCGACTTCCTGCTGGGGGTGATCGGCACTGAGGTCGACGCAGCCGAACTCGACCGCGCCCGGACGATTCTCGTCGACTCCGGCGCCGTCATCTCCATCGAGGCGGAGATCGACGCCCTGACCAGCCGGGCGCTGCAGGCGATCGAGACCGACGCGATCACCGATCAGGGTCGGGACACTCTCAGGGACCTCGCCGCGGCCGCCACCCGACGTCAGGCCTGATCGTGCCCTCGGGGAGCGACACGGAACCCACGCCTTCAGGGGCGCCGGCGACGCCGGAAACGCCAAAGTCGCCGGAGCCGGCGGAGACGTTGGAGACGGCGGGGGCATCGACTCGGATGCGTCCCGCAGGTGCCGCACAGGCGATCGTGCGCTCGGCACGCGCTGCGTTCGCCGGCCCCTCCGGACCGGCACTGTGGCGCGGGATCGTCGGATCGATCCTGCTCACCCTCGCCGGCTTCGGAGTGGGAGCGCTGCCCGTTGACGGGGGACCCGCGGTCGCGCTGGGACTGGCCGGGTACACGTTCGGGCACGGTGCCACCCTGGCGATGATCCTGTGCTGGGCCGGGGTCGCCCTCCTGCTCACCTCCTGGCTCGCGCTCGGACCACGTGCGACGGCCGGCCGCCTGCCCGTCGGTGACGCGGCCTGGGCCACCGCACTGTGGTCGCTTCCCATGCTTCCCGCGATCCCCCTGTTCAGCCGCGACGCCTGGTCCTACCTGGCCCAGGGCGCGATGACCGGTGCGGGCGTCGACCCCTACGAGTTCGGCCCGGAGGCCAATCCGGGCGCCTTCACCACCGAGGTCAGCCCCGACTGGCAGTCCACCGCCACGCCGTATGGGCCTCTACACCTGTCGCTGATGCGGATCATCGTGGCCATGTCCGGTGGGCACCCCGAGGTCGGAATCCTGATCCTGCGCGTGGTGACCCTGGCCTGTGTCGCCGCGATGCTCGCGCTGATCGTGGCCGCCGCCCGACGCGTGGGCGTCGATGCCGGGGCGGCCGTCTGGATGGCCGGCGCCTCACCACTGACCGTCATCCACCTGTCCGGCGGGCTGCACAACGAGGTCGTTCCCCTCGTCGCCTGCCTCGCCGCAGTCGTCCTCACCCTCGACCGGCGCTACGCGTGGGCCGGCGTCCTGATGGGTCTGGCCGTGGCGTTCAAGGCCACCGCCGTCATCGTGGCGCCGTTCCTGCTGTGGATCGCCCTGGACCGGCGTCGACACTCCGCCGGCGAAGGCCGGTTCGGGAGCCGTCCCGTCATGGGAGCGATCGCGGATACCGCTCTGGCCGCCGTGGTGGCCATCGTGGTGTTCGTGGTGGCGACCGTCGCGTCCGGCACCGGATTCGGCTGGGTCAACGCGATCTCGGTCTCTGACCGGGTCATCAACTACCTCAGCGCCCCCACCGCTGTGGCCCACCTGATCCACGCGTTGCCGGGGACCGCCGGATTCGCCGACATCCTCGCCGTGTCCCGGGACATCGGGCGCGTCGTACTGGCGATCGCCCTCGTCGCCGTGTGGTGGTGCTTCCGCCGCGACACCCGCACGGCGCTGCGCGGAATCCTCGTGGGACTACTGGTGTTCGTGTTGCTGAACTCGCTGGCCTGGCCCTGGTACTACGTTTGGGTGACGGGGTTCTGGTTCCTCGGTCGACCCGGCCCACGCGCCACGACCGGCGCGGTGGGGGTGACGGCCTTCCTCATCATGGCGATCGGACCCAACGGATCGACCAGTCTCTACAGCCCGGTGATCACCGGGATCGCCGTCCTCGCGGCCATCGCGTCCGGATGGTGGTGGTGGCGCGCGACCGCCGACAGCAGAGTGTCGACACGCTGAGGGCGCCGCGGGTGACCGATCCGCCGGAGAGGATCAGAACGCCATCGCCTGAGCGCGCCGCATGACCTCGCGCGCACGGTGGCCGTGGAGGGCGTCAGCCGGCCGACCCGGCAGCGAATCGTCCTCCTCGAAGAGCCACTTCAGGATCTCGCCATCGTCATATCCGCCGTCCCGGAGTACCGCCACCAGTCCGGGGAGAAAGCGGGCGACCTCGTCGTCGTCGTCAAAAAATACCTCCGGCACCACCAGGACGCCCGCGCGCCGGACGGCGAGCAGCGCCCCGTCGCGCAACAGGTCGTGCACCCGGGTGACCGGGATGCCCAACCGCTCGGACACCTCGGGAAGATTGACGGTCTCGACGTCGGCGGGCAGGACGTCGTCACTGTGCGGAACGGTACTCACGTCACCCAGGCTAGTCCCCCGACGCACCAGCGGCACCACCGCGACATCTCCCCCACCCACCGCCGTTAACAACACGCCAGGCATACCGCTCCGGGGACAGGAGGGGCAGAATGGACCACATGAGCACTCACGATGGGCCGATTCCGAGGCCGGGCGCCCTGCTCGACGGGCGATACCGGCTCGATGCCGTGATCGCCCGCGGCGGCATGTCCACGGTCCACCTGGCCACGGATGAGCGGCTCGACCGTCATGTGGCGGTCAAACTGCTCGACCCGACCCTCGCCGGGGATCGTGCGTTCGTCGACCGGTTCACCCTCGAGGCGCGCTCCGCGGCCAAGCTCTCCGACCCGGGCATCGTGCAGGTCTTCGACCAGGGCGTCGAGGGTGACACGGCGTTCCTCGTCATGGAACTCGTCCCCGGCGGCACCCTGCGCGAACTCCTCGACGAGCGCGGCCCCATGCCGCCCTACGCGGCCGCCGCCGTGCTACGCCCCCTGCTCGGCGCCCTTCGCGAGGCGCACGACGCCGGGCTGGTGCACCGCGACATTAAACCGGAGAACGTCCTGATCTCCACCAACGGTGCCGTCAAACTCGCCGACTTCGGGCTGGTCCGCGCCGTCGCCGAGTCCCGCGCCACCTCCAGCAGCGTGGTGATGGGCACCGCCGCCTACCTCTCCCCCGAGCAGATCTCCGGCGCCGACACCGACGGCCGCTCCGACCTGTACTCGCTCGGCGTCCTGGCCTACGAGATGCTCACCGGGGAGCCGCCGTTCAGCGGTGACAACAACATCGCGGTGGCCTACCGGCGTCTCGACACCGACGTCCCCGCCCCGTCGGACCAGTCCGACACCGTCGCCGAGGACCTCGACCACCTCATCCTGCGCGCCACCCGGCGCAGCCCGCAGGACCGCTACCCCGACGCCGGCGAGATGCTGCGCGAGCTCGACCAGGCCGCGCGGGAGGGCAAGTTCCCCGACTACGTGGTCCCCGCGCCGAGCCACTCGTCCTGGTCGCGCGCGCGGGCCAACGCCGCGCGGAAGGCCCCCGGCGGCGAGTCCGAGTTCGACGCCGCCGATCGAGAA
>NZ_JAALDM010000075.1 GCF_014144865.1 Dietzia aerolata | reverse complement strand
GCGTCATCAGTGGCGTGTGCCGTGTGGGCGGGGTGAGCGTCATCGGTGGCGTGGGCTGAGCGGGGGGCATGGGCTGCGTGGGCCGCACGCTCGGCCAGCGCGGCGAGGCGTTCGCGCAATCCGTCAGGCGACTCGACCGTGAACGGTGCGGGCAGTCGGGTCAGGTACCACGCCAGATCATCCAGGTCAGTGGCGCCGGTCTCGAGTCTGCAGGCGGGGTGGGCGTTGTCGTCGTCGTCAAATAATGGGGTGACCACCCCGAACGGTGGCGGGAAGCACTCCCGCACCTCCTCCGGCGTCGCCCGGACCACCACGCTCGCGCGGTACTCATACGGCGCGGCGGTGACCGACTGCTGCACGTGCGTGGCGGGGTCGGGGACGTCGGCGCGGGGGGTGAAGCGCCAACGCGTGCGGTGCACCGCCTCGATCCGGTCGAGGCGGAACGTGCGCCAGTCCTCGCGGTCCAGGTCGAACGCGTGCAGATACCACCGGCGACCCAACACCACGATCCGGTAGGGCTCCAGACGCCGCTCCGAGTCCCGACCCGCGCGGTCGCGGTACTCCATTCGCACCAACTCCGACCCGCGGACCGCGTGTCCGAGCTCGATGAGCAGCTCCGGCTCGACCGGGGTGTCCGTACCGGGGACGGTGACCATCGACTCGGTCACGTCCGCGACCCGCTCGCGCAGGCGGCCCGGCATCACCTGGTCGAGCTTGGTCAGCGCGCCCAGCGCGTGCTCGCCGACGCCCGCCACCGCGCCGCCGGCGGCCAGGCGCAGAGCGATGGCGACGGCGACCGCCTCCCTGTCATCGAGCAGCAACGGCGGCAATCTCCGGCCCGATCCCAGCCGGTAGCCGCCGCCCGCGCCGCGCTCCGACTCGACCGGATAGCCCAGGTCACGCAGCCTGTCCACGTCCCGCCGGACGGAACGGATCGTCACGCCGAGCTCGTCTGCCAGCTCCGCTCCCGTCCACACCGATCTGCGCTGGAGCAGGTCCAGCAGGGTCAGCACGCGCTGGGTGGTGGGGGTCCTGTCCTGGGTCCTGTCCTCGGGCATGCCGGAAGTCTCCCATGCACAGAGGACAGAAACTGTCCTGTTTGGGTGTCATTCTTTGACCGGGCCACGAACTGGCCGCGCACCGAGAGCCGAAGGAGACCCCATGACCGCCGAAGAACCGGCCGTCCCGTCCCGCCTGTTGACCGGCGGCGGAGCGATCGACTGGACCGCACAGTTGGTGGACCAACTCGAGTTCCACTGGCAGGGTCAGCTCCGGCCCCGACTGGAGGGGCTGACCGACGACGAGTACCACTTCTCCCCCGCGCCGGACGAGCTGACGTGGGCCGTGCGGCCGAAGGGCACCGGCACGGCCGAGATGCGGGCCGGGGCCGGGGATTTCACGATCGACTTCGCCTACCCCGAGCCCACGCCCGCGCCGCTCACGACCATCGCGTGGCGCATCGGCCACCTAGTGGTGGGCGTCCTGGGTGCGCGGTGGCACTCCCACTTCGGCGGCCCCGCGTACGACTACATGACCCACGTTTACGCCGGCACCGCCACCGGCGGGCTCGAGCAACTGGACCGCGCCTACGCCGGATGGATGGACGGCGTGCGCGGGCTCGACGCCGACGCCCTGGCCGCCCCCGTCGGTCCGGCCGAGGGCCCGTGGGCCGACGCCCCCATGGCCACCCTCGTCCTGCACATCACCCTCGAGGTCATCCACCACGGCGCCGAGATCAGCCTGCTCCGCGACCTCTACGCCACCACCCGCTGACCGCTGGCCGCCGGCTGCCGGCCGAAACCCTGCCCGACCTGAAACACCTAATCACGAGGAGTCGTCATGCCTTTCTTCCCCGCCACCACCGGCACCGAGCACGAGAACCTGATCGAATGGACCGACGTAGCGCTCACCAATGCCCGGTCGATCGTCGCCGGACTCACCGGAGACCAACTCCGATCCCACCCCATCCCGTCCAGTGAGCTCACGCTCGGCTGGCTCATCCTGCACATCGGGGAGGTCGCCGAGGGCTGGCTCGGGCGGGCCGCCGCAGCCCCCGAGGCTCCGAACACCGGTCAATCCCTGGCCGAGGCCTTCGAGTACGCGGAGACCGTCAACCAGGTGGCCCCGGACGCGACCGCCGAGGAGGTCCTGGCCGAATTCGACCGACGGCACGCCGCGGCGCTCGAGCATCTGCGCGCCGCCGACCTCGACGCAGAAGTCCCGGTACCCACCGAGATGCCGTGGTTCCCCACCGACCTGCCGCCGTTCAACGGGCGCTGGGCAACGCTGCATGCGCTCGGCGAGATAGAGAGGCACAGCGGACACGCCGACATCCTGCGCGAGGCGATCGACGGCGGAACTCTCTACGACCTCATCGCCCGTGACCAGGGGATCGACATGTCCTACATCGGCGAGTGGTTCGCCGCGCATCCCGAGGTGCCCGCACCACAGTGGTGAGGAATGACGTAACCCGGGCCCGGCATGACAACCGGGCCCGGGTTACGCGTGACGCCGCTGGCGATCCTCTGCGGGCGCCAGTTGGGGGTCAGGTGACGGTTGGGTGGGGCCAGTTGAGGCTCAGTCGTTCCAGCCCGCGAAGGTCTCGAACTGCTCGCCGATCAATTCCGCCAGCATGCCGGGCTCGGGAACGAGCCCTGCATCGGTGGCGATGCCCACCGAGACCTGACCGTTGTAGCTGTAGATGCAGACGCCCAGGGACTGGGCGCCGGTCATCGGCACCCACCCCAGCAGACCGCCGACCGGCGTTCCGCCGAACTTCACCTGACCCGACGGTCCCGGCACCGAGGTCAGCTGCCCGATCGACTTGTTAGCCACCACATCGACCAGGGAGTTCGTGATCCCACTGGGGACCGCCGCCGAGCCGACGATGGCCGCGTACGTGGTGTGCGGCTCGAACGAGTACTGCACGCGCGTCATGGACGCCGTGATGTCGTTGATCAGCTCCTGCGAATCCTCGACGCCGAGTGGCAGCCGGAGCAGGATGAGCGTGATGTGGTTACCCAGCTCCGACGGAGCGCCCTCCCCTGCCGGGGCCACAGACATCGGGATCATCAGGTTGATGTCCGCCAGGGGCTTGTCGCCCTTCGCCTTGAGGTACTCGGTAAGGGCGCGCGACACCGCCGCGGTCATCACGATCGTCACGGTGGAATCGTGAGCCTTGGCGACCCGCTTGACGCCGGCCAGGTCGACGCCCGAGATCCACGAGACCCGCTTATCGACTCCCGGACGTCCACTCCACGACCGGCGCGGCGACCGGGGCTCCCACAGGAGCCGGAAGAGGGCACGGTAGGTATTGGCCGTCTTGTTCGTGGGGCCCACGGTCGCGGTGAGTGACTCGACGACCCGTGTTGGCACCCGGGTGACCTGGAAACCCGGCGCGGCCACATCCTTGACGAGCTTGGTCAGGGTCCATGGGAACACCGCGGCGGCACCGCCGAGGCCACGGGCGATCCCGAACGAATCCTTCGCAAACCCTGCGCCCGCTTCGGTCGCTGTCCGCAGGAGTCCACCTCGTGGCGCCAGATCTCGTCCGACCTTTGGAGGCAGCGCATCGTCGTCGATCTCGCACATGCTGAGCAGGAGTTGGGTCAGACGAACACCGTCGACCAGACCGTGCTGGACGCGGAAGAGGACGAGCGCGCCTTCCTGCCCTTCCGGGCCATCGTGCCCGTGATAATTCTCGAGAAACTCGACGCTCCACAGGGGACGCCCTGCAGGCAGCGGCACACTGATGCGTTCCGAGATGAGCTTCTCCGCCTCGTCACGCCCTCCCTCACCGGGAAGTACGGAACGGGAGAAATGGGCATCGACATCGAATTCCGGGAAGTCCACCCAGTACCACCGGCGGCCACGACGCTCGGAAACACGACGGAACACCGGGTACGAATCGACGAGCTTCTCCGTGAACACTTTGGTGATGGCGTCCCAGTCCGGGACCTCCTCGAACCACATCAACGAATTGATGTACATCAGATTGTCCGGAGTATCCATCTGCAGCCAGAGCTGATCCCGGTACGGAATCCTCACGCTCGTCTTCTCTGCCATCCCCCGGGTCCCCTCGTTCGTTCGCGTCATCTCTAGCTGTCCGTCACCACAAGCGTAGACAAGCAGTGACGGACGTCACACCCCAGCTCCGGGATCAACGGCAGAATGTCCCCATGCGCATCGTCCACTCGCCGGAAAACGCGCCCGCTAAGGGCATGTATGCCCTATTGACCGCGTCGATAACTCCTCGGCCGATCGCATGGGTCTCCACAGTATCGTCCGACGGAACGCCGAACCTGGCCCCGTACTCTTTCTTCACCATCGCCTGCACCGACCCCGCGATCCTGTCGGTCACCTCGATCGGCCACAAGGACACCTGGCGCAATGTCGAGGCCACCGGGGAGTTCGTCGTCAATATCGGCACCGAGTCCCTGATGGAGGTCATGAACGCCACCTCCGCACCGTTCAGCCCGGAATCGAATGAGTTCGCGGAGGTGGGCCTCACCGCTGCGGCATCCGACGTGGTGGCCGCACCGCGCGTGGCCGAAGCACCAATCTCGTTCGAATGCGTATGTCACGACATCATCGATCTCGGAACCAGCGCGATGCTGCTCGGCCGGGTGGTGAGCGTGTCGATCGAGGATGAGGTCATGGCAGATGACGGGCTGCCCGACTTCGAATCGCTCCTGCCGCCCTCCCGACTCGGCCGAAGCCAGTGGGGGTACGCCCCGAGAACACGGGAGCTCCCGCGACCGATGAAGTAGTCGCTCGTGGACGGCACCACGCAGGTGCTGGTGCAGCGTGGGCTAGTGCAGGTCAGTGCGGTGCTGGTGCAGCGCGGGTCAGAGCTGAGCGTGGCAGCGGCGGATCCGGTCCAGCCACCAGTCGCGCCTGTCCGGAGCCGCGCGCAGTCCCGCCAGCCGGGCCGGATCCGGCACCACCGAGCAGACCGGCAGATGACCGTCCACCAGAGTCAGGGCGCCCGTCTCGACAACGTCCTCATGGAAGAAGCCGCCGGTGCCCAGCCCGGCGGCGGGAATCACGGTGGGGTCAGCCGCGGGGTTCGTGGAGTGTGCAGCTGCGTCACCGGCGGTGGGGTTGGCGACGTCGTCGTCGTCAAAAATTTCCCCGTGCCCCGGCAGGCCGCGCCCCGGTAGGGCGGCCGCGGCGGCGACACCCGCCGACACCCCCACCGCCGAGTCCAGCGCGCTGGACACCGTGACCAGCACGCCCAGCTCCGCGGCGACGGCGAGCAGGC
>NZ_JAALDM010000006.1 GCF_014144865.1 Dietzia aerolata | reverse complement strand
CGCGGCGGGCCGAAAGTGACTCCGGCGAGGTGCCTGCGCATAATGGGATAGATGAACACCGAGGTAGGCACGGATCAGGAGGCGGGCGTCGTGTTTGACGACGCGCTGCGCGAGCGACTGGCCTCCGGCGCCGATGTGGCGCTGGCCGCGGTGGACGAGTTCGCAGGCCACGGCGTGGGGGAGCACCTCGGGACCGTGGTGGAGGCGGACTTCACCACCACCCATCGTTTTGCCGCCGATCTGCCCGGGTACCGCGGGTGGTACTGGGCGTGTGTGCTGGCGTTGGTGCCCGGCGGTGAGCTCACCGTGGATGAGATCGCGCTGCTGCCGGGGGATGAGGCGCTGGTCGCGCCCGAGTGGGTGCCGTGGGATCAGCGGGTACGCGCCGGGGACCTGGGTGCGGGAGACCTTTTACCGCCCGACGACGACGACCCCAGGCTCGTCCCCGGTCACACCCTCACCGGGGATGATCGCCTCGACGAGCTGACCGGTCCCATTGGCCTGGGCCGCGAGCAACACTTGAGTCCTGAGGGCCGGGCCATGGCCGCGGAGCGGTGGATGGCCGAGCGCGGACCCGACTCCGAGGTGGCGCGCGCCGCCAAGAACCAGTGCTTCAGTTGCGGTTTCCTGCTCCCGATGGACGGGCTGCTCAGCCGCGTGTTCGGGGTGTGCGCCAACGAGTTCTCGGCCGATGGCCAGGTGGTGCACATGCAGTACGGGTGCGGCGCGCACAGTGCGGTGGAGCGGCCCAAGGACACAGGGCCGGCTACTCCCGAGGCCTTCGACGACGCCGCGGTGGACGTGATCGTCCTGCCGCAGCAGCTCCGGGCCGCGGCCAAGGCGCGCGAAGAGGCCGAGGCTGCGGAGAAGAGCGAGGCCGAGGCCGCCGAGGCTGCGAAGCCCGAGCAGGCTGAGGCTGCCGCCACAGCCTCTACCCCGGAGACCGCAGACGCAGAAGCGGCGCCGGAGCCGGCTCAGGCCGAGGCAGAGTCTGCGGCTGATTCCGAATCCGACGCCACCCCTGACGCCTGAGGCTTAGCCCCGGGTCACCGAGCGCGCGGCGAACAGTTCGTCGAGCACCTCGAACGCCTCGGTCCAGCCGCCGAACACGCCATGCTCCGCCTCCGGATCGGCGTTGAGACCGAGCAGGTGGAAGGTCATGTCGGTCTTGCCGTCCGCGGTTTCGGCCAGGTCGACGGTGATCACGGGCATGTCGTCGGCGGCGTCATCCGGTGATCCCCACGTGAAGCGCAGCCGGCTGGGCTCGTCGATCTCCAGGTACTCGCCGGCGGTGGGCCAGCGGCCGCCGGTGGGGTCGATCATCAGGTAGGCGTATCGGCCGCCCACCTTGAGGTCGATCTCGACGGACTCCTCGGGCACCACGACCTGGTGCGGGTGCCACCACTTGGCGGCGGTGGTGGGGTCGGTCCAGGCGTGCCAGACGAGTTCGCGAGGCGCGTCGAAGGTGCGGTTGATGGTGAACTGCGGTGCGGACATGATGGCTCCTTCTCTCGGAAGTATCGTGCCTTGCCGTCCTGGTAGCGAACGGGTGTGGTGGTCAGCGGTCCTGGTCGCGCTGGAGTCCGGCGAGAACCTCGTCGAGTCGGTCGAAGCGGTTCTGCCAGAGCGCGCGATTGCGCTCAACCCAGGCCGTGGCCTCGTCCAGGGGTTCGGGTCGGAGCGAGCAGATCCGCCACTGGGCGTGCGTGCTGCGCTCGACGAGTCCGGCCGACTCGAGGATCTTCAGGTGCTGCGAGATCGCCGGTGCGCTGATGTCGAATGGTTCGGCCACCTGGCCCACTGTCGCCGGGCCCGTGCTCAATCGCTCGAGGATGCCCCGCCGGACGGGGTCGGCGAGTGCCTGGAACACGCGCGACAACGGATCGTCGGCCCTGGCCATTTAGTCGCCTCCTTAATTAGTGAATGGCTTAACTATGCGCTTCGACGATGGTCGCGTCAATGGTTGGGAAGTGGCAGATTTCCGGGTGACCTGCCGTTGGCTGTCAGAGACAGGCGCGACTGTCGCGGGCGAGCTATTCCCGGACGTCGAAGTCCAGGCCGACTTGCGCGCCCTTCGCGCCGCGGAGTACGGCCCGCCGCTGGAGTGCGTAGATCGCGGTGCCGAACGCGCCCACGCCCACGCCGACGCCGCAGAGGATGACGGTGCGCATGTCGCCGTCGAAGAACAGCATGTGCGCCAGGAGCGCGAGCGTCCACGCGACCGTGCCGATGATCACCGGCGGGCGCGGGTCCAGAAGGTACGACGGGATCGGCGGTGCCTCGGCGGTGGCCAGTGCGGTCTCGGCCTCGGGGGAGGAGCTGGCCTCGTAGGTTGCTTCGGACTCGGGGGAGGGGCTGGCGTCGGTGGGGTCGTCGTCGGGCTCGGGAGTGGCGTCGTAGGCGGGGGTGGTGTCGCCGGCCAAGGGGCCCTCGGAGGACGACTGATCGTGAGGCTCATGAGGCACGTGGTGCGCCTGTGGCTTCACTGAGTCGTCATTCATGCCCGCGACGCTACCGCAGGCACCGGGCCGGTTACTCTATGACGGTTCCTCAACCCGTTCGCCTGGAAGGCCGTCCAGATGTCGCAGAGCACCGGGGCTGATCCCAAGCCCTCCGCGCAGAGCAGCGCACTCGACCGCTATTTCAAGATCTCCGAGCGCGGCTCGACGGTCTCGAACGAGGTTCGCGGCGGACTCGTCAGCTTCTTCGCGATGGCCTACATCGTCGTCCTCAACCCGCTGATTCTCGGCTCGGGCACCGACGTCAACGGCAACCAGCTCTCGATCGCCGAGATCGCCGCCGTCACCGCGTTCACTGCCGGCGTCATGACCATCGCCTTCGGCGCGATCGCCCGATACCCGTTCGCATTCGCGACCGGCCTCGGCATCAACTCGCTGGTCGCCGTCACCATCGCGCAGCAGGTCACCTGGGCCGAGGCCATGGGCCTGGTGGTGATCGAGGGCGTCATCATCGTGATCCTGGCGATCACCGGGTTCCGCACCGCCGTCTTCAATGCGGTCCCGCCGGCGCTCAAGGCCGCCATCGCGGTGGGCATCGGCCTGTTCATCGCCATGGTCGGGTTCGTCGACTCCGGCTTCGTCCGCCGCATTCCCGACGCCGCCGGCACCACCGTCCCAGTGGGCCTGGGCATCAACGGCTCGATCGCCTCGTGGCCCACGTTCGTGTTTGTGATCGGCCTGCTGCTGTGCGGCATCCTCGTGGCCCGCCGGGTCCGCGGTGGCCTGTTCATCGGCATCGTCGCGACCGCGATCATCGCCGT
Source organism: Dietzia aerolata (assembly GCF_014144865.1). Taxonomy (GTDB): domain Bacteria; phylum Actinomycetota; class Actinomycetes; order Mycobacteriales; family Mycobacteriaceae; genus Dietzia; species Dietzia aerolata. The sequence continues at coordinate 3,480 of NZ_JAALDM010000006.1, read as the reverse complement.
GATCGTCGAGGCCATCGCCAACGCCGGCCCGTCCTTCGTCGATGGAGAGCCCAACCCCACCGGCTGGAGCCTCGCGATCCCCGCCATCCCCGACTCCCTGGGCGGCCTGCCCAACCTGTCGCTGATCGGCCAGGTGGACCTGCTCGGAGCCTTTACCCGCATCGGACCACTGGCCGCAGGCCTGTTCGTGTTCACCCTGCTGCTCGCCAACTTCTTTGACGCCATGGGCACCTTCACCGGCCTCGGCAAGGAAGCCGAGCTCATGGACGACAAGGGCAACCTGCCCAACATGAAGGCCGCGCTGGTCGTCGAGGGATTCGGTGCAGTCGCCGGCGGTCTGACCTCGTCGTCGTCGAACACGGTTTTCCTTGAGTCCGCCTCGGGTATCGCCGAAGGTGCCCGCACCGGCCTGGCCAACATCGTCACGGGCGGCCTGTTCCTGATCGCGATGTTCTTCACCCCGCTGTACGAAGTTGTGCCGGTCGAGGCCGCCGCGCCCGCGCTGGTGATCGTGGGCGCGCTAATGATCTCGCAGATCAAGCAGATCGATCTCACCGACTTCTCCGTGGCGCTGCCTGCGTTCCTGACGATCGTCGCGATGCCGTTCACGTACTCGATCGCCAACGGCATCGGGATCGGGTTCATCGCGTGGGTCGTGATGGCCACCGCCACCGGCAAGGCGAAAACCGTGCACCCGATCCTGTGGATCGTCGCCGCCGCGTTCGTGGTGTTCTTCGGCATCGGGCCGATCACCGACGCGCTGTCCTGATCGGGCCGTGGTGAGGCGGGTGCGGTGTGACTGAGATGCGAGTCGTCGACGTCACCGACCCCGCCGATCCGCTTCTCGACGACCTGCGGGATCTCAACAAGTCCGACAAGCGGCCCGACCTGCCCGGTGGGCGTGGCCTGGTGATTGCCGAGGGCACCTACGTGGTGGGGCGGATGCTGCTCTCGCGGTTCACGCCTCACGTCATGCTGGGCACCGACATGCGGCTCGAGCAGCTCCGGCGTGAGGCGACGGCCGAGGGCTGGGACGCCGACGAGCGTGCCGGCGACGCCGTGTACCTGCGGGCGTCAAAGGACCTGATCAGTGAGGTGATCGGGTTCAAGTCCAGCCGCGACATCCTGGCCGCCGCCAATCGCCCCGAGCCGCTGAGCGTCGAGTCCGTGGTGGACGGCGCGCGCACGCTGGTGGTGTTGGAGGGCGTCAATGATCCCGAGAATCTGGGCGCGATCTTCCGGAACTGCGCCGCGCTCGGCGTGGATGGCGTCCTGTTTGGTGCCGCGGCCGGGGATCCGATGTATCGACGCGTGGTGCGGGTGTCGATGGGGCACGTGCTGCGGCTGCCGTTCGCGCACCTTTCCGGCACGCCCACCACATGGCAGCGTTCGCTCGACGATCTGCACGAGCAGGGGTTCCGGACTATTGCGCTGACGCCGTCGGCCGATACGTCGTTGGCCCGGGCCGTGGACGCGGAGAAGGTCGCCTTTGTGTTGGGTGCCGAGGGGCCGGGGCTCACCGAGCATGCGATGCGCGCCTGCAGCGTGAGGGCCGCGATCCCGATGACGGACGGAACCGACTCACTCAACGTGGCGACGGCCGCGGCGGTGGCGTTCTACGAGAGAGCGCGGGAGGGCTAAGACGGTGGGGAGTCCGCCTAGAGACGGGCGAACTCCACGCTTTCGACATCCAGCGAGTCAATTGCATCGTGCTCGTCTGCCGGCTCGACCGTGACAGAACGACCTGTGGCGATTGCCTGGTCGATCAACGTCAGCACCATCTTCACCTGTGAATTCGGGTGAACCGGGACTCGTTCGACATCGCCCGGAAGATGTCGGATGACTCCAGTGGAGCAGTTGAGAAGACGGAACATCATCTCGTTCTCAGCCAACCCCGTGGTAGCGATCCCGATCAACTCCGCACCTTCGCGAGCGACATCGGCCATGACGTCCATCCACAGGTCGGTATCGAGGCACACCACTGCTGGCTTGGACGAGTACTGCGCCGGCCGCTCAGCTCGCCTCATGTCGGAGGTCATCAGCTTGACGAATCCGTATTGAGCCTTGGAGCGCTCATTCGCGTACGAGTTCATCGTTTCCACCTCCCGAGGGATCCTTCCGAGTTCAGAATATCGCCGCAGACACCGGGGGCGCGTTGTTGGAAGTCCAGGTCGACATCAGAGCTGCGGTGAAGGCCCGCGAAGAAGCCCAGGTCCCGTTTGAAGACGTGGCGGAAGGGCTTGGTTCGTAGCTCGTAGCTAGCGCGGGGCATTCATGACCCGAATCCGCCATCCACACTTGCACTGCGCACTGGTTTGCACGCGGTTAGCATAGGTATGCAATCGAAAAGCGCATGATGGCCGAGCAGTTCAACGATCTGGACCTGTCGCTGGACGATGCAGAAGGCCTGACTGCCAACGTCCGATCACAAATGATGAGGTCCATCTCCTCGAGAACCGTTCCAGTCAGCCCACCCGATCTGAACTATCTGCGCGATCACGCGGGGCTGAGCGATCCGTCGATCGTGGACGACTGGCGGCCGGAGGCCGAGGACGCATTACGGGCAGAAGTCGCCGTAGCAGGGGCCGCTCAATTTCTGCTGGACACACTCAACCTCGATGAGGCCACCAAGCTCCTGAGAAGGGATACGACTGTCGTTTCCCGGCAGGTGAGCAGCTGCCAACTCCTGGCAGTGCAATGGGACGGTCGGCCACGCTTCCCGTCGTGGCAGTTCCATGAAGGCAATGCCTTACCAGGAATGGCTGGCATCGTTGAGGCTCTGTCCTCTGCGGAGATGGACGCCGTGTCGCTGGGCAACTTCATGACGCGCCCGAATGACGAGCTAGACGGACTATCGCCCGTTGACTTCCTCGTGGGCGGCGGCGACCCGAACGAAATCGTGGCACTGCACGATGCAGTGGCGCGTAATTGAGTTGAGCGAAGGTCCCGAGGACACCACGACGTCCGGTCCGGCGGGGCAGCTAGCGCGGGGCGTACATGATCACGCCCACACCGACCAGGCACAGGAGCGCGCCGGCGATGTCCCAACGGTCCGGGCGGAAGCCGTCCATCGCCATCGCCCAGACCAGGGAGCCGGCGACGAAGACTCCGCCGTAGGCCGCGAGGATGCGGCCGAAGTTAGCGTCCGGCTGGAGCGTGGCCACGAAACCGTAGGCACCGAGCGCAGCGACGCCAAAACCCATCCAGATCCAGCCACGATGCTCACGGACGCCCTGCCAGACCAGCCAGGCGCCGCCGATCTCCAGTAGCGCAGCCAGGCCGAACAGCAGGATCGACTTGGCGACGGTCATTCTTTAGCGGTGTCCTTCGTGGCGTCGGGAGTGTCCGGGGCATCTGGAAGCTCAGGGCTGGCTGCGGGCTCGGGGCTGGCTACGGGCTCGGGCTCCACGGAACCGTCGCGGGGAGCGGCGCTGGCGTCGGGCGCGGAGGCCGCCGCGAGCCGTTCGCGCTCGAGCTCGC
>NZ_JAALDM010000074.1 GCF_014144865.1 Dietzia aerolata | reverse complement strand
CACCGGATCGAGCGGGCCGGCCTCGCCGGCGGACGGGCAGTCATCGGCGAGCACGCACGCCCCGCAGGCGGCGGTCCGCGCGTGGCAGACCCGGCGGCCGTGGAAGATGATGCGGTGGCTCGCGTCGGTCCAGCTGGCCTTGGGCAGCATCCGCGACACCTCCCGCTCGATGCGGACCGCGTCCGTGGCCTCGGTCCACTTCCAGCGGTTCACCAGCCGGATGAAGTGCGTGTCGACCGGCAGGCCGGGGATCCCGAACGCATTGCCCAGGACCACATTCGCGGTCTTCCGGCCGAATCCCGGGAGAGTGACCAGGTCCTCGAGTCGTGGCGGCACCTCGCCGTCGTACTTCTCCACCAGGGCCGCTCCGAGGCCCTGGATGCTCCGCGCCTTGTTGCGGTAGAAGCCCGTGGAGCGGATGAGGGATTCGAGTTCCTCGCGGTCCGAGCCCGCGTAGTCGGCGGCCGTGCGGTAGCGCTTGAACAGCGCCGGCGTGACCTCGTTGACCCGCTTGTCGGTGCACTGGGCGGACAGGATCGTCGCGACGCTCAGCTCCAGCGGGTCGGTGAAGTCGAGCTCGCAGTACACGTGCGGGAACGCGGTCTCCAGGGTGCGGAGCATGCGGCGGGCGCGGCGGGTGCGGCCGAGGTCGGTTTCCACTCCCCTCGCGGCCGCCCCCTTTCTGCGTCTTCCATGGCGCTTCGGTGAAGCTGGCGAGGGGTCGGGCATATGTCCACATTACGGTTAGTCAGCCGCCCGGCGGGCAGACGCTCCGTCTGTGATTCGGCGCACCGTTGCAGCGGAGGTGACTCCCGGGGGTGTTTAATCGTCGACATGCAGGGAATCCTCGTCGTACTGGTCCCGGTCCTCCTGGCCGGTTTCGCGCTCCTCATGGACCGATTCGAGTCCGCCATCCTGGCCGAGCCGGAGAAGATTGAGGCTTGACTCCCACGGCCGGACCGCGCGTTGATCACACCTACGGCGCTTGAACGACTACAGTGGCTTTCGCCACACGCACGCCATGGCGCTGACAAGCATGTCTGCGCCCGAACGGAGGGTCACAGACTGTGACGATCGATCGCCGCACGGACCAGTCTGCCGATGACGTCCTCACCCGGGCAGGTATTTTCCAGGGTGTTGAACCCTCGGCAGTCTCCGCACTGCGCGATGACCTGACCCGCGAGGAGTACTCGAAGGGTGACGTGATCATCCGCGAGGGCGAGCAGGGCGACAGCCTGTACATCGTCACCTCCGGCAAGGTGAAGCTCTCCCGCAAGGCACCGGATGGTCGCGAGAACCTGCTGTCGATCCTCGGCCCGTCGGACATGTTCGGCGAGCTCTCCATCTTCGACCCGGGTCCGCGAACCTCGTCCGCCGTGTGCGTGACCGACGTGACCGTGCAGTCCATGGACCGCCAGGCCCTCAAACGCTGGATCGCCGAGCGTCCCGAGATCTCCGATCAGCTGCTACGCGTGCTCGCGCGTCGTCTGCGTCGTACCAACAACAACCTCGCGGACCTGATCTTCACCGACGTGCCCGGCCGCGTCGCCAAGGCCCTGCTCCAGCTGGCGCAGCGCTTCGGCACCCAGGAGGGCGGCAACATCCGCGTGACGCACGACCTCACGCAGGAGGAGATCGCCCAGCTGGTCGGCGCCTCGCGCGAGACCGTGAACAAGGCGCTGGCCGAGTTCGCGCACCGCGGCTGGCTCCGCCTCGAGGGCAAGAGCGTCATCATCTCGGACACCGAGCGCCTGGCCCGCCGCGCCCGCTAGTCCGGCCCCAACTTCATCGTCAAGAGCCTTCCGCACACATCGCCCGAGTAGGGGTGTGCGGAAGGCTTTTCTCGTTGAGCAGAGGCGGCGGGCGGACCTGGGTCGGCGGGGCCTGGCGGTCGAGGCGCCGGCGATGGGCGGCCGCGGGAGCCTGACGGCTCAGGCGGCGGCGT
>NZ_JAALDM010000073.1 GCF_014144865.1 Dietzia aerolata | reverse complement strand
CCGTGCCGGCCACCACGAGCACGGTGACCAGCGGACCGATCTGCGTGACCGCCCCCAGGCCGGCGCCGGCGCCCGCCATGTCGCTGGCGCCGATCTCCCCGAGGAGCGAGTTGAGGGTGAACACCACCAGCACCGTGAACGGCAGCACCATGAGCACCGTCGGGACGAGCGAGACGCGGGCGATGAACCAGTACTGGTCCACGAACTCCTGCCACCGCCAGGGGCCCGTGACGAGCCCGGTCAGGGCGTCGGCGGACAGCGCGTAGAAGTCACCGGCGGAACGTACCGCCGTGCCCACCCGACCTGCCATGCATCCGCCCCCTCGTCACCTGTTGGCGAAACCATACCCCAGGGTACGTCCGCGTGGGTGCTCCAGATCACACAAGCCAACACCCGGAAAACGGGGCCAGGAGTCGCTGCGGCAGCCCTCCCCGCGAACCGCCCTGCGCAAACGCTGAACGCAACGACTCAACGCCGGTGGGCGGGTCGCGGGTGGGCTGGTGGGCGGGTCGGTGGGCGCGGGTGGGCGGGCGAGCTCAGCTGGCAGGGCACGGCGGGCGGGCGGGGCTGGGCGGACCGGGAGGGCGGGCGGAAATACGGGAGGGCCCCGCGCCGGGAATCCGGTCGCGGGGCCCTCTCCCCTGCTGGGGAGCTACCTCGGAAAGTCAGCTCACTCGGCGTCGGCACCGCCCTCAAGCAGCTTGGACACCGCGGAGGTGTCGACCGGGATGCCGGGGCCGGTCGTGGCCGAGAAGGTGATCTTCTGCAGGTAGCGGCCCTTCGAGGAGGACGGCTTGAGGCGCATGATCTCGTCGATCGCGGCCTGGTAGTTCTCCGTGAGCTGCTCGGCGCTGAAGGACGCCTTGCCCACGATGAAGTGCAGGTTGTTGGCCTTGTCGGTGCGGAAGGTGACCTTGCCGCCCTTGATGTCGGACACGGCCTTGGTGACGTCCATGGTCACCGTGCCGGTCTTCGGGTTGGGCATGAGACCACGCGGGCCGAGCACGCGGGCCACACGGCCGACCTTGGCCATCTGGTCCGGGGTGGCGATCGCGGCGTCGAAGTCGAGCCAGCCGCCCTGGATCTTCTCGATGAGGTCCTCGGAGCCCACGGCGTCGGCGCCGGCGGCCTCGGCCTCGGTCGCCTTCTCGCCCGCGGCGAAGACGATGACGCGGGCGGTCTTACCGGTACCGTTCGGAAGGTTCACGGTACCGCGGACCATCTGGTCCGCCTTACGGGAATCGACGCCAAGTCGCATGGCCACCTCGACGGTGTCATCCGTGTTCTTCGAGGAGGTCTCCTTGGCCAGGGCCAGGGCTTCCAGAGGCGAGTACAGCTTGGTGCGGTCGACCTTTTCAGCTGCGGCCTTGTAGGCCTTGCTGCTCTTGCTCATGTCAGTTCCATTCCTGCCGCGTCAACACGCGCGACGGTTGGGTGTGGTGCGGGCCTGAGCTGCCCTTCCACAGGTGCTTACGGGGAGAGAGGTCAGCTGACCGTGATGCCCATGGAGCGGGCGGTACCGGCGACGATCTTCGCGGCTGCGTCGACGTCGTTGGCGTTGAGGTCCTCCATCTTGGTCTGCGCGATCTCGCGGACCTGGTCCATGGTGACCTTGCCGACCTTCTCGGAGTGCGGGGTGCCGGAACCCTTCTGCAGGCCGGCGGCCTTGAGCAGGAGCTTGGCGGCCGGGGGCGTCTTGAGCTTGAAGTCGAACGACCGGTCCTCGTAGACCGTGATCTCGACCGGCACGACGTTCCCGCGCTGGTTCTCGGTTGCTGCGTTGTAGGCCTTGCAGAACTCCATGATGTTGACACCATGGGCACCCAGAGCCGGGCCGACCGGCGGGGCCGGGTTGGCTGCGCCGGCCTGGATCTGGAGCTTGATGAGCCCTGAGACCTTCTTCTTCTTCGGAGGCATCGTCTTCCTGATTCTTCGACTGGATCTCGGCGCCGCGCTGTACACGCGGGTGACCGACTGTCGTGTGCGCCTCCCCGCGACACCCAGCCACCTGGCGGACATGCGGGAATACAGGCGCAACCTGAGAGAGTCTACGTCCAATCAGGCCCCAACACCCAATCGACGCCCGGCGCCGGAAACAGCGAACCCGCCCGGCGCGTGCTGCGCGGGGCGGGTTCGCCGACAAGCTCGTGGGTGTCAGTCGATCTTCTCGACCTGGTTGAAACCGAGCTCGACCGGGGTCTCGCGTCCGAAGATCGACACCAGCACCTTGAGCTTCTGCGCGGCCGGGTCGACCTCGGAGATGCTCGCGGGGAGGGTGGCGAACGGACCGTCCATGACGGTGACGGACTCGCCGACCTCGAACTCGACCTCGATGGCCGGTGCGACCAGGCCGCCCTCGCCCTCGGCGGCGCCGGCCGCGGCCTTCTTCTCCGGCTTGGGGGCCAGGAACTTGGCGACGTCGCTCAGCGACAGCGGGGTCGGGGCGCCCGTGGCACCACCGGTCGCGCTGACGAAGCCGGTCACGCCGGGGGTGTTGCGCACGACGCCCCATGACTCGTCATCGAGTTCCATGCGCACCAGCACGTAGCCGGGCAGGACCTTGCGGTTGGCGGTCTTCTTCTGACCGTTCTTGACCTCGGTGTACTCCTCGATCGGGACCTCGACCTGGAAGATCTTGTCCTCGGCGCCGAGGGTGACAGCGCGAGTCTCGAGGTTGGCCTTCACCTTGTTCTCGTACCCGGCGTAGGAGTGGATGACGAACCAGTCACCGGGCAGCTTCCGCAGCTGGCGCTTGAAGGCGATGATCGGGTCGATGGTCGGCGCGGCCGGCTCGGCGGGAGCCTCCGCCTCGGCCTCGTCGCCGCCCTCGAGGTCAGCCTCGTCGCCGTCGACGATCTCCTCGCCGATCTCCTCGCCATCGGCGGTCTCGTCGTCGGCAGCCGGGGGGACCTCGGCGTCCGACGGATCCGCACCCGTGTCACCGAGCACCGCGTCGGCCTCGATCTCGGCCTGCTCGGCGGCAGCGGGGGTCTCCTCGACGCCGTCGGCCTCAGGGCTCTGGTCGATGTCGCTCACGGAAATGCGGTCCTCTCGAGTTTCGTCGGTCCGGTTCTCGCCCCGGACCTGGTGCAGCGGGTCGTCAGCGGTCGAAGACGAGCTCGACGAGCTTGCCCGCACCGAAGTCGACGCCGGAGACCAGCGCCGTCATGAAGATGAGGAACAGGAACACCACGATGGTGTAGGTGACCATCTGATTGCGCGTGGGCCAGATGACCTTTCGCAGTTCCTCGGCCACCTGCGCGATGTACTGGAACGGATTGGCGCGGGACGCCCGCGTGTCCTCCGACTTGTCCGCATCGGTCCGGACGCGGCTCGTGACGGTCGTGTCGCCGCGGCCGGCCTTGCCGGTGGGGACGGCGGCATCGGAGTCGCGGGCGCCGCTGGTATCGACGTCGTCGTCGCGATCCTTGCTCACGCGCCTACCTCCGGGTCGTCTGGCTTGCGGGGAAGTGCAGGGGCGACAGGACTTGAACCTGCAACCTGCGGTTTTGGAGACCGCTGCTCTGCCAATTGAGCTACGCCCCTTCGGCCGGTCTCCCGGCCACCCGTGCCTTCCGCGTCTGCGGTCCGCACGAACGCCTCGACTCTACAGTGTCGGCTACTGCCTTGGGCAGCGTGGTCCGCGACCGCGTTCGGTCGGGCGTCCCACTGTACGACAGAGGCCGCCGTCCGCCGAAATCACACCCCCGTCGCGATCGTGACGATGGCCTTGCCGAACACCTTCGCGCCGCCACACATCACGGTCAGCGCGACGTCGGCGCTCGCTCCATCCTCGGCCACTCTGCGCACCGCGCCGGACACCTGCAGCACCGCGGGCTCATCGGCCGGCACAACCACGGGCCCGGCAAATCGGATCGATGTTGCCAGGACGCGGTCCGCTCCACCTGCCCACCCGGCCACGACCCCGATCGCCAGCGCGGAGGTGAGCATCCCGTGCGCCACCACGCCGGGCAGACCGAGCGCCTGTGCCGCCCCGTCCTCGAGGTGGATGGGATTGTGGTCGCCCGAGGCCTCGGCGTAGCGGCGGAGGTCGGCACGGGTGATCTCGACGTCGCGGGAAGGCAATGCGTCGCCGATGGACGGGGCGACGGGCGATGTCGTCGTCGGGTCGTGCGGCGTCGTCATCCCTCCACCTCCGCGGTGAGCAGTGCACTGGTCAGGGTCTGGACGACCGCGCCCCGGGCGTCACGCAGGACGGTGTCGAAGCCGATCATCCGCCCGCCGCGCGCCGACCGCACGCCGGTGACCGTCGCGGTGGCGGTGAGAACGTCGCCGACCCGGATCGGCCGGTGGTGCTCGCTGGATTGCGCGGTGTGGAGGGTGCGCGAGAGGTCGATCCGCAGCGCTGGGTGTTCCATCACGGCGCGCTGGACCGGGGCGGTCAGCGCGGCGGCGAGGGTCGCCGGAAGCTGCCCCGGCGGTGCGGAGACCGCCTCGGCGAAGCGCGCAACCACCGCGTCGGTGACCGTGACGGGATCCCCGACGACGACGACGACATCGCCACCGATTTCCACTGCGGAACCGTCGGGCGGGCTGCCGTGGGTTGATTCTGTGCTCACACCCGGGGACGCTACCCGAGCGGCGGAGAGAGCACGCCTGTCGCGCTGCGACGACGAAGGCCGCCCACGGACTCGTGGACGGCCTTCGTATGTGGGTACCGGTGGGGGGACTCGATCCCCCGACCTCACGATTATGAGTCGTGCGCTCTAACCAGCTGAGCTACACCGGCATGCTCTGCTAGCCGGACGATCGCGCCGCCCGCACAGTGCGAGCCCCCTGTCGGAATCGAACCGACGACCTTTTCCTTACCATGGAAACGCTCTGCCGACTGAGCTAAGGGGGCGGGCCACATCGAGTCTCGGACTGTCCGTCCTCGGCTCGGTGCGTAAGCCTTTAGCAGATTACACACAGGCTTTGAGGGCACACAAATCGGCTGGTCAATGGTGGCCTACCCCGATCTGAGCGGCGGCTGCTCGCCGTCGGGGGTGGCAGAATGCTCGCATGCGCATTTCCGTGGTCGTTCCCGTCCTGAACGACGCCGATGAACTCCGCGGATGCCTCGCCGCACTGCTCGGACAGTCGCGCCCGGCCGACGAGATCGTCGTGGTCGACAACGGTTGCTCCGACGACAGCGCGGCCGTCGCCCTCGCCGCGGGCGCGCGGGTGATCGAGGAACCCGTCAGGGGCATCCCGGCTGCGGCGGCGGCCGGCTACGACTCGGCAACCGGCGATGTGATCGCCCGGCTCGACGCGGACTCTCGCCCCGGCCCCGACTGGCTCGCTCGGATCGAGACGGCCTTCGAGACGGACGCGGAGCTTTCGGCGCTCTCCGGGCCCGGCGAGTTCATCGGGCTCGAAGGATGGCGCGCTGCGGCGGCCCGGGTGCTCTACATGGACGCCTTCTTCCTGTCGGTCGGCGCGGCGATGGCCCACCCGGTGCTGTTCGGTTCCAACCTGGCGATGCGCCGCAGTGCGTGGGATCGGGCGCGCGATGGTGTCGACCGGACTGACCCCGAACTCCACGACGACATCGACCTGTCGTTCCAGTTCAGCGCCGCCGACCGCGTGGTCGTGGACCGCTCGCTGAGCGTCGGGATCTCCGCGCGCCCCTTCGACGACCCGGCCGCCATGCGGAGACGGTTCTCCCGCGCGTTCCGGACGATCTTCCGCAACTGGCGCACGAGCCCACCCTCGCAGCGGTGGCTGGAGCGCGCCCGCGGCTGAGAGACGTGAGCGCGCCCGCCGCTGACGGACGTGACGGGCACGGCCGCGGAAGGCTCGGACGGCGAGGCGGCGGTCAGGCCCAGACGAGAACCGACCAGAGGACGAGCTGGGTCACGCAGAAGCCGGCCAGCATGTTGAGCACGAGGAAGCGCTTCCAGCCCTCATGGGTCACCTCGGCGGTCGCATCGTCGACCCGGAGGTAGGCGGCGACCGTCGCCAGGTACGGCAGGATCGCGAACGCCGCACCCGACGCGGGCCACGGCGCGCAGATCAGCAACACCAGTACGGCGGCGACGTAACAGGCGAGCGCGAACCAGACGGTGCTCCGCGCCCCGAGCACGGTCGCGACCGACCTGAGGTCGGCCTCGCGGTCGAAACGCACATCCTGCACGGCCCCGAACGCCTGGGACGCCGCGCCCCAGAGCATGAACGCGACCAGGCACGCCGACACCCCTGCGGTGAGTTCGGCCCCGGCGATCGTCCACCCGATGATCGCCGGGGAGACGAAGTGGAATGCGGAGGTGACCGAGTCCAGGAACGGGACTTCCTTGAACCGCAGCCCCTTGGCGCTGTAGGCGATCACGGCGAACATGCTGGCGGCCAGCCATACCGACGATTCCGCGGAACCCACCAGGACCAGGTAGGCCAGAAACGGCACCGTCGTTACGGCCGAGGCCACGAGCGTCGCCGTGTGGCGCGACCGGTCGAGCACGGCGCCCTCGACCCCGCCCTTACGCGGATTGCGCAGGTCGGACTCGTAGTCGAAGACGTCGTTGATCCCGTACATCGCGAGGTTGTACGGCACCAGGAAGAAGACCGTGCCGATCACCCCCACGAGGTCGAATCCGCCGGTGGCCAGGAAGTAGGCCAGAGCGAACGGGGCGGCGGTGTTGACCCACGACACCGGACGCGATGACCAGAACAGCGTGGTGAGCAGTGCGGGCGGCGCCGGCGTATCCGGAACACTTTTCCGAACGTTGGCAGGAACGCCTGTCCCGGGCTCTTGCGGAGAAGCATGTCCGTCGGCCACGGCCGCCGGCGCCCGCGCCGTGAGTACGGACCACACCGAGGGTACGAACACGGCGGCGGCGACCGCGTACGAGAAGTCCTCGATCGGTGCCAGCCCGAGGCGTAGGCCGCTGGTGAGGGCGTCGTCGTAGGCCACGAGACCGGCGGCGATCATGAGGTTGTCGAAGATCGCGGTGAGGACGAGCAGCACCACCAGCGAGCCGCCGACGCCGAGCAACCACCGCCGTCGCTCGGCCCCGCGCAGTCGCCCCAGGGCGATCGCCGCGGCGCCGAGCACCGGGATCGACATGGTGAGGTTGATGGTCGTGTAGATACCGGTCACGGGTGCTCCCCCGTTTCGTCGGTACGGGCCGGGTCGTTCCCTGTCCGCCGTGCGCGGAGGTGCTCGGCCGCGGCCGTCACCCCGGTCGCACAGACCAGCGCCAGGTACGACAGGAACGCCAGGAACACCACCTCTTCCACAGGGATCTCCGGCGCGATGAGCAGTCCGGTCATGAAGTCGGTCCGGCCGCGGAAGAACACACCGCTGCGCACGCCGAGTACATCCCAGGTCAGGAACAACGCCACTGCGGCGGTGACGGCCAGCGCGGTGGCGGCCGGGGCGCGGAATGCGGCGAGACGCCAGCGGTGGTCGATCACGAGGATCCCCGCGAACGAGAGGGCCTGGACAGCCAGGTACGCCAGCCCGATCACCCGCTGAACACCGTGCCTCCGCCCGGCTCGGCCACCGGGGCGGTGCCGGTGTCGCCGCGCACGTGCTTGAGCACCAGCTCCGCACTGATGAGGCACATCGGCAGCCCGATCCCCGGAATGGTCGAGGCGCCCGCGTAGAACAGCCCGTCGACGTGCCTGCTGACGTTGCGGGTGCGGAAGAACGCGCTCTGCGCCAGGGTGTGCGCCGGGCCGAGTGCGGTACCGCGCCAGGCGCCCAGATCCGCCTCGAGATCGGCCGGCGCGATGGTGCGGCGTACGACGATCCGCTCGGCGAGGTCCGGGATGCCAGTCCAGTCGGCGATCTGCGCGATCGCTTGATCGGCGGCCACCTCGATCGTCGCGTCACCGGCCCCGTTCACCCCGCCGCGCCCCGATCCGGGGTCGGCGGGGATCGGCACCAGGACGAAGAGGTTCTCGTGTCCCTCCGGCGCGATCCCGGCATCCGGGTCGG
>NZ_JAALDM010000072.1 GCF_014144865.1 Dietzia aerolata | reverse complement strand
CAGGGCGTGGGCGGATCTGCGGGCCGGGACGGGGACCTCGTCCGACTCATCGGGCAGGGGAGTGCGCGCCGGCCCCGGGTGGGCGCGTGCGTGGTGCACCTGCGCGGGCTGCGCGCCGGGCAGTGGCTCGGTGGAGGGCAGGGGGTGGATGGTGGTGTCGTCGTCGTCCCCCAGGGTTGTGCCTGGACCCCCGGGGACGGCACGCCGCCCCGCCCCGGCCCGTGTCGCCTGCGTCGCGGTCATGTCTGCAGCTCCCTCCGGCGCCCGGGAATCGGGCGCTCCAGCGTCGTCTACCCCTTATGACGGGCCGGAAGTGCCGCGCGGTTCCCCTCCTTACTGCGCAGCGGCCACTCGTTGCCTAGGCTGTTCTCATGCGAGGACTGATTGTCGACTACTTCGGGGTGCTGGACGGCACGGATGAGGACCGCGAGAACTGGCGGACCATCCTGACAGGTGCCAAGGCCAATGACGTCCGGCTCGCGGTTCTCAGTAATGAGCCGGAGGGGTCGGGGGCGGATCGTGTCCGCGAGGACGCGCGTGCGTACGGGATCGAGCACGTGGTGCTCAGCGGGGTGATCGGCGTGGAGAAGCCCGACGCCGAGGCGTTCCTGGAGGCGGCGCGGCGGCTCGAGCTGGAGCCGCGGGAGTGCGTCATGGTCGACGATGCGATCGAGAACGTCCTCGGCGCGGTGCAGACCGGCATGATCGGCGTGTTCTACCAGGTGTTCGATCGGGCGGCCGTGGAGATCCGCGGACTGCTGGGTCTGGACGAGGTGGTCTGAGCCGTGGCGACCAGGTTGGCGACCACGGATGCGGACCTGCTGCTCGGTGACGCCGGGCGCTCCCGCAGCCGGCATTCCTGTTCCCTGGCGCTGGTCTCGCGCGACCAGCCCTGGGACATCGACCGGGTGATGGAGTTCGTCGACGCCCGCCTGGCGGATGCGCCGAGGTTCCGGCAGCGGATCCGGAAGGTGCCGTTCGGGCTCGCGCGGGCCGTCTGGGTGGATGATCCGGAGTTCGACCTGAGTTTTCACGTCCGCCGCTCGGCGCTGCCCGCCCCCGGTGGGATGCGTCAGCTCGCGGACCTGGTGGCCCGGCTGGTCGACCGGCCGCTCGAGGCGGACCGGCCCCTGTGGGAGCTGTACCTCATCGAGGGCGTCGAGGACGGCCGGCTGGCGATTCTCACCAAGACCCACCACGTGCTGCTCGGCGGCCCCAACGCCATCGACCTGGCGCAGGTGCTCACCGCCGAATACCAGGCCTCGACGGAGGACGCCGAGGTGGCCACGTGGACGCCCATGCCGTCCCCCGGGGACGGGGTGCTGGTGCTGGACGCGCTCATGACCATCGTGTCCGACCCGTTCGAGCTGGTGCGCCGGTCCACGCGGATGGTGAAGGCGATCGAGCGGACGACCCGCGGTCTGGCCGGGGCCGCGAGTTTCGCGATCCTGCGCTCCAGCGGCGGGCTGACGGAGATGTTCCGCACCGAGCACTCGCGCGGCAGTCGGGTGGGGCTTGCCTCGTTCCCGCTGCCGGTGGCGAGGGAGATCGCGCGGCAGCACGGCTGCAAGGTCAATGATGTGGTGCTGGCCGTGCTGTGCGGGGCCCTGCGCTCGTGGATCCTGTCGTCGGGGCATCCGCTGACCACGGCGGACATCCTGCGCGTGATCGTCCCCATGGCGGTGACCGCGGAGAGCGACTCCGGCGACGAGCAGGGGGACGTGATGTCCGCCGAGATCGCGTCGGCGCTCATCGCGATGCCGGTGGGGGAGCCCAACCCGCGGATGCGGCTGGCGCAGATCGCCCGCGAGACGGCCACGCAGCGGCACCAGCGGGAGGCCGTGGGCGCCAAGTCGCTGGCCCGCCTGTCGGGTTTCGCGCCGCCGACCCTGCATGCGCTCGGCTCGCGGGCGGCCATCATGTTGCCGTCGGATTCCTACGATCTCGTGGTGACCAACGCGCCCGGCCCGCAGCACGAGATGTTCTGGGACGACGGTCAGCTCAAGGAGGTCTACCCGGTCCCGGCGCTGCTCGACGGCCAGGCGCTGGCGGTGTCGATGAGCAGCTACCTGGGTACTGTGTACTGCGGTTTCACCTCCGATCGGCAGGCGCTGCCGGACGTCGAGGAGATCGGTGAGCTCATCTCGAGCGCCCTGGAGGAGCTCTCCGGGATCGCCTCCTGACCTCGCCGCGCGCGCCCCGAGACCGACCCCCGCCCGCCAGGAAGGCCCACCATGCGTTTGTTCATCCCCGCCACTCTGCCGATGCTCGAGACCCTGCTCGCCGACGGGTCGATGCCGGTGCGTAGTGGCACCGCCTTCGCCGCCACGCCGGCACTGGTGGAGTCGTATGCGGAGGGCGATCTCGAGGAGATCGAGCACGTCGCGTTTCTCGAGGCGGCCCGGGCGTCGCTCCGGCTGCTCGGCGGGGAGCTCGACTCGGGCGCGGCGCACGCCAAGCACCCGCACCGCCGGGTGGTGGTGAGCGTGGACCTGCCCGACGAGCGGATCACGGTGCGCCCGGACCTGGACACCGCCGTGGTGCGGATCAGCGACCCGGCCGTGACGACGCAGGACATCGCGGCCGTGCACGTGGACCTCGAGGGCGCCGCGGAGCTCGTGGAGGCCGCCGTGGAGGCGGTGGACCGCGCCGACCTGGGGGACGAGGACGCGGAGCTGACCGTCGGAGATGCCCTGGATGTGGATCTGGCCTGGTACGACGCCGTGGAGTTGCCGTTCCTGTTGACCCTGCTGTGAGCCGGGCTCAACGTATGTAGAACAGAAGTGACGACGACGACAACGGCAGCCACCCCACCACGGCCGGCACCACCGGCGGTGACGGTCAGAAGCCTCCTGAAATCGGGTCGGCGATCCCCCGTCGGAGGCTAACCTACGCTACCGTAGGTTGCAGTGCCGTCGATGCCGACCCGGGCCCCGGGCGAGCAGGTGGCGGGAGAGCAGAGGGAGGCACCAGTGTCGGAGTCGAACAGAGGTCTGGGCAGGGTACTGCGGGCTGCGGCGGCACGGGTGCCGGAGCCGCGGACCGCACACCGGTTGCTCAACCGTCTCACCCATCCGCTGCGCATGGACGACTACTCGTCGCTCATCTACCCGCTGTGGTCCTCCCGTGAGCTGCGCGGCGAGGTCGTGTCGGTGCGGCGTGAGGCCGACGACGCGGTGACACTGGTGATCAAGCCCGGCTGGGGCGCCACCCCGTCCTACCGTCCGGGCCAGTACCTGGGCATCGGCGTGCTGGTCGACGGGCGCTGGACCTGGCGTTCCTATTCGCTGACGTCGGCGCCGACGAGCGGCCGCGGCGAGTACTCGGTCACGGTCAAGGCGATGCCCGAGGGACTGCTCAGCAATCACATCGTCGGCACGGTCGAGCCGGGCACGATCGTCCGCCTCCAGGCCCCGGCCGGCGATTTCCATCTGCCGTCGCCGACGCCGGACAAGCTGATGTTCGTCAGTGCCGGCTCCGGCATCACCCCGGTGATGGGCATGCTGCGGTCGATGGACCGCCGGTCGGGCGACGAGCGGTTCCCGGACGTGGTGCACGTGCACTCGATCCGCACGCGCGATGACGCGCTGTTCTACGACGAGCTGCTCGCCCTCGAGCGCACCCAACCCGGTTACACGCTGCACCTGCGGGTCACCGCGGAGGAGGGCCGGATCAACGCCGAGCAGATGTCGGCACTGGTCCCGGACTGGGCCGAGCGGCCGACGTGGGCGTGTGGCCCGGCGGCGATGCTCGACGAGCTGGACGAGCACTTCACGGCCGAGGACCGCGAGGACCTGTACATCGAACGGTTCACCATCAACCGCGACGCGGGCGCCACGGGCGGCACGGTCACCTTCGGGTCGACCGGCAAGACCGTGGAGCTGGACGGCGCCACCACGATCCTCGAGGGCGGCGAGAGCGTCGGCGTGCAGATGCCGTTCGGCTGCCGCATGGGCATCTGCCAGACCTGCGTCGTCCCGTTGGAGGACGGGCATGTCCGCGACCTGCGCAACGGCACCGATCACGGCCCCGGCGAGCGCATCCAGACGTGCGTGTCGGTCGCGCTGGGGGACGTCGAGCTCACCCTCTGACCTGGCCTGCCGGCGCCCGGGGCCTGCCTACCGCCGCCCGGCCGCCCTCACTCCTGGTCGAGCCCCAGCTCCCAGTGGTCGTTGGACTGCAGCGCTCCCAGCAGTTCCCGCACGGCCAGTGCGCGCCGGTGGGTGGCCGGGTCCTCGATGGCGTCGAACGCGCACTCGGGGTCGGCGGGCGGCCCCTGGTGGGTGCAGCCGCGCGGGCAGTCCTCGGCGATCTCGTCCAGGTCGGAGAAGGCGGCCACCACGTCGTCGGGGGAGACGTGCGCGAGCCCGAAACTTCGGATGCCCGGCGTGTCCACCACCCAGCCCCCGTCGGCGAGCTCGAGCGCCACCGACTGGGTGGAGGTGTGCCGGCCCTTGCCCACGCCGGAAACCCGTCCGGTGGCGCGATCGGCGTCGGGGACCAGTCGGTTGACCAGAGTCGATTTGCCGACGCCCGAGTGTCCGATCAGGGCGGAGATCCGGCGGTCGACCACCTCGTGCAGCGGGCCCAGGTCGTCGTCGACCCCCACCGTCAGGACCGGGACGTCGAGCGCGGCGAATTCGGCCGCGAACACCGACGGGTCGTCGAGGTCGCCCTTGGTCAGGCACAGAACCGGCTCCAACCCGCCCGTATAGGCGGCCACGAGCGCGCGGGCGACGAACCCGGCGCGCGGCGGCGGATCGGCGACGGCCACCACGATGAGTAGCCACTGCGCGTTGGCCACCACCACCCGCTCGTACGGGTCGGAGTCATCGGCGGTCCGGCGCAACACCGTTGAGCGGTCTTCGACGCGCACGATCCGGGCGAGGGTGTCGCGCGCGCCGGTCAGGTCGCCCACCACGCCCACTTGATCGCCCACGACGATCGGGGTGCGGCCCAGTTCGCGGGCGCGCATGGTCACCACGCGGGTGCCGGCGCTGTGGTCGGGCCCGTCGTCCAGCAGCACGCAGCCCCAGCGGCCGCG
>NZ_JAALDM010000071.1 GCF_014144865.1 Dietzia aerolata | reverse complement strand
AGCGATCCGCAGATCCCCGTGAATCACCCAGGCTAGCGGGCCCCATGTGCAAGTCGGACTGCGATAGGCAAGACGAGGCGATATGGGCAGATCGTGTTCGGATGGGCCGATTGCGGCTTGATTGGCCGGGCGCGCCGGAATAGTCGCGCCGACTGACGCCCGGTCACTTCTGGCTTCCACGCTCATCCAATAGGCACGCTCGCCGAGCTATCCGGCGGTAGGAAAGAGCACCCGCAGTATCCGCTCGGCCAGCAATTGCGGATTGTCGAGATCATCCCATCGCCAGTGGAACACCCGATAGCCGAGACCGATGAGGGCTGCATCGCGATCTTTCTCGGCGGCAAGGCGACGGCGAGTCTCGGTTATGTCAACGCCGTCGAAGTACTTGCCGAAACCATCACATTCGCCGATCACTCCGTATTCACGCCACAGGAAATCCACCCGTGCGACGCGATTGCCGTCGTGGTCGTCAATCCTCACTTGCAATTCTGGCTCCGGGATCCCGTAGTCGGCGAAGATCAATCGGCTCCGTGTTTCCGCCACGCTTTCGCTTCTGCTATCGACCAGCTGCAGTGACCGTCGTGCACGTTTGATCCCGGACTTTCCGGACATGTCCTCGAGAGTCTGCTGAAGCTCTGGAACAGAAGTCAGGTTGCGAGCAAGAGCAGCATCCGCCACCGAGACGGCCGTATCCCGGCGAGTAGTGAGGGCAAGATCCGCGACAGTCCGAGTCGGGCTGGTGACCTTCAGGCCGTCAACGATCAGCACTTCGTCTTGATCGAGTTCTCGGCTGCGGAATCTCACCCTGTGTGTCGTACGAGTTCGAGAGACCTCGGCCGCCGTGCACACATCGACCCTTCCCAGCGGAAGATCCCAATCCGGCAATCCATGAATCAAAGCCGCAGACGAATGGGAGAACACCGGTGAGTCGAGAGCCTCGTCAGTCGCGAGGACACACAGTAAATGGCGGTCCTTCCGGGAGAGCTCCCGAGCCGACGCGTCGACGTAGTACCCGGGTCTGAGCCGGACAAGACCCCCTTCCTCCACAGCTCGGCTCATCCCCTGACTTACCATGCCCCTGTCGAGGAGTTGCTCGGTCGTCAACAACAGCGAACGTAGTTCCTTGATAGATGTCATACCACGATGATCATTTGCGATTGAACGCAGAATCGCCAGGAGAGCACGAACGACGCTCTGCCTGTGGACGGGCAGAAGCATGTGGACAAGAGATCCGTGAAGTGCGGAATGGCCAGCATCTGCTGGTCGCGACGCCAAACCACTAATTCGGTATCGATTCAAATGGACGATCTGCCCATTCAATTTCGATCTACCCACATGGATTCGTCTGACCCATCGCATTCCGACTTGCATATGGGGCCCGCTAGGCAATTCAGCCTCGCATGGGCAGGACGACAGCAGATGGGCAATTCGCGATCCGATAGGTAGATCAGCACCCACCCTGAGCATGGGGTTGAATGCGGCGCCCGTGCGGATCCGGCAACGTGCGAGACTGGGCTCACAGATAGCGAATCACCTCCGGAGGCCCCGTGTCCGACACCACCGCCCTTGCCACCGCCGCCGACGTTCTCGAGAAGGTCCTCGATGATCGCCACAGCTGCCGTGCGTTCACCTCTGAGACCATTCCCGAGGAGACGATCGAGCGGATCCTGCAGATGTCGCAGCGGACAGCGTCCTGGTGCAATTCGCAGGCCTGGCAGGTCGAGCTCGTATCAGGCTCCGCCACGGCCGCGTTCAGCAAGGCGCTGATGGATCACGTGGCGGCCAACGGCATGGGGTCGGATCTGCCGGCGCCCGAGCGCTACGAGGGGGTCTACAAAGACCGTCGTCGGGCCAGCGGATACGGGCTCTACTCGGCGCTGGGAATCGAGCGGTCCGACCACGATGCCCGTACCCGCCAGATGCTCGAGAACTACCGCTTCTTCGGAGCACCGCACGTCGCGATCATCACCTCTGACGCCGGCCTGGGCACCTACGGCGCGGTCGACTGTGGCGCCTATGTGTCCACGTTCCTCGCGGCAGCGACGTCACTGGGGGTGGCCACCTGCGCCCAGGCGGCGCTGGCGCTGTACTCCGACGCGGTCCGCGAGCACCTGGACATCCCGGAGGACCGGCTCATCGTGTGTGGCATCGCCTTCGGCTACGCCGACACCGAGCACCCGGCCAATGCGTTCCGCACCGAGCGTGCGGACCTGTCAGACGTGGTGCGCCGCCACGCGTGACGGCTGACGGCTGAAGGCGGGACTGCGACCGCTCCCGGTCAGTACAGTTCTTTCGGCTTGTCCTTGCCGCTGATCGCCTTGCGGACCTTGAGCCCGTAGTAGATCGTCGCAATGCCAGCGAGAATCGCGATCACCGTGAAACCACTTGCCACCCACAACCCGACCGGCAGCGACACAACCGTCACGCCCAGAGCAATCGCCGTGTTCCGCGAGTTCTTGCGGACCTGCTGTTTCTTAAGCTCAATCGAGTTCGGCTGGTAGGGCTGCATGCTCATACCTTCAGGATTCCATATCTGCGCGTGAGGCCGCGTTCTCGGTGGTCGCGACCCCCACGGACTCCCACTCGGCACCCCCGGACGTGCGGGTCGCGAGGATCGGCCCGAGTACGTCCAGCTCGCCGGCCACCCTCATCCGGACCCGCCGTCCGTAGTCCACGTCCAGGACCTGCGCACCGGCCGCACGCACCGCCGACTCGAGCCCACCGGCCACGGAGTGATCCACCTCGGCGACCCACGCGGGCGTGCGAACGACCTCCACGACCAGGCCGGAGCGCCACGCCTCGTCGACCGCGGCGCCCACGGCCGCCGCATAAGCCCTGGCCAGCCCACCCGTACCGAGCTTGGTACCGCCGAACCAGCGGACGACCACCGCGCACACGCCGGTCAGCCCGCTCCCGCGCAGCACGTCCAGCATCGGCGTGCCGGCGGTCCCGGAGGGTTCGCCGTCGTCATTAGACCGCTCGATCCGGCCGGCCCCGTCCACGTCCACCAGATAGGCACTGCAGTGGTGACGAGCGGTGGGATACGTGGCCCGGAGTTCGGCGATCAGCGCGCGGGCGCTCTCGTCGTCGTCGCACCGTCTCAGCACTGCGACGAACCTGGAGCGCTTCTCCTCGTATTCCCCCGTCACGTCGGGGCCGGCGGAGAGCCGGAGGTCTCGGGGCGCGGTCGGGTCCATCCCTCCAGTATCGCGATGTGCGCGGCGCGGCACTTGCCTACCCTGGGCGGTGTGATCTCCCCGCGCCCCGCGACCAGTTCCCACCACGCCCCTCACCGCCACGCCGATCACGGTGCCCACCACCGCCCCGACCCCGACGTCTTCTCGGTCTGGGCACCGCACGCTCGCGCCGTCGGACTGGTGCTGGACTCCCCCGGCGCCGCGCCCGTCCCCCTACGCCGCGGCGCCGGCGGGTGGTGGGTCTCCGAGGTCCGACGGGAGGTGGGAAGGGACTACGGGTTCGTGGTCACCCCGGGTGATGGGGACGACGACGACAACGTCGACACCGGCCCCGCCGGCGGAGCCGGGCCCGTCCGGCCCGATCCCCGTTCTCCGCGTCAGCCCTACGGTGTGCACGGGCTGTCCCGCGTGCATCGACTCGACCCGGCAATCTGGACCGACTCGTCCTGGACCGGGCGGCAGTTGGCCGGCTCGGTCATCTACGAGTTGCACGTGGGCACGTTCTCGGACGGTGGGACGCTGACCAGCGCGATCGAGCACCTCGACGAGTTGGTCGACCTGGGCGTGGACATGGTCGAGGTGATGCCGGTCAACGCCTTCAACGGTGAGCACGGCTGGGGCTACGACGGCGTGGCGTGGTTCGCGGTGCACGAGGCCTATGGTGGGCCGGACGCGTTCCAGGCGTTCGTCGACGCCTGCCATGCTCGCGGGCTCGCGGTGTGCCTGGACGTGGTCTACAACCACCTGGGGCCGTCAGGGAATTACCTGCCGGAGTTCGGCCCGTACCTGTCCGCCGCGGACGGGCCGTGGGGGTCCGGCCTGAACCTGGACGGCCGGGATTCCGGCGAGGTGCGGCGCTACATCGTCGACAATGCACTGCGTTGGTTCGACGAGTTCCACGTCGATGCCCTGCGCCTGGATGCGGTACACGCCCTGCACGACGATTCCGCCGTGCACCTGCTGGAGGAGTTGGCCGTGGCCACCGAGGCACTGTCGGCGCATCTGGGCAGGCCGCTGTCACTGATCGCGGAGTCAGACCAGAACAATCCCCGCACGGTCACCGCCCGCGCGGCCGGCGGGCTGGGTCTGGACGGCCAGTGGTGCGACGACGTGCATCACGCCATCCACTCCGCCGTGTCCGGCGAGCGTCAGGGCTATTTTGCCGACTTCGGGTCGCTCGAGACGCTGACCAGGGCCCTGACCGGCGCGTTCGTCCACGACGGGACGTGGTCGGCGTTCCGCGGCCGGGTTCACGGCCGACCGGTCGACGTGGACAGGGTGCCGGGGTCACGGTTCGTGGCCTACACCCTGACCCACGACCAGGTGGGCAACCGGGCGGCGGGCGACCGGCCATCGATGAACCTCTCGCCGCAGCAACAGCTGGCCAAGGCCGCGCTCGTGCTGTGTTCGCCGTTCACGCCGATGCTGTTCCAGGGCGAAGAGTGGGGCGCGGGGACGCCGTTCTGCTACTTCTCCTCCCATCCCGAGCCCGAGTTGGCCGACGCGGTGCGCACCGGCCGACGCCGGGAGTTCGCGGAGATGGGCTGGGATCCGGCGAAAGTGGCGGACCCGCAGGATCCGGAGACGTTCCAGCGGTCAAAGCTCGACCGCTCCGAGCAGGCTCTCGAGCCGCACGCCGCGATCCTCGCCGGCTACCGCGAGCTCATCGCACTTCGTCGCGCAACGCCGGAACTGAGCGATCCATGGCTGCGCTCTGTTTCTGTAGAGACGGGGACCGAGGCCGCCGATGACCGGTGGATGACGGTCACCCGCGGGCCTGTCGTGCTGGTGGTGAACCTGGGCACCGAGCCGTGCCGGGTTCCGATGCCCGACACGATCTCCCAGGCCGGCGAGACACTTCTCACCTCGGGCGCGGAGGTCGACCCGGATTCGGTGTTCTGCCAGGCGTTCGGGTTCGCGGTACTGCGGGCCCGGTAGGCGCGGCGGTTCGTCTCAGGTTAGGTATTCGTATGCGGCGGTGCCGGGCTCGAGTCGCTCGCATTCGATGCGGGAGGCGTCCATCCGCTCCAGCAGCGAGTGCAGGCCCGTCGGCGAGCCGAGCTCGATACCCACGAGTGCGGCACCGATCTCACGGTTGTTGCGCTTGAGGTACTCGAACTGGGTGATGTCGTCTTCCGGGCCCAGGACCTCGTCGAGGAAGCGACGCAGCTGACCGGGCTCCTGCGGGAACTTGACCAGGAAGTAGTGCTTGAGCCCCTGGTGAACCAACGAGCGTTCGATGATCTCGCTGTAGCGCGAGACGTCATTGTTGCCGCCGGAGATCACACACACGACGGTGGCGTCGCGGTCGATGTCGAGCTGTTCCAGAGCCGTCACGGACAGCGCTCCGGCGGGCTCAGCAATCACGCCCTCGTTCTGGTAGAGGTCGAGCATCGCGGTACACACCGCGCCCTCGTCCACCGTGAGAACCTGGATGCGCTCGGTCATGGACGAGATCACCCCGTACGGGAAGTCTCCGAGCCGGGCGACGGACGCGCCGTCGACGAACGTGTCCACGTGGTCGAGGGTGACGGGCTCGCCCACCTCGAGCGCTTTGGTCAACGAGGCCGCCCCGGCGGGCTCCACTGCGATGATCTTGCAATCCGGCGCGTACTCGGCCAGGTAGGTCGCGATTCCGCCGACCAGCCCGCCGCCGCCGACGGGCACCACCACGGCGTCGGGGGCCTGGTCGAGTTGCGCGAGGATCTCGGCGGCGATGGTGCCCTGGCCGGCCATGGTTTCGGGGTGGTCGAACGGCGGCACCATGGTGGCCCCGGTCCGTTCGGCGTCCGCGCGGGCGGCTGCCTGTGCCGCGTCGAAATTGGCCCCCGTCACCACGAGTTCCACCCAGTTGCGGCCGTGGGACAGGATGCGGTCCCGCTTCTGCTTGGGCGTGTTGCCGGGGACGTAGATGCGCCCGTTGATGCCGAGTACCCGGCAGGCGAACGCGACGCCCTGGGCGTGGTTTCCGGCGCTCGCGGTCACGACTCCGGCACTGCGCTCATCCGAGTTCAGCTGCGCCATGAGGTTGTAGGCGCCACGGATCTTGTAGGAGCGGACGTCCTGCTGGTCCTCACGCTTGAGCAGGATGCGGGCGCCGGTCTCCTCGCTGAGACGCTCACTCGTCTCCAGGGCCGTCGACCGAATCACGTCGCCGATCCGGCGGGCGGCGGCGTCGATGTCGTCAGTGGTCACGACCTGGTCGGTGGCGGAGTCAGTGGCGGTCACGGACACCAGTGTCCCACCGCCACCGTCACCGCCGCCAACCGGTCATGTGACGGGCACGGCCAGCCTCACCCGGTGAGGCACCCCGGTCCCAGGAGCGCCTTGAGGTCTCCCATGAGTGACGAGGACGTTTCGACCCTCAGATGGTCATCCAGCCGCAGGACGGTGGACGAGTCCCCGCTGACCAGTCGCAGGTGCACGTCGGATGGCCCCGGGTGGCGGGTGAGCACCTGTTTGAGAGCGGTGACGGTCTCGATGGTGCAGATCCGGGTGGGCAGTGTCAGCGCGAGCGGCGCACCGTTGCCGCCGACCACCAGGTCCGGGACCTCGAGGGTGTCGCCGAACACCGAGACACGGTCCTCACGGATATTGATGCGTGCCTTGACCAGCACCACGGAGTCCTCGGCGATGTCCATGGCGGCGATCCGGTACGTCTTGGGGAAGAACAGCACCTCGACGCTGCCGTTGAAGTCCTCGATCGTGACGATCGCCCACGGCTCGCCGTTTTTGTTGACCCGGCGGTCGACGCCCGAAATGATCCCGCCGATGGTCACCGCGGTGCCGTGCGCGAGTTCGCCCTCGTGGATCGTCGCGATCGACGTGTCGGTCTTGGCCTCGAGTGAGGCCTCGAGACCGTCAAGGGGATGGCCGGAGACGTACAGGCCGAGCATCTCGCGTTCCAGCGCGAGTTTCTGCTTGGTATCCCATTCCTCGTCCGGCACCTTCACGGCGAAGACATCGCCGAAGGAGGACGCAGCGCCCCCGTCATCGGTATCTCCCCCGCCGAACAGGTCGAACTGGCCCACGGCCTCGGCCTTCTTGGTGGACATGACCGATTCCACGGCATCGGCGTGGACGAGGAACAGGCCCTTGCGGGGATGTCCGAGTGCGTCGAACGCCCCTGCCTTGATGAGGGATTCGGTGACCTTCTTGGTGCAGGCGGTCTGGTCGATCTTCGCCAGATAGTCGGAGAAGTCGGTGAATGCGCCCTTGTCTTCACGGGCCGACACGATCGAGTCCACCACGTGGGCGCCGACGTTGCGGACGGCGCCCATCCCGAAGCGGATGTCCTCGCCCACCGACGCGAAGTTGGTGAGCGAGTCGTTGACCGACGGCGGCAGGACCCTGATGCCCATCTGCCGGCAGTTGGACAGGTACAGGGCCGCCTTGTCCTTGTCGTCACCGACGGAGGTGAGCAGGGCGGCCATGTACTCGGCCGGGTAGTTGGCCTTGAGGTAGCCGGTCCAGAACGAGACCAGGCCGTAGCCGGCGGCGTGCGACTTGTTGAACGCGTACGAGGCGAACGGCTCGATGGTGCCCCACAGTGCGTCCACGGCGTCCTTGGAGAATCCGCGCTCGAACATGCCGCCGGAGAACTTCTCGTACTCGGCGGCCAGCACCTCGGCCTTCTTTTTACCCATGGCCTTACGGAAGCCGTCGGCCTCACCGGCGGTGTATCCCGCGAGTTCGCGGGAGATGGCCATGATCTGCTCCTGGTACACGATCAGGCCATGGGTCTCGCCGAGGATGTCCTTGAGCGGTTCCTCGAGCTCGGGGTGGATGGGCACCAATTCCTGCTTGCCGTTCTTACGGTCGGCGTAGTTCCAGTGCGTACCCATGCCCATCGGGCCGGGTCGGTACAGGGCGAGGGCGGCCACGATGTCGTTGAAGCCGGTGGGCTTCATCCGCTTGAGCAGCTCGCGCATGCCACCGGAGTCGAGCTGGAACACTCCGAGGGTGTCGCCTCGGGCGAGCAGGTCGTACGTCGCCTGGTCGTCGGTGGACAGCGTGTCGAGGTCGATTTCCTCGCCGCGGTTGAGCTTGATGTTCTCCAGGCAGTCACCGATCACGGTGAGGTTTCGTAGGCCCAGGAAGTCCATCTTGAGCAGGCCGATGTCCTCACAGGAGGGATAGTCCCAGCCGGTGATGAGGGCGCCGTCCTGCGCGCGCTTCCACATGGGGATCACGTCGAGCAGCGGCTCGGAGGACATGATCACCGCACAGGCGTGCACGCCGGCCTGCCGGACCATGCCCTCGAAGCCGCGGGCCGTCTCGTAGATCCGCTTGACGTCCGGATCGGTCTCGATCAGCGACCGCACCTCGGCGGCCTCGCCGTACCGCTCGTGCTTCGGGTCGGTGATGCCGGCCAGCGGGATGTCCTTGGCCATGATCGGAGGCGGGAGTGCCTTGGTGATCCGGTCGGCGATCGCGTAGCCGGGCTGGCCGAAGTTGACCCGCGCCGAGTCCTTGATGGCGGCCTTGGTCTTGATGGTGCCGAACGTGATGACCTGGGCGATCTTGTCCGCGCCCCACTTGTCCGAGGCGTAGCGGATCATCTCGCCGCGGCGGCGGTCGTCGAAGTCGATATCGATATCCGGCGCGGACGGTCGCTCCGGGTTGAGGAATCTCTCGAACAGCAAACCGTGCTCGATCGGGTCGATGTTGGTGATCTTGAGCGCGTAGGCGACCAGCGCGCCGGCGGCGGAGCCTCGGCCCGGGCCGACCTTGATGCCGATCGAGCGGGCGTGGTCGATGAGGTCGCCGACCACGAGGAAGTAGCCGGGGTAGCCCTTGCCCTCGATGACCTCGAGCTCGAACTTGGCGCGGTCGAGGTACTCCTGCGGAACGCCGTCCGGGAAACGCCACTCGAGTCCGCGTTGGACCTCCTCGGCGAGCCAGGTGTCCTGGGTATGCCCGTCGGGCACGGGGAACTTGGGCATCCGGTCCCGGGGCGTCCAGATGTCGTCATACGGCTGGACGCGCTCGGCGATCCACAGCGTGTTGTCGCACCCGCCGGGGACCTCGGAATCCCACTGGGCGCGCATCTCCTCGGCGGTCTTGAGGAAGTATCCGTCACCGTCGAACTTGAAGCGTCCCTCGTCGGCGAGGGTCTTGCCGGTCTGCACGCAGAGCATGGCCTCGTGGGCGTGAGCCTGCTCGCGGGTGACGTAATGGCAGTCGTTGGTGACCAGCGGCGGCATCCCCAGGTCCTTGCCGAGCTTGAGCAGGTCCTCGCGGACGCGGCGCTCGATGTCGATCCCGTGGTCCATCAGCTCGAGGAAGAAATTGTCCTTGCCGAAGATGGACTGCCACTTCTCGGCGGCCTCGTACGCCTCCTTGATGTGGCCCAGGCGCAGCCGGGTCTGGATCTCGCCGGACGGGCAGCCGGAGGTGGCGATGATGCCCTCGGAGTACTCGGCCAGGATCTCGGCGTCCATGCGGGCCCACTTGCCCAGCTGCCCCTCGTAGGAGGCGAGCGAGGACAGCCGGAACAGGTTGCGCAGCCCTGTGGCGTTCTCCGCGACCATGGTCATATGGGTGTAGGCACCCGAGCCCGCGACATCGTCACTCTTCTGGTGCTTCTCGCCCCACAGGATGCGCTTCTTCTCGAACCGCGACTCGGGCGCGACGTAGGCCTCGATCCCGATGATCGGCTTGATGCCGGTCTTCTTGGCCTGCTTGTAGAAGTCCGACGACCCGTACATGTTGCCGTGGTCCGTCATCCCCACCGCCGGCATCCCGAGCCGGGATGCCTCCGCGAAGAGGGGATCGATCTGTGCCATCCCGTCGAGCATCGAGAACTCGGTGTGATTGTGCAGATGCACGAACTGGGATCCGGCCACGCAGCATTCCTCCTACGACTAGTCCGGCCCAGTCTAGGTCGGATCTACGACAGGGTCCGAGTCGCCGGCGCGTGCCGTCCGGTACGCCCTGCGCGGCGACCTGCCTGCCAGCGTGAACGCGATGACCGCGACCCAGATGAGGGCGAAACCGACCCACTGCACGGCATCGAGCCGCTCCCCCACGACGATCAGTCCCCACGCCATCTGCAGCACCGGGACGATGTACTGGAGCATGCCGACGGTGGCGAGCGGGATGCGCTGCGCGGCGAATGCGAACAGCAACAGCGGCACCACCGTGACCAGTCCGGAGGTGATGAGCAGCGCCGTGTGACCGGCACCGTGTCCGGTGAAGGTGCCGGCGCCGGTCGCGCCGAGCCACAGCAGCAGCGCCAGGGCGAACGGGGCGACCACCGCGACCTCGCCGGTCATGCCGATCACCGGGTCGACGCGCAGCTTCTTCTTGAAGACCCCGTACAGGCCGAAGCTCACCGCGAGAATCACCGAGAGAGTGGGAAAGTGACCGTAGCCGGCGGTGAGAACCCCCACGGCGACGACGGCGAGGCCGACGGCCAGCCACTGTGGGCGAGTGAGTCGTTCACGGAAAATGAGGACCCCGAGCAGAACGCTGACCAGCGGGTTGATCGTGTATCCGAGGGCCGCCTCCGTGACCCGACCGGAGTTGACAGTGTAGACGTACACGCCCCAGTTGGCGGAGACGAACACGGCGGCGCCGAAGATCCAGCCCCACGAGGCCCGGTCCACGGAGAACAGGTCCCGCCAGCGGCGCAGAACGGTGAGCACGATCGCCATGACGACCAGCGACCAGACGATGCGGTTGCCGAGGATCTCGAGCGCACCCGCCGGCTCGAGAAGGGGGAAGAAGGCGGGAAAGAATCCCCACAGCGTGTAGGCGGCGACGCCGGCGACCATGCCGCCGGCAACCGAGGAGTCGACGGACTGACCGCGAGCGCCCGCGGTCGTGCCCTCGACCGCGCCC
>NZ_JAALDM010000070.1 GCF_014144865.1 Dietzia aerolata | reverse complement strand
AGGAACTGTCCACATTCCTTGACACAGCCCACCCAGGCTCAAGTGGAGCCGTTCATTGTTGTACCACTCGACCCACGCGGCGGTGGCGTACTCGACGTCGGCGAGCGTCTTGTACGGCCCGTCGTGGGCACTCGGCCTTGTACAGTCCGTTGATCGTCTCCATGAGCGCGTTGTCGTAGGCGTCGCCGAGGCTGCCGATCGACGGTTCGATGCCCTCCAGCGCTAGGCGTTCGGTGAACACCCGTTCCGGGTGGAACCGTTCCGATCTGCCCGGTGAGCCTGCTCCTCCGTGTCCGGGCGGAGTCATCCAAACCGCACGAGCGCATCTCGGGAAAGATCTGCGACGCTGGCATAGCCGTTGAGGCCCATTGTCAGGTCTGTTTCGGCGAGAAGGCAGGAGAGAACGAACTCGATACCGGCCTGACCTCCGATGGCGGCGCCGTAGCCGTACGGACGGCCGATGCCGACGGCGGTGGCGCCCAACGCGATGGCCTTCACGATGTCAGGGCCTGAGCGAGGACCGGAGTCAAAGATCACCGGCATTCCGTCGGCGGCCTCGACGACGGCCGGCAGCAGCTCAAGGGCTGGGGCGGTAGCGGCCTGCCGGCCACCGTGGTTGGAGCAGTAGATACCGTTGACGCCCCCGTCACGAGCGCGGCGCACGTCGTCAGGATGGCAGATGCCCTTGAGTAGCAGCGGGAGGTCGGTGAGACTGCGCAGCCAGGCAAGGTCTTCCCAGGACAGGGCTGGGTTGCCGAAGATCGAAGCCCAGTGCATGGTGGCGGCACTCAAATCCTCCTCAGGTGGAGCGATAAGCCGTGAGCGGAAGACCGGGTCGGTGAAGTAGTTGGCCAGGCAGTAGCCGCGCAGCTGTGGGAATGTTGCGTGCTGCAGGTCGCGGGGTCGGTAGCCTAGGGTCCACGTGTCTAGGGTGACCACGAGGCCGCTGAAACCGGCGGTCTCGGCGCGGCGCACCAGACTCTCGGCGATCTCCCGGTCGTTCGGCGTGTAGAGCTGGAAGAACCCGGGAGTGTCGCCGAGTGCGGCGGCGACGTCCTCCAGTGGGTCCTGCATCAGGGTCGAGGCCACCATCGGCACGCCCGAAGCGGCCGAGGCAGCAGCAGTGGCGAGGTCGCCGTGCTCGTCGTCGGTCATCACACCGATTACGCCGATCGGTGACATCACAAGTGGGGTCGGCAGCCGGTGGCCGAACAACTTGATCGACAGGTCGCGCTCAGCCGCGCCGGCGAGCATCCGCGGCACGATTCCCCACCGCTCGAAGGCGGCGACGTTCGCGCGCTGGGTGTGCTCGTCGCCGGCCCCGCCAACCACGTAATCGAACAGCCGGTGCTCCAGCTTTTCTCGGGCTGCCGCTTCCAGACCCGCGAAGGTCACAGGGTACGGCGGCGGGTTGTCGCCCTGGAGCCCTGCGAAGTAGAGCCCGAGATTGAAGTCCGCGTAGTTGGCCATGTTGTCTCTCGTTCCTAGTGTCGTTAATCCGCCGTGAATGGCTCGTAGAGTCGGAGGACCCCCGCGAGAAGTCGAGAACGGCTGGGAAAGCCAACCGCTCCACGAGGGGCATCGAGGATGCCTTCCTCCACGAATTCCTGGGCGTTGCCGCTTCCTCGCAGGGCGACCGCGAACCTGGGCGACCATCGCGAGATCGACGACGAACTCATGGCCAGCTGTTGCCAGCAGTTCGGTAAGAACCGCGCGGTCTCATGGCGGACGCCTCGTCCTTCTGAGCCAAGGTGGCCGCAAGTTCCAGGTGGCGGATCGCGTATACAGGGTGAACTCAGTGAGGATGAGGAGGAACCACTGTCGACCGTCGTCGGACTGGCGGGTCGCGAGCCTGGCGAAGCGCTCGAGTGGATCACTGGCACCAGAAGCCTGTTCAAGGAGAAAAGGTAACCGCGTGAAGTCTGCGGCGCGTCACTCGTGCGCAGGTGCTTCGACCGCCCAATGCAGATTTCCGCTGTGAGTAACTGCTCCCCTGTCGGCAGAGCCCACCAGCCGTGCGTACTTTTCGGAGGCGCCGGCTAGAGCCGTGTCCCGGACCCGTGGAGTCAGATCGCCTCGACGACGCTCCAGCTCGTCAGTGTCGACCAGCAGGTCGATCGTCCCGGCCACCGCGTCGATACGAATTCGATCACCGTCCTCGACGAGCGCGATCGGGCCACCGTCAGCAGCCTCCGGGCAAACGTGTCCGACACACAGCCCGCGGGTTCCCCCAGAGAACCGCCCGTCGGTGACCAGGGCCGTCTTTCCCGCCATCCCCTGACCGACAATCGCCGATGTCACGCTCAACATCTCCCGCATGCCCGGCCCACCCTTGGGGCCCTCGTTACGGACGACGATGACATCACCCTCGGAGTACTCGCGCCGCCGGACAGCGCGATACGCGTCCTGCTCGCGCTCGAAGACCCGAGCGGAGCCCTCGAACGTCAGCTCCGGGGCCGCCGATACCTTGATGACCGCGCCGGCTGGAGCGAGACTTCCGGTCAAGACGACCAGTCCGCCGGACGCGCGGATGGGATCGTCAGTGCTTCGCACTACCTCACCGTCGGGTTCGGCAACATCCGCGAGCGCGGTGGCGAGTGTTCTCCCGTCGAACGCCAATGCGTCACCGTGGAGGTAGCCGCCGTCCAGCAGCGCTTTGAGTACCACGGGGACTCCCCCAACTTGGTGTAGATGGTGCGGCACGTACGGACCGCCGGGAGTAAGCGCGGCGATGTGTGGCGTGCGGCGAAACACCTCTGCCAGATCCGTCATCCGGAAATCGATTCCGGCTTCGTGGGCGATGGCGGGCAGGTGCAGTGCCGCGTTCGTCGTACCCCCGGTGGCGGCCACCACCGCAGCCGCGTTCTCGAGACTGCGTCGGGTCACTACCTCACGCGGCAGCGGACCACCCCGTCGCAAGTTCTCCATCAATTGCTCACCGGCGCGGCGTGCCACTGCCTGGCGCTCGGTGTATGCAGCGGGGATGGTAGTGGTTCCCAGCGGGGCGAGCCCCAGAGTCTCCGCGTAGGCGCCGCCTGTTCCGGACGAGAATTGACCGGGGCAGGACCCGACGGTCGACTGGACTGCGCGCGCCATGTGTTCCACCTCGGCGGCACTCGTCAAGCCCGCCTGCACTTTGCCGATGCCTTCGAGAACCGCTAAAGGATTGGTGGGTTCGCCATCGACGAACCCGAGTAGCATCGTCCCTCCGTGCAGGAACAAACTCGGCACGTTCAGCCGCACCATCGCCATGAGCATGCCTGGGATCGTCTTGTCACAGGCCCCCACACCAACCAGCGCGTCGTACTGCTGGGCACGCATCACGATCTCCACCGAATCCGCGATGGCTTCCCGCGACATGAGCGAGTACCGCATGCCTTCGTGATTTTGGGTGAGGATATCGGACACGGAGATCGTGGAGAACTCCCGCGCTGTGCCGCCGCCGACCTCGATACCGAGCTTCGCGGAATCGACCTGCGGCTTCAACGACATCGAACACGGGCTGACTTCCCCCAGCGTATGAGCGACACCGACAAACGGCTGCTCAATCGCCTGGTCGTCAAGGCCGGTCGACCGCAGCTGATATCGGTGCAGCGCGCGTTCCACACCTTGGGTGACGATCCGGGACCTGTAATCAGACATGACATTCCTATCTAGTGACAAGGAGGCGGGACAAAGAGTGGTACGACATGTGTGAGCAGTCCCTCGCTCACGTGTCGGTCAACGACGGTTCGGGCTGCATGGTCGCACCACCTCGGGGCGCGACGACTGGGGTGACTAACGTGCCATCTGCCACGAACTTTTGAAGGTTGTCGAGGAATAGATCGGCCATCGCGGCGCGTGTCTCCTTTGTTGCGCTTCCCAGGTGCGGCAACAACACGGTGTTGGCGAGACTGCGCAGCTCCTCCGGCACGTTCGGCTCGTCGACGTACACATCGAGGCCGGCTCCGGCCAACCCGCCATTGCGGAGTAATTCGACGAGAGCCTGCTCGTCCACGAGGCGCCCGCGAGCGATGTTTATCAAGTAACCATTCGCGCCGAGAGCATGCAGCACTTCGCGGTCGATCATTCCCGTATTTTCTGGGCCGCCGGACACGGCAACGATCAACGCATCGGATCGCAACGCCAACTCGTTTAGGCTGCCCACGTACGGATATGCCACGTCCGGTACGGGCCGTCGACTGTGATAAGTGATCGGGCACCCGAATGCAGAGAGTCTAGTTGCGATAGCCCGACCGATCCGGCCGAGTCCCACGATTCCGATGTGCATTCCGCTGACATTGCGGGTCGTCGGAAACGGCCCGTCTGGCCACCGCCCGGCCCGAACGTACCGGTCCGCCGCCGAGAATTCGCGCACGGTGTCGATCAACAGGCCCACCGCGGTGTCGGCAACGCATGCATCTAGGACGCCTGGCGTGTTACTCACTCCGATGCCGCATTGCTGGGCGTGTTCGATATCAATCTTGTCGACACCCACACCGAGGTTTACCACGACCTTCAACCGCGGCAGCCGATCCATCAGAGCCGCGTCGACGGTGCCCAGTGACGAGCACGCGACAACCTCGATTTCATCGATGGACGCGGCGCTGTCGGACAGTACCGTGACGTTGAACTTCGCGGACAATGCGGCCGTAACCTCCGGTGGGAAAGGCTCCACCAATAGGATCTGAACCGACCCTGCGTCCCGCGTCACGATGCGACTCCGTCGAAGAACCGGCTCCGCAGCGACGCGAGCTGTGTCTTGTACTCGTCAACGTTGGCCAGTTTGACGTGTTCGTAGCCGCGCACCACGTCCGGGGCCGAGGCGATTTCTACAGCTACTGCATGATTGTCGGCACAGATCGCGCCGCAGATCTCGTCGACTACATCAATGTACTGATCAACCAACTCCCGCTCGAGTCGACGCATGTGTGTGTACCCGAACAGGTCGAGGCGTGTGCCGCGCACTTTTCGCGCCGCACGCAAAGCGGCATATACGGGCGTGAACCATGGCCCGAGCGAGATCTTCTTCTTCATTCCCATCGCGCGCAGGATCGGCGGATGCAGTTTCCATGTGACCCTCGCCCGGGGTCCGTAGTCACTTGCGATCTTGCTGCGTTCAACAGTATCGAGCGCGAGGCGTGCCACCTCGTACTCGTCCTTGTAGGCCATTAGCCGATAAAGGCCTTTTGCGACAGCCATGGTGAAGTCTTCACCGGGACTGGCGTCGCACTCCGCGGCACGGGCCCGGGCCACCACCTCGACGTAGCGACGCGCATACTCAACGTTCTGATAGTCGATCAGGTCTTGGGTGAAGCGAGCAATCGTGTGCCACAGTTCGGTGTCGCGCGCGGCCCCGGTCGACTCCACCAAGCTCGCCGCGGTAGCGCTCGGTGTCTTCTGCTGCTCGGCTACCGGGCCCAGCTTTGCGAGAGCGTCGTCGAGCCCGGCCGGATCGCCGACCGACTGGCGTCCGCGTCGGAACGCCTGGAGGTTCGTCTCCACCGCGACGCCGTTGATCTCGATCGCCCGTTCGACAGAAGTGGCCGACAGTGGCAGCACACCCGACTGGTAGGCCACGCCGACGAGCATCATGTTCGCGTACTGGTCGCTGCCGAACAAGTCTAACGACAACTTCTGTACGTCGATATAGGTGTTGCGGCCCGCACGTGTGCGGGCGTCGATCCGGCCGGTAAGGGGACCGTGATCGATGAGCGCAGTTTCGGGATTACGGATCATCGCGCCGCTCGGGACGTCAGCCGTCGACACCACCGCGACCGTGCGCTCCGGATCCGCGACGACCAGATTGTCCGGACTGCCCGCGACCAAGACGTCGCATCCCAGATACAGGTCGCAGGTCGCCGTGGAGATCTTGGGCGAGAGCGAGCGCCCAGCCCGGGTGAACTTGACGTCGCTCACCACGGGTCCCGCCTTCTGTGACAGACCCACTTGGTCAAGACTGCGCGGGGTCCACCTGTCCATGTATCCGGCGACAGCAAGCGTCTGGGCCACGGTCACGATGCCGGTGCCGCCGATCCCGGTGATGCGGATATTGAACTCATCCGGCGCGGCGATGGCGCCAGTCGGATCGGAGAGCGCGTCGCGGTCCAGGGGCGCAGCGGTCGGACGTTGTGGTCCGGCATAGTCGCCGTCTGGAACGATCTCCATGAACGAGGGGCAGTCACCGGCCATGCACGTGAAGTCGGAGTTGCACGAGGCCTGGTGGATCTGCGTCTTACGGCCGAATTCGGTGTCGACCGGCACAACAGACAGGCAGTTGGACTTGCGGCCACAGTCTCCGCAGCCCTCACAGATGCGCTCGTTGATGACCACTCGCATGGCTGGTTGCGGGGCCTTGCCACGCTTGCGATCCCGGCGCAGTTCCGCCGCACAAGGTTGGTCGTGGATCAGCACAGTGGTGCCTTGGATCGACCGTAGCTTTTCTTGCAGGGGCAGCAGTTCGGCTCGGTCGTGGACGGTGGTTCTGGCCGGTAGCCGCACGCCCCTGTAACTTTCAGGATGATCGGTCGTGATGTATACGCGCTCAACACCCTCCGAAACCAGTGTCCGGGCGAGCGTCGGCACCGTGTACTCACCCACAGCGTCCTGACCGCCTGTCATCGCGACCGTCGAGTTGTACAGCACCTTATATGTGATGTTGGTCTTGGCGGCGATCGAGGCCCTGATCGCCATCAACCCCGAATGCGACAGCGTCCCGTCGCCGAGATTCTGGAAGATGTGATCGGCATGGACGTACGCCTGCTGACCAATCCACTGGGCTCCTTCGCCGCCCATCTGGGTGAGACCGGTGACATCACCGACCTGCTCGGAATCCATAAACGTGGTCATTCCGTGACAACCGATGCCGGCGCCAATAAGCGAGCCCTCGGGGGCCTTCGTCGAACTATTGTGGGGGCATCCGGAACAGAAGTACGGGGTGCGAGAGGCAATCGTCAGGGGAAGAAGAAGCGTCGACGGCGTAGCCAACCGGCGAACCCGATCACGGACCGACGCCACATCTCTGCTCGCCAGAATCATCGGAGCGAGGACCTTGGTCGTCGCGTCCGCGTCGACTCCGCCGTGGCTCGGCAGAAGCGCCCGCCCCTGCTCGTCGGTCTTGCCGACCACAACGGGGCTATTTCTGGACCCGTAGAGCACTTCCTTCACCAGGGTCTCGAGATAAGGTCCCTTGTCCTCGATTACGAGCACCTTGGTCAGCCCGTCCGCGAACTGCTGCACGATTTGCTCGTCCAAAGGCCAAACCATCCCGACCTTGAGAATCCGGATGCCAGCCGCGGCCAAATCGTCGTTTCCGGCCAAACCCATGTCCGACAATGCTTGTCGAACCTCAAGGTAAGGTTGCCCCGCTACCACGATACCCAGAACGTCATCGGATCCAGAGGCCACGATCTGATTCAGTCCGTTCAGGCGTGCGTATTCAAGAGCCAGCGGTAGACGCACCTCCAGCAGGTTGCGTTCTGCGGCCACCGCGGTCTCGGCGACCGGTTTGGTCGATACCTGATGTTCGTAGCGGCGTCCGCCGACGAGCGGGAAGACCGGATCGAATCCGTCCACGTCCGTTTCGACCAACGTCAACGAATCCGCCACGTGCGTAGCAATCTTCATGGCCACCCAGGCCCCGCTCGCCCGCGACATCGACACCCCGTGCAGACCCCATTGCAGCACCTCCTGCGCGTCGGCCGGCATTAGCGTCGGGACCAGAGCCGAGCGCAGTACCGTTTCGGAACCGCACGGCACGGTCGAGGACTTCGCGGTCGCATCATCACCGCAGAACGCCAAGACACCGCCGTGCGCGCTGGTGCCCATCAGGTTCCCGTGCCGGATCGCGTCTAGCGCCTGGTCGACACCGGGCGCCTTGCCGTACCAGTAACCCGTGACCCCCGCATACGGCGAGCCCAGCTGCCCGACCGATTGGGTGCCTTGCACCGCGGTGGCAGCCAGGAACTCGTTCAGTCCGGGCACGAAGTCAACGCCGTGCTCGGACAGCAACCCCGAGATCGGCCGCATCGTGAAATCTAACGTCCCCAGCGGTGACCCCTGGTAGCCGCTGACGAAAGAACGGGTGTGCAGATCGTTCCGTGCGTCGACTCGACGCATGTCGAGCGGCACTCGGCACACTGCTTGCACCCCGGTCATCAGTACGGGTCCGTTAGTGGCGGCAAATCGGTCGGCGAGATCGACTTGGCGGGGCAGAACATCCGCGTCAGACATCAGCGACATTGTTGTAGCACTCTCCTATGACTGGTCGTAAACACGAAGTTAAGATGGTCCGATCCGAACTCCCATGGATAAATTGCGTAAAAGGAGAGCTCAGATTTGTGCAATGCGCAGAAGAACCATTTGCAGCTCGCTGCATTGCTCGAACAGGTCACCGACAGTTCCTCTACCCTGACCAACCTCGTCGTGAGCCGCATTCGGTCTGAAGTGCCGCACTACTCGGTGGTTCCCCTGCCGTCTCATCGCGAAGCGGTGGGGCGCCAGGTTGTCGGCATCCTCGCGGGACTTCGGGAGCACAGAACGCCTAGTGCCTCGCAGATCTCGGACGCGCGGGATCTGGGCCGCCAGCGGGCGACGCAGGGCATCGCGCTCGGCGATGTTATCGAGGCGTATCACGTTGCCTACCGGGAGATTTGGAACGAGCTGCTGAAATTGGCGCGGACCGAGAACGCGGGCCACAGCGAACCACTCCTCGCTGCCGTGGCGTTGCTGTGGAACTGGTTCCACCGGTTGAGTGCGGCGGTCGCTGAGGCGCATTCCGACGAACTTCGTACGACGTCCACGACGCGGGCAGTAATTCAGCGAGAGTTTCTCGAGGCCTTGGCCACAGGAAATGCCCCGCTGCACCCTGGGCTCGCGACCGTACTCGGCTTCGATCCGGACGCGCCCTTCCAAGTCGCCTGCCTTGAGGGTCTTCCACGACACCTGATCACGAATCTTGACAAGGAACTCGCCGACAGCGGCGGGGCGGTACTGTACGACGACGAACGAACGGTGGTGGTTCTGCAAAATCACCCTGCGTCGGACTTTCTGCAAAGCATGCACGCGCTCGCCGCCTCCGCAATCGCGGGAATTGGCCACGTCCGCACCGGGATGTCGGGGGCGGCAGAGAGTCTGAAGGATGCCCAGCTGGCGCTGGACCGAGCCAGCCGACTCGGACGCAGCATCACGCTGGCCGACGATTGGCTTATGGCGGCCCTCGATGATTCGGCCGGTCATCTGACCCCTCTTCTTCAACACGGCACCGAGGTGGCCGCCAGTAATGATCGACTTGCCGAGACGGTGCGCGCGTTCGCTACCAGCGGTTTTTCTCTCTCGGTCTGTGCGCGGGAACTACGGGTCCACCCGAACACGGTGAAGTATCGACTGGATCGCTGGCGGGACCTGACCGGGTGGGACGTGCACACCGTCGACGGCCTTGTGGCGTCGCTGCGCTGCCTCGAAGGTTGACAAGCGCACCGCTGCGTTATTCATCGTCCCGACGACACCACCTCGTCCGGAATCGATGTCTCGGTCGTCACAGACGCACCGCTGAGCCCCCGGCGGCTTCCGAGCAGGACGAGCGCAGCCACGACCAAGACTCCACCAATGATGTACATCGGGACGTCGAAGGTCCCCGTCCGATCCTTCAGGTATCCGGCCAAGTACGGTCCGATAAACCCGCTCAGGTTCGCGAAGGAGTTCATCAATCCGATGCCGGCAGCCAACGCCATTCCCGTGAGAATGCTCGGCGGGACCGCCCAGAAAGTGGACGTTGCGCTCAGCACGCCCGACAGTAACAACGCGATGCCCACGAGCATGACATAGGGGGACGAGTTGCCCAGGACGGCGATCGTGATACCGGCTGCGGCCACCAACATGGCAATCGCTGTGTGCCAGACACGTTCGCCCTTACGGTCGGAATGTCGGCTTGCGAGAATCATCGCGACCGTCCCCACAGCGAACGGCGCCGCAGTAATGAAACCAATTTCGACGAGTGAAAACTCGACGCCCCATTCCACGGACATCGCGCTGATCATCTGCGGGAGGAAGAAGGACACGCCGTAAAAGCCGTAGAAGATACTGAAGAGGACGGCACTCATGGTGACTATCCGAATATCCTTGAGCGCGCTGAATAGCCCGCGGTGCCCTTTTGTTGTTCCCTGCCGGCTAGCAATTACCTGAGCCTCGTCATTTAGTGAACGTTGCAGCCAGCCCCGTTGCTCGTCGGTGAGCCACTTCGCTTCTGCTGGACGACTAGTCAGGTAGAAGAATGTGACGACGCCGATGATCACCGTCGGCAGCCCCTCGAGCAGGAACATATTCCGCCAACCCGCAAGGCCAAAGAGGCCATCGGCGTGCTGGATGATCGCCGTCGAGAGAGGCCCACCGAGCACCGACGATAGTGGGACCGCTATGTACAGCAACGCGACGATGCGCGCCCTGTGACGCTCCGGGTACCAGTAGGTCAGGTACAGGATAAGGCCAGGCAGAAGTCCCGCCTCGGCGAAACCGAGCATAAACCGTGCGATGAAGAAGTGCGTTTCCGTCTGGACGAATGCTGTCGCAGCGGAGACCGCCCCCCACGTGACCGCGATGCGAGCGATCCAGATTCGCGCTCCCACCTTGTGCAGGATCATGTTGCTTGGTACTTCAAATATGAAATACCCGATGAAAAACAGGCCAGCGCCGAAGCCGTATGCAGCCTGGCTCATGCCCAGATCCGCATTCATCTGCAGGGCAGCGAAACTGACGTTTACCCGATCGAGAAAGTTGAGAAAGTAGAGCAGGACCAAAAACGGAAGCAGACGTCGAGTGATACGCCTGATGGTTGCCTTCTCGATTGCACCGCTCTGATCGGTGGCGATGTGATGGGCCACTACCCACCCTCCTATTGTGTAGACGGCACTGAAGCCGTGATGAGGACGCCTAACTGTCCCGATCAGTGAACGCGAGTGTGCTGGGCACGACGGCGCGCTCCCGTGATCGGGGAGTCTGATGTGTTGCTGCTATCTGATCCGGTACCGCGCAAGCTCAACGACGTGGGGACACCGGTGTCGCGGAAGTTGCGAAGTCTGCGACCAGTTGCGTGATCGTTTCGGGAAATTCGTCGACAAGAAAGTGGCTAGCGCCCGCTACCGTTCCGCCGGTTACCAATTCTGGCCGGGAAGAGAGTTCTTGCCAGACTTCCACCGGAGAACGGTTAGCGCGTGCAACCATTCCGTTCGCTCCCCACGCGACGTGGCAGGGGCAGTCGATTAGCCGTCCAGCCTCGCGACTCTGCGCATCATGTTGCAAGTCGATTGTGGCAGCCGCACGGTAGTCCTCGATAGTCGCTAGGCGACGCGCCGGTTCATTAAACAAACGTTCGTACTCGGCTAACGCTGACGGGTGGTAAGCGTCGCCTTTGGCACCGACGGCACTGCGTCCAGAGATGCCCAGCACCGAATGCAGGTATCCTATTGGATCAGCCGCCAGGAAACTCTCCGGCAGCCCACTGGCCTGGGGAAACATGAACCAGTGGAAGTAGGCAAGGGCGAGTTCGGCATCGACGTTTGCGTAGACCCATTCCGTCGGCATGATGTCCAACAAAACGATCCCGGAAACCGCGTCGTCGAAGTCCAGAGCCATACGATGCGCAGTGCGGGCACCGCGGTCGTGTCCGACGACGACGAATCTGTCGAACCCGAGTTGCTGCATTACCGCCACCTGGTCCGCCGCCATGGCGCGGAAGGAATGCGGTGAGTGCGTGGAATCGACGTCGGGCAGAGCGGACTCACCATATCCGCGCAGGTCCGTCACCACTACGGTGAAGTGCTCGGCCAAAGCCGGAGCGACCCGATGCCACATCACATGTGACTGCGGAAACCCGTGCAGAAGAAGAATCGGCTCACCAGTTCCCGCCTTTGCGCCATGGATGGTTAAGCCATCACCGGTCATTAAGTCGAAGGACTCGAAACCCGGAAAAAGTTCCCGTGTCACCGCGCTCATTTGCCTCTCCTCTGTAGGACACCTTAGGTCAACGTGTGATGTGCACCACTAGACTGAGGTTCCCACGGCCGCCTGCGGAAGGTCTTTGCAAAATACGAGAAAACAGCACGGCGTTTTGGGGATTTCCGGAGGAGGCCCCCATCCCATGGACTTTCTCATTTCCGGCTTGCAAGCCGCCCCAACGGCAATACCGCTGGCCCCGAGGGCAATGCCGGGCGGCCCCAGGCCTCTAAACGCTCATGGTGGATGTGTACCGCCAGATACTCGGCTGGCGGTTTGGGGGAGTGCGATGTCGTCGTCGGAGAAGATCGCCAGGGCTTTTGGGGTGCTCAGTCCGCCGGCTCGAGGCGTGAGTAGCACCGAGGACCGGGCGGGGTGGAACCGTTTCGATCTGCCCGGCGAGCAGACCATCTACTGCGCCAGTAGCGCCGAGGGCGCGTACGGCGAGCTGCTGGGCGCGTTAAAGGTCGGCGGCCCCTACCGGGCGCAGGAGTATCTCGATGATCCGGGCGCAGAGGATCTCTACGCTCTGATCGCACGCGACTTCAACGATCTGGGGGTTCGGCCACCCGGCGTGGTCGACATCCACTGGTTGTACGCCCACCGCTTGTACACGGTGGCACTGCCGGCATCGGGATGGCTCGTGGAGATCGAACACGCACGCACCATCACCTACCTGGCCTCGCATATCCCGCTGTCACTGTGGGAGCGAGGGATCGACGAGATCACCGTCGCGCAGACGCGAAGCGGGGACCGTCATCTGACGACCGAACTGGCCGCCACGCTGGCAGCCGCCCCCCCCTCGCCGGCGGCGTACAGGCGCTGGGCATCCACTACTACTCCAAACACGGCACGCACTGGTCCTGCTGGGCGGTGTGGCTGCGCGAGGGCGTCGCCGACGCTCTGGACGCAGGTCCGGGCCAACCGGTCGCGCCGCCGGCCGACAATGCCGCATTGGCAGCCGTGCTGGACATCTACAACCTCACCGCCCGATAGCCTCAGCTTCCATTCGCCGCGAGCCCTCTGGCCGGCGCCCAGCGGCCCCATCTGACTCGTCGCCGAAGGCGTCCGCACCGACGGACACTCATTCCCCACGGTCGCCGCGTCACGCCTCGCGCGGACTACCCACCGAGCGCGGGATGCGGTAACGTTGGTAACTGGAAGCGTTACCGGTTACCCGTTACCGTCTACCCGAACCGGAGGGACTGTCATGTCGACGTCGGAGAAGATTGCTCGCGCCTATGGGGTGCTCCTCGCGCGGGGCGAGAAGGTCACCGTGCGGGCCGTGCAGCGCGAAGCGGGGGTGCGGATCGGCGAGGTGGCCGCGTGGATGCGCGAGCATGCCGGCGGGGCGGCCGCGGATGTGCCGGCGGCGCCGGATTTGTCGGAGGCGATGTCGGCGATGGTGGCCTCGGTGTGGGCTGCGGCGTGGAAGCGGGCCGCGGAGCAGGCGGACGAGGCGACCGCGGTGGCGCTCGATGCTGCTCGCGCGGGTGAGGCCCACGCCCTGGAGGCGGCCGAGCAGGCTGGAACAGAGCGGGACGATGCGGTCGCATCCCGCGACCTGGCACTCGGCGAGCTCGAGGGAATGCGCGGCGAGGTCGAGCAGCTGCGCGGCCAGCTCGAGGAAACGCGCCAGGACGCCGCCGTCGCACGCACCAAGGCCGAGGAGTCCGACCGGGCACGGGTCCGGGCGGAGGCCACCTCAGACACACTGCGGGAGGTGCTGGATTCGCTGCGCGAGGCCGCCCGCACGCCGGAACATCCGGGCGAGTCCTAGCGGAGCTCGCCAGGGCACGTGGGGCACTGACTGTCGGGGGGGGG
>NZ_JAALDM010000069.1 GCF_014144865.1 Dietzia aerolata | reverse complement strand
GCCTGGGTGGCCCCGCTCGGGGCGCCCGGCCCAGGTCGGCCCGGCCCGCCCGGCTCCGCACCAACCAGCAGCACCCGCACAAACGAGCAGAGGGTTCTGCACACCTCCCTTTCGGGAAACGTGTGCAGAACCCTCTGCGCGTGTGGGGCCTGCGGGCCGCACCCGTCCGGGCGCGGCCCGCGAGCCGGATCAGCCGACGCTGACGGACTCCCGATCCCGGTCCTCGGCCTTCGCCGGGGCGTCCGGCGCCTCGACGGCGAGGTTCTCGCCCTCGATGTCGACCTTCGGCAGGATGCGGGCCAGCCAGCCCGGCAGCCACCAGGCCTTGTCGCCGAGCAGGTACATCAGCGACGGCATGATCACCATGCGCACGACGAAGGCGTCGAAGAACACGGCTGCAGCGAGTGCGAAGCCCATGGTCTTGATGAACGCCATGTCCATGAGGATGAAGCCGCCGAACACGCTGATCATGATGATCGCGGCGGCGCTGACCACGCGGGCGCCGTACTTGTAGCCGTGCACCACGGCGTCGCTGGCGGATTCACCGTGCGAGTACGACTCGCGCATCCGGGAGACCAGGAACACCTGGTAATCCATGGCCAGGCCGAACACCAGGCCGATGAGGATGATCGGCAGGAAGCTGATGATCGGGGTGCCCTCGACCAGTCCGAGCCAGCCCCACTGGAAGATCGCGACGGTGGCTCCGAGCGTGGCCAGGACCGACAGCAGGAAGCCCAGTGCGGCGGTCAGCGGCACCACGATCGAGCGGAACACCACCATGAGCAGCAGGAACGCCAGGGTCACGACGATCGCCAGGTAGGGGATGAGCGCGTCGAACAGTCGCTCGGACACGTCGGCCTGAATAGCGGTGAGGCCGGTGATGCCGTAGCTGGCGCCGGTCTCGGCAGTGTAGGCGTCCTGGTGGTCACGCATCGTGTGCAGTAGGTCCTCGGTGGCCTCGTCGATCGGGCCGGTGGAGGGCGTGACCAGGATCTGCGCGGTGTCGGCGCTGCTCGGGTCGGCGGGATCGCCGTTGGTCATGACGACCTGGGCGTTG
Organism: Dietzia aerolata; assembly: GCF_014144865.1. GTDB lineage: Bacteria > Actinomycetota > Actinomycetes > Mycobacteriales > Mycobacteriaceae > Dietzia > Dietzia aerolata. Next base: position 3,100 of record NZ_JAALDM010000069.1, on the reverse strand, counting down.
ACCACGCCGTCCATCTCGCGGAAGTCGGCGGCCGCGGTCTGGAACGCCGGCATCCGATCCTCGGCGGGGACGTCGGCGGCGTCGACAATCGCCAGCAGCGGTGCGTTGGCGCCGGGGCCGAAGCCACGCTCGAGCAGGTCGGACGCGTCACGTGCGGGGGTGCCCTGCTCCATGGTGGTGTCCGACGGCAGTGCCAGGCGCATGGAGCCGACGGGGATCGCCAGGAGCGCGAGGATGACGACGCCGCCGGCCAGTCCGATCCACGGCTTGGCGCGCATGGCCTTGGCGAAGCGCTCGCCGGCGGTGTGGACGCCCTCGTCCTCGGGGTCGGGGGCGGTGACCTTCGGCAGGTGTCCGGCGAAGACCTTGCCCTTCAGCGCACCGAACAGTGCGGGCAGGAGGGTGAGGGCGATGAGCACGGAGACGACGACGGCGCCGGCCGCCGCGAGAGCCATCACGGACAGGAACGGGATACCCACGACCGTGAGTGCGACGAGCGCGATGAACACGGTGAGTCCGGCGAACACCACCGCAGAGCCTGCGGTACCCACGGCCCGACCTGCGGCGTGCGCCCGGTCGTCGGTGAGTCTGATCTCGTGCTTGTAGCGACTGGCGATGAACAGGGAGTAGTCGATCGCCACGGCCAGGCCGAGCATGGTGGCCAGGATCGGCGTCATGTCGTTGACGTCCACCACCCCGGACAGGGAGTGCACGGACAGGACGGCGATGCCCACACCGACGATCGCGGTGACGATCGGCAGGCCGGCGGCGGCGATCGAGCCGAAGGTGATGGCCAGGACGATGAGGGCCACGACGATGCCGATGATCTCGGACGTGAAACCGATGGCGCCCATGTCCTGGGCGGCGGGGCCGTTGTAGGCCACCTCGAGGCCGAGCTCGTCGCCGGCGGCGGTGACGTCGGTCAGGGACTGGCGCTGCTCGTCGGTCATGTCGACGGCACTGGGGGTGGTCTCGGTGTCGAAGCCGGCCGAGACCTTGTAGACGGACTCATCGGCCGACAGGGGCGAGACCATGGCGGCGTCGGTCTCCGCCTGGGCGGGGTCTCCGCCGGCGGCGACGGTCTGGTCGATCAGGCCCTGGGACTGGGCCTGGACGGCGGTGAGCCACGGCTGGTCGTCGGGCGAGCCCGCCGCGAGGGCTTCCTCGGGGAGGCCGAGCGTGCCCACGGCCTCGGGGGCGTCGAGCCCGGGGATGGCCCGGATCTCGTCGAGGAGGCTGGTGACCTTCTCCTGGTTCTCGGGCGAGGTCAGCGGGCTGCCGTCCTCGGTGGCGATCACCATGTTGAAGGTCGGCGCGGTCTGCGGGTCCTCGCCGGTGTCGCTGGGGAAGCGCTCGGTGAGCAGGGCCTGCGCGCGCTCGGACGGGATGCCGGGGATGGTGAACGAGCTCGAGGCGGGGGCGGAGAACGCCGCCGCCAGCCCGCCGACCACGGCGAGTAGCGCGATCCACGAGGCCAGGACGATGTACCAGCGTCGGTACGAGGCCCGTCCGATGCGGTAGAGGAAGGAAGCCATGTGCTCTGTCTGCTCCTAGTCGGTGTGGAGAGGGTCGGCGGTCGGGTCGGCGGCGGCGGTGGCCACGGCCGGGTCGGTGGGGTTCGCGACGAGCATCGGCAGCGCCGTGAACGCCTCGCGGAGTAGGTCGCGGTTGGTGCGTCCGGAGAATTCGGTGGTGGCCTGCATTCGGATCACGGTGACGGCGAGCGTGAACGAGATCTCGACGATGACGTGCGGCACCACCGAGACGGCGGGGTCTACGCCGAGGCGCCGGGCGATCTCGTCGACGTTGCGCGCCCCGACCTCCGGGTGCGATTCCCGGAGATGGCGACGCAGGTCGGGGTTGGTCTCGATCGCATCGACGAGCGCGCTCAACTCGGCGATGTCCTCGCGGTGCCGGTCCATCATCTCGATCCAGGCATCCCGTAGGGCGTCGGTGCAGCTGAGGCTGTCGGGCTGAGCGTGGAGGAGCTCGTGGAACTCGATGATGAGGTCGGTCGACAGATGCCCGAGCACGGCGGCTTTGCCGGGGAAGTAGTTGTGGAACGTCCGGACCGAGACGCCGGCCGTGCGCGCGATCGCCTCGACGGTCGTGGCCTCGTAGCCCTCACGCGCGACGTGGTGCAGCGCGGCATCGGCCAGCGCGGAGCGGGTCTGCGCCTTCTTCGCTTCGCGCAGCCCTCGGGGTTTGAGGCAATCGGGGGACACCTCGCCCACGGTACGGATCGTGCATGGTCGTGCAAAGTTGCAGAACGGTGAAATCACCGTGATTATCGTCACCGTGACCTGCGACATACCCGCAGCGCCACTGCCTGTCTCGCGGCCCGAGCCACCCCACCCAGCCAAAAAAGACCCGTGCCCAGCACCTCGTGGGTGCCGGGCCCGGGCCGGTCGGCCGCAGGGCCGGTGTGCCGGAGTGCCGGAGGAGACCTGTCGGCCCCCCGGAGTGGCGGTGCGTCAGCCCCGGAAGGGCTCGGCCTTCTCCTCGGGGTGCTCGACGAAGTTGTCGAGGCCCTCCTGGACGAGCTTCTCGCCCCAGGCCTTGTCCTTCCACTCGCCGGGCGTGACGTGCTTGCCGGGCTCGAGGTCCTTGTAGTGCAGGAAGAAGTGCTCGATGGCCTTGAGCTCGAACTCGGGCACGTCGGCCACGTCCTGGATGTGGTCCCAGCGCGGGTCGAGCGCGGGCACGCACAGCAGCTTGTCGTCGCCGCCGGCCTCGTCGGACATGGTGTAGACGGCCACGACGCGCGCGTTGACGATCACGCCGGGGAACACGGACTCGTCGAGCAGCACCAGGGCGTCGCACGGGTCACCGTCGTCGGCGAGGGTCTTGTCGATGTAGCCGTAGTCGGCGGGGTATCCCATCGAGGTGAACAGGAACCGGTCGAGGTAGATCTTCCCGGTCTCGTGGTGGATCTCGTACTTGTTGCGCGAGCCCTTGGGGATCTCGATGGTCACTTCGACGGTCACTGGCGTACCTCGCTGAATCGGCGTGCGTGGGGATCCGGGTCGGCAGCGCCCGGGCTAATCCGGGCTGATTCTAATAGGCGGGCAGGCGTCGGGGGCGAACGTGGTCGCCGGGG
>NZ_JAALDM010000068.1 GCF_014144865.1 Dietzia aerolata | reverse complement strand
AAGTTGTGTTCGGCGGTGACCTACTCTCCCACACCCTCGCGAGTGCAGTACCATCGGCGCTGGCAGGCTTAGCTTCCGGGTTCGGAATGGGACCGGGCGTTTCCCTGCCGCTATGGCCGCCGTAACTCTGTGAAACAAGGGCCCACAAAGTGTGTGGGTGTGTTGTTTCAGATACTGCACAGTGGACGCGTTCAAACTTTGTTGTTGGTTTTGTGTGTAAGTCCTCGGCCGATTAGTACCGGTCACCTCCACGCATTGCTGCGCTTCCAGTTCCGGCCTATCAACCCCATGGTCTGTGGGGGGCCTTAACCACGCAAGGTGGTGAGAAACCTCATCTTGGAACAGGCTTCCCGCTTAGATGCTTTCAGCGGTTATCCCTTCCGAACGTAGCTAACCAGCGATGCTCCTGGTGGAACAACTGGCACACCAGAGGTTCGTCCGTCCCGGTCCTCTCGTACTAGGGACAGCCTTCCGCAAGTTTCTTACGCGCGCGGCGGATAGAGACCGAACTGTCTCACGACGTTCTAAACCCAGCTCGCGTGCCGCTTTAATGGGCGAACAGCCCAACCCTTGGGACCTACTCCAGCCCCAGGATGCGACGAGCCGACATCGAGGTGCCAAACCATCCCGTCGATATGGACTCTTGGGGAAGATCAGCCTGTTATCCCCGGGGTACCTTTTATCCGTTGAGCGACACCGCTTCCACTTGCCGGTGCCGGATCACTAGTCCCGACTTTCGTCCCTGCTCGACATGTACGTCTCACAGTCAAGCTCCCTTGTGCACTTGCACTCAACACCTGATTGCCATCCAGGCTGAGGGAACCTTTGGGCGCCTCCGTTACTCTTTGGGAGGCAACCGCCCCAGTTAAACTACCCACCAGGCACTGTCCCTAACCCAGATCATGGGCCGAGGTTAGACGGTCAATACGATCAGAGTGGTATTTCAACAACGACTCCACACACACTGGCGTGCATGTTTCACAGTCTCCCACCTATCCTACACAAACCGAATCGAACGCCAATACCAAGCTATAGTAAAGGTCCCGGGGTCTTTTCGTCCTGCCGCGCGTAACGAGCATCTTTACTCGTAATGCAATTTCGCCGAGTCTGTGGTCGAGACAGCAGAGAAGTCGTTACGCCATTCGTGCAGGTCGGAACTTACCCGACAAGGAATTTCGCTACCTTAGGATGGTTATAGTTACCACCGCCGTTTACTGGGGCTTAAATTCTCAGCTTCGCCTTACGGCTAACCGGTCCTCTTAACCTTCCAGCACCGGGCAGGCGTCAGTCCGTATACATCGACTTACGTCTTCGCACGGACCTGTGTTTTTAGTAAACAGTCGCTTCTCTCTGGTCTCTGCGACCACCCCCAGCTCACCATGTACATGGGTCACCGGACGTGGTCCCCCTTCTCCCTAAGTTACGGGGGCATTTTGCCGAGTTCCTTAACCACAGTTCTCTCGATCGCCTTGGTATTCTCTACCTGACCACCTGTGTTGGTTTGGGGTACGGGCCGTGTATGAACTCACTAGAGGCTTTTCTCGGCAGCATAGGATCACTGAATTCCCCACAACGGGTATGCATCAAGTCTCAGCCCTTGTGATCGGCGGATTTGCCTACCGATCGGCCTACACTCTTACACCAGTACAACCACTGACTGGCCCAGCTACCTTCCTGCGTCACCCCATCGCTTGGCTACTACCAGATCAGGTCCCGCGCATCCACTCCACGTCATCCCGAAGGATGCTCTAGAAGCTTCAGGGCGGTTAGTATCACTGATTCACCATGGGCGCGCATACACGGGTACGGGAATATCAACCCGTTGTCCATCGACTACGCCTGTCGGCCTCGCCTTAGGTCCCGACTCACCCTGGGCAGATTAGCTTGACCCAGGAACCCTTGGTCATCCGGCGGACGAGTTTCTCACTCGTCATTCGCTACTCATGCCTGCATTCTCACTCGTGTGGCCTCCACACCTGGATCACTCCGGCGCTTCCATGGCCACACGACGCTCCCCTACCCACCCACACACCTGCCCGGAGGAGGTTCATGTGTGAGTGCCGCGGCTTCGGCGGTGTACTTGAGCCCCGCTACATTGTCGGCGCAGGACCACTTGACCAGTGAGCTATTACGCACTCTTTCAAGGGTGGCTGCTTCTAAGCCAACCTCCTGGCTGTCTCAGCGATCCCACATCCTTTTCCACTTAGTACACGCTTAGGGGCCTTAGCCGGCGATCTGGGCTGTTTCCCTCTCGACTACGAAGCTTATCCCCCGCAGTCTCACTGCCGCACTCTCACACCTCGGCATTCGGAGTTTGGCTGACGTCAGTAACCTTGTGGGGCCCATCGGCCATCCAGTAGCTCTACCTCCGAGGTGAAACATGCGACGCTGCACCTAAATGCATTTCGGGGAGAACCAGCTATCACGGAGTTTGATTGGCCTTTCACCCCTACCCACAACTCATCCCCTCAGTTTTCAACCTAAGTGGGTTCGCGCCTCCACGACGTCTTACCGTCGCTTCACACTGGCCATGGGTAGATCACTCCGCTTCGGGTCTAGAGCATGCCACTCAAAACGCCCTATTCGGACTCGCTTTCGCTACGGCTTCCCCACACGGGTTAACCTCGCGACATGCCACTAACTCGCAGGCTCATTCTTCAAAAGGCACGCCATCAGCCCGAAAGCCTCTGACGGTTTGTAAGCACACGGTTTCAGGTACTATTTCACTCCCCTCCCGGGGTACTTTTCACCATTCCCTCACGGTACTAATCCGCTATCGGTCACCAAGGAGTATTCAGGCTTACCGGGTGGTCCCGGCAGATTCACAGCAGATTTCACGGGCCCGCTGCTACTTGGGTACACAAACCACTGGGCCACAAGGCTTTCAGGTACGGGACTCTCACCCTCTACGGCCGACCCTTCCAAGTCGTTCCCCTAACCCATGGTCACTCAGCGCCCGGTCCGGCAGAACCAAAGAAATTCGCGCCCCACAACACCACACACGCAACCCCTGCCGGGTATCACACGCATGCGGTTTAGCCTCCTCCGCGTTCGCTCGCCGCTACTGACGGAATCACTATTGTTTTCTCTTCCTGCGGGTACTGAGATGTTTCACTTCCCCGCGTTCCCTCCACACACCCTATGAATTCAGATGCGGGTAACACGCCATCACGCGTGCTGGGTTTCCCCATTCGGACACCCTCGGATCACAGCTCGTTTGGCAACTCCCCGAGGCTTATCGCAGCCTACTACGTCCTTCATCGGCTCTTGGTGCCAAGGCATCCACCGTGTGCTCTTACACACTTACATTCACAAAACAATTTAAAGATGCTCGCGTCCACTGTGCAGTTCTCAAACAACACACACCAACCCCACCCACACCCAGAACAAACAATCCGGGCATATCAGGAATCAGTGCCATCAGAAACAACCAAACCCCAACAGGGGCTTGACGGTGTTGTTTCAGACACCCAACAGTGTGTTTCATCCGAACCCCACTCCCCCGCGAGCCAGCCCTGAGCCAGCCCTCGAGATCAAGACGAGGTCCTACGCGATAGTGTTCCACCCAATGAGCCACCCGGCGCACCACACTCGGGCACGAACCGGGCGCAAACTCTGACCACACCAAAAGCGTGGTGAGTGCTCCTTAGAAAGGAGGTGATCCAGCCGCACCTTCCGGTACGGCTACCTTGTTACGACTTCGTCCCAATCGCCGATCCCACCTTCGACGGCTCCCTCCACAAGGGTTGGGCCACCGGCTTCGGGTGTTACCGACTTTCATGACGTGACGGGCGGTGTGTACAAGGCCCGGGAACGTATTCACCGCAGCATTGCTGATCTGCGATTACTAGCGACTCCGACTTCATGGGGTCGAGTTGCAGACCCCAATCCGAACTGAGACCAGCTTTAAGGGATTCGCTCCACCTCACGGTATCGCAGCCCTCTGTACTAGCCATTGTAGCATGTGTGAAGCCCTAGACATAAGGGGCATGATGATTTGACGTCATCCCCACCTTCCTCCGAGTTGACCCCGGCAGTCTCTCACGAGTCCCCACCATAACGTGCTGGCAACATGAGACAGGGGTTGCGCTCGTTGCGGGACTTAACCCAACATCTCACGACACGAGCTGACGACAACCATGCACCACCTGTATACAAGCCACAAGGGAAACGACATCTCTGCCGTCGTCCTGTATATGTCAAGCCTAGGTAAGGTTCTTCGCGTTGCATCGAATTAATCCACATGCTCCGCCGCTTGTGCGGGCCCCCGTCAATTCCTTTGAGTTTTAGCCTTGCGGCCGTACTCCCCAGGCGGGGCGCTTAATGCGTTAGCTGCGGCACGGAAGTCGTGGAAGACCCCCACACCTAGCGCCCACCGTTTACGGCATGGACTACCAGGGTATCTAATCCTGTTCGCTACCCATGCTTTCGCTCCTCAGCGTCAGTTACTACCCAGAGACCCGCCTTCGCCACCGGTGTTCCTCCTGATATCTGCGCATTTCACCGCTACACCAGGAATTCCAGTCTCCCCTGTAGTACTCAAGTCTGCCCGTATCGCCTGCACGCCCCCAGTTAAGCTGGAGGATTTCACAGACGACGCGACAAACCGCCTACGAGCTCTTTACGCCCAGTAATTCCGGACAACGCTCGCACCCTACGTATTACCGCGGCTGCTGGCACGTAGTTGGCCGGTGCTTCTTCTGCAGGTACCGTCACTTGCGCTTCGTCCCTACTGAAAGGGGTTTACAATCCGAAGACCGTCATCCCCCACGCGGCGTCGCTGCATCAGGCTTCCGCCCATTGTGCAATATTCCCCACTGCTGCCTCCCGTAGGAGTCTGGGCCGTGTCTCAGTCCCAGTGTGGCCGATCACCCTCTCAGGCCGGCTACCCGTCGTCGCCTTGGTAGGCCATTACCCCACCAACAAGCTGATAGGCCGCGGGCTCATCCTGCACCGAAAAACTTTCCAACCCCCACCATGCGGCAGGAGCTCATATCCGGTATTAGACCCAGTTTCCCAGGCTTATCCCGAAGTGCAGGGCAGATTACCCACGTGTTACTCACCCGTTCGCCACTCGTGTACCCCCGAAGGGGCCTTACCGTTCGACTTGCATGTGTTAAGCACGCCGCCAGCGTTCGTCCTGAGCCAGGATCAAACTCTCCATAAAAGCTTCTCAGCACTATACGAAAAGCAAATCCAAGCAAACAGAAACAAAACCAAAACTGGCTGTTTCCAAAAAACGCGACCCCCTCACGACAGGGATGTGAAAAAGGGCCGCAACCAAACAAAAAATTTGGCACTATCACAAACAAAACACACTGTTGAGTTCTCAAACAACACCCACACACCATCCGAACACCAACACAAAAGCCAGTGAACATCCGGGGTGAAACCATCTCGCCGCCCCAGCTCGGGGCAACTTCTCCAG
>NZ_JAALDM010000067.1 GCF_014144865.1 Dietzia aerolata | reverse complement strand
GCCGGATCAGGCCCGGCCAGGACCGTGGGCAGCGCCGACCGACGGACCGTCAGGCGGACCCGCCGCCGGCGCCCCGCCGCCTCGGACCGGACCGCTGCGCACCAACGTCCTGGGCGCGATCTCCCTGGTCCTCGCCCCGATCGGGACCGGATTGTCCCTGCGCATAGAGATCTTCCCCCTGGGCTGGTTGACGCTGGCGATTGCGTTGATTCTCGGCGTGATCGCCCTGTTCATCCCCGAGCGACAGCGGGGGTTGGCGATAGCGGGGCTCATCGCGTCCGGGCTGGGCATGGTCGTGGCAGCGGTTGTTGCTCTGATCTATGTGTTTGCCACGGTGTTCGGCCTCTACTAGTTCACCTCGTGAGGCCTCACGGATCGAGACGTGGGCACCTACAGACGAGCCCTCGCCAGCCATGTTCTTGCTGCGCGCGGCGCCGATCATCGCCACCGCCGACTGGTCGCTCCCGCTTGCCGGGAGGCCGTCTTATTCATGCGCGCCGAGGAAGGCCATCGCTGCCACCAGCTGGGCGCGGGCCGCTGTGAGCAGGGTCGGGTCCTCCAGTGGGGCGAACTGCGGCGAGTGGTTGGCGGGAATCTCCTGCGCGACGGCCCCGCGCGAGAGGGCGTCGCGGTAGCGGGCCGGATCGACCGAACCGACGGTCCAGTACGTATACGGCACCCCGAACGCGTCGGGGATATAGGAGAAGTCCTCCGACGCGGTTACCCGATCCGTCTCGAACACCGACCCCTGCCCAAAGTGATCGGCGAATGCCTGAGCGACTTCCTCGGTGACCTGCGGATCGTTCCGGGTGAGCGGGTACTGGTCGTAATACTCGAACTGCGGCTCCGCCGGCGCTCCGGCTGCCACGCACTCGGCGCGGACGATGCGTTCGATCGCCGTGAGGACCCGGTCTCGCACATCCAGGTCGTAGGTGCGGATGTTGAGCAACAGCTCGGCGTGGTCCGGGATGATGTTCGCCGTAGTCCCTGCGGTGAGCGAGCCGACCGTCACCACCGCGAACCTCCCCGGCTCCACCTCGCGGGAGACGACGGTCTGCAACCGCAGAACGATGGACGACGCCAACACCACCGGATCGACCGACGTGTGCGGCATCGAACCATGCGCCCCGCGGCCGTGGATCGTGATGCGGAGCGAATCTCCAGCCGACAGGACCGGGCCCGTCACGGTGCCGATCATTCCCGCCGGAGTGGGCATGACGTGCTGCGACAGTGCCACGTCCGGCTTGGGCACCTTCTCCCGCAATCCGTCGTCGATCATCGCGCGGGCGCCGGCAGCGGTCTCCTCCCCCGGCTGGAACACCGCGATATAGGTGCCGCTCCACGCATGGCGGTGCTCTGCCAAAATGCGGGTGGCGCCCAGCAGCGCCGCCGCGTGGGCGTCGTGGCCGCACGCGTGCATGACGCCCGCGGTTTGGGAGGCGTACTCCAGGCCGGTGCACTCCTGGATAGGTAGCGCGTCGATGTCAGCGCGGGCCAACACAGCGGGCCCAGCGCCGTTCTCGATCACCGTCACCACGCCCGTCCCAGCCAGACGCAGCGGAGTGAGGCCCAGCGCCGCGAGCTCCTGCTCGATCCGCTCGGCCGTCGCGTGCTCGGCCATGCTCAGTTCCGGATGGCGGTGGAAGTGACGGTAGAGGTCACGGATCCACTCCAGGTGCCCCTCGACGTAGCCGGCCACCTCGGCCGCGAATGCCTTGCCGGACATCAGGCGGACTTCTTTACCGGGGTCTTGCGAGCGGTGGACTTCTTCGCAGCTGTCTCCTTGGCCGGGGCCTTCTTGGTGGTCGACTTGGAGGCCGATTTCTTCGCTGGCTGCTTCTTTTCGGTGGACTTCTTTGCCGCAGGCTTCTTGGCTGGCTCCTTTTTCGCGGCAGCCTTCTTCGCAGGAGACTTCTTGGTGGACGACTTGGTTCTCTTCTTCGCGGTCGACTTCTTTTTTGAGCGCGAGCCCTTGTCGTCGTCGTTGTCGTCGTCGTCATCGGAATCGGATTCGCCCACCTCGCCGCCACGATCCTTCACGCTCGCGCGGAGGGCGGCCAAGAGGTCGGCAACCTCGTCGTCACCATCGTCGTCGCCGGAATCCTCCTTCTCCTCCACCGTGAACGCCTCACCGCCAGCAGCCGTTGCCTCGATCAGTTCCTTGAGCTGATTCTGGTAATCGTCCTCGTACTTCTCCGGCTCGAAGTCAGCGGCCATGGTCTCGATGAGCGACGCGGCCATCTTCACCTCCTGCGGCCGGACCTTCGCCTCCTTGTCCAACCCGTCCAGGATCGCCGGGCGGATCTCGTCCGGCCACAACAACGTCTGCAGCATCAGCACGTCCTTATACACCCGTAGAGCACACAGTCGCGTGCGGTTACGGAGTGTGAACGTGCAGATCGCCAGCCGGTCCGTCGACTGCAGTGCCTCCCGCATCAGCACGTACGCCCGGTTCGAGCGCGACGCCGGCTCCAGGAAGTAGGCGCTGTCAAAGGCCACCGGATCCACCTGGTCCGCCGGGACGAACTCGGTCACCTCGATCTCGTGGGACTGCTCCACCGGCAGGCTCGCCAGGTCCTCCTTGGTGAGGATGACCATCTCGCCGTCCTCGGACTCGTACGCCTTGGCGATGTCGGAGAACTCGACCTCCTCGCCATTGTCGTCCCGCACCTTCTTGTAGCGGATGCGCACGCCGTCCTTCTTATCGACCTGCCGCGCGTGCAGATCGTGGTCCTCCGTCGCCGAATACACCTTGACCGGCACGTTCACCAGACCAAAGGAGAGCTCGCCCTTCCAGATAGATCGCATGAGATGAGTATGCGACAGACGGGGGCTCGGGGAAGCCGGACGCCGGTGCCCACGGCCGCTGTCACTTGGACCTACCTGTCGGACAAAGGTGACAGATGCAACACCAGGATGGTGCGGATGCGATGTTCTCAGTGTTCCTATAAGCTCTTACTTAGCTTTCGGCCGACAACATTCGCGGAGACCACCATGAAGTCCTACCTCAAGCCAGCCGGCGTGCTCGCCAGCGTGCTACTCATCCCCGCCCTGGTACCTGCGGTGTCCACCGCGGCCACGATGCCCGTCACCTCCACGAAGTCCTTCGACATCACCTGCGAAGTAACGCCCTCCGCCTCCATCGTCGACCCGCTCACGGTGACGACGGAGGCAGCGATTCAGGTCACCGCTCCGGAATCGGTCGAGACCGGAGAGGTCTTCACCGTGGACCTCCAAGTCGACGGTGTCACCGTCCCGACATCGTTCGAGGGAATCAGCGCCACCGACGTCTCGCGGATCAAGCTCGACCTCGACGTACCCGACAACGCCGAGTTCATCAGCGCCCAGATTCTCGACCCGGGCTCGTTCACGGCGGGCGTGGCACCGAGCATCATCCGAATCGATGAGAACGGTGTCCCATCGACGACCGGTGACTACCTCCGACTGTCGGGGGCCAACCAGACCATCGGCAACGGGCCGAACGTGTCACGGACCTCCCCCGCGGGAATGGCGGTTCGGCCGTCCGGCGGCGACGAAACCACACTGAGTTTCCCCCGACTTCGGCTCGTGCTCGAGGCCGGTGAGCCGGGCGTCGTCGAGCCGGGCATCCGCACCGATGGACAAGCCGGCGTGTTCGGCTCGGACGAGTCGTTCGTCAGCCTTCTCGCCCGCGCCAACGCGCCGATCATCGGAACCGTCTCAGCTCCGGTGACCTGTCAGCCGCGCAGCTCGGCAACGGCTCCACTCAACGAGGGCGCGGGACCGCTCACGACGATCGACGTGCTCGAGCCCGGCCCGGTCGACCCCGGCTCCGTGATCACACGCCTCGAGGGCCCCGGCTCGACCGACGTCGGCCAGTCGGCGTCCTTCGCCGCGAATGTCGGGGTCGCGGAGGACGAAGACACCATCGCCGATGTCGACGGCGGCTCCATCCAGTTCTTTGCCGACGGCGCCCCCATCGGCGCCCCTCGGCCGGTCGTCCGCGGGATCGCACGCCTCGACATGACCTTCAACGTGGCCGGGACCAAACTCGTCACCGCCGAGTACACCGACGCCGACGGCAACAGCGCCCGAGTCTCCAGCCCGCACGTCCTCACGGTTGTCGGACCAGAGCCGGACCCCACCGACCCCGTGGACCCGGAGCCCTCCGAGCCTGCCAACGGTTCATTGGGCGCCATCTTCGGCAGCCTCTCCGCATCCTGACACCCAGACTTTCAAAGGAGTCACCGATGACAACTCGTCGATTCGGTACCGCACTTGCAATCCCGGTGCTCGCAGCCGGCCTACTCACCACCCTCTCCCCCGCAGCGTCCGCGCAGGAGGGGCAAACCCGCGAAGTTCCGGTGACGCATGCCTGCGTGGGGGTGCCGTACCCCAACCCGGATGAGGTGCTCCAGGATCCGCCGAGCTGGATTCCGACGGAGCTACTCGGCATTTTGCGCCCTCTCATCCAGACGGCAACCTTCAACACGAGCGAGATCTCCGACAACGTCACGGTGACCGCGCCGGAGCGCGTGGAACCGGGTGAAGAGTTCACCGTTCGTCTGCAGCCGGGGGCAATGTCGCGGGATCGCGAGGTTTCCCGTCTCAGTTACGACTTCCGAGTTCCGACCGACGCCACCCTGATCGATTACCAGATCGTCTCCGGCACCGCCCAGGGGCTCAGAGGCACTCCCACACTGACGCGGGTCAATGCGGCCGGTCAGCAGTCGGAGACCGGCGAGTTCCTCCGGCTCTCCGGAGGCGACGCGACGGTGAATAACCGGCCGGCATGGGACCGGACGCTCGACGGTGGTGGGTGGGGCGACGGTCTCGGAGCTCCCGAAAATGGTCAGTTCCGGCTGCCCGCCATCGATCTGACCCTCACCGCCGAGGACGGCGCTACGGTCACTACCGGACTGCGCACCGGGCCCGCAGCCCCCGCGGCGGGCCCGGACGCGAGCATGGGGTTCCTCACCGAATACCGCACCTACTCGATCAACGAGTCATTCTGGATCTGGAGCATCGACCTCGAGGCCACCGTCGGCCACGCGAACTACTGCTCGGCCACCGGCCTGGGCCGGCAGGCCCTGTCCACGACTCAGGTGCACGGGGTCTACCAGACCGCCACCGAGATCGACGTGCAACTCGAAGCCCTCACCGGCGACGAGGTCCGCATCACCGCCGACGTGACGCCGAACCCTGGTCGGGGCACGGTCGAGTTCTACGACGGCGAGGACCTGATCGGCACCTCCACGGTCGGCGAGGACGGCACCGCCGAACTCGTCTGGCGGTTCCGTGACCCGGGTACGCACCCGATCACGGCGCGGTATGTCGGAGACGCGGAGTACCTTTCGTCCGAATCCGATACGCGCACCGTCGGGGTGACTGTTCCCGGCGAGCTCGTCATCGAACCCGAACCCGAGGAGCCGGTCGACCCGGACTTCCCCGAACCGGATACCGGTCTGCTCGGCAGCCTCATGGGAAGCCTCGGCAGCTGATCCGTCGATCTGGCCCTTGGGCCCCAAGTTCTAGGAGCAATTCATGTCTCGCACCCATTCAGGCGCCCTGGCGGCGCCCCAAGCGGCGCCCACGTGGTGGGGTCGCGCTGCCCTCGTGATGGCGGCAACCTTCGCCCTCGTCCTGGGAGTCGTCCCGGGGCTCAGCACCCCCGCCGCTGACGCCGGAACGGCCACCCTCGGCAATTTCCGCACCACCGTCACGGTGAACCAAGGCCAGAGCGACCTGCGTCCCGGCGGGCACGTTCGGTACGACATCACGGCGACGAATACGCAGAGCCGCTCAGGCGGATGGGGTGGTTTGATTCCGTACTACACTGCGCTCGTCCTCTACGGCATCGATGCACCAGCCGGACTGACTTACCGCAGTTCGGGAGGACAAATCTACTCCCCGGGGAACTGGGAGCAGGGTGGAAACTTCACCGGCGGAACCTCGGGCGACGTCGGAAACATCAGCGGAATTGGGGACCTCTTCAGCCGTGTGGGGGATCTAACGGTGCGGGGCCAGGACTCCCGCACCGGCTGGATCTCTTTCGATATCCCGGCGAACGCCCAGGGCGGAACCACCTACCAGGCGGGTCTTCGCCTGATCGACGCGGAAGTCGCCCCGTCGCCTTCGACCCCCTCCACGCGCACATCAGCCAACATCGCCGCGTTCACACTCGGCGCGGTCAGCTCGCAGACGCAGGTGACCGTCCCGCCGACAGTCGCTCGAGTGGGCGAGCCGGTCGACCTCACCGCGACCGTCGCCGCTGCGGCCGGCTCCAACACCCCAGCCGGCACGATGACCTTCACCGCGGATGGCCAGACGCAAACAGCCCCGGTCGTCAACGGCGTCGCCAATACGACCATGACGTTCGACACGACCGGCCCCAAGCCGGTCACGGTGACCTTTACGCCTACGAACACCACGCAGTGGCAGGGGTCGACTGGTAACGGCACGGTCCAGGTTGAGTCCGAGGCAACCCAGACGAACCTCGAGCTCGATGCGGTGGAGATCATCTCTGGTGACACCATCTCGGCTACCGCCACCGTGACGCCTGCCGACGCCAATGGCGACGTCCAGTTCACCGTTGGTGACCAGTCGCAGACAGTGCCCGTCACTGCCGGGACTGCCAGCACCGAGTTCACGCTCGACGTCCCAGAGAACGCCACCGTGACCGCGACGTTCCTGCCCGCGAACCCGCAGCGCTACACCAGCTCGACGGACACTGAGACCGTCATGGTGAGCAGCGAGCAGACCGAGACGGCAGTGGAGGTCTCCCCCGAGATCACTCGCGTCGGCGAGGACTCAACCCTGCAGGCGAATGTCACACCAGCTGACGCTGCAGGCACCGTGACCTTCGCCGTCGAAGGCGAGACCTACGCCGTCGAGGTCGTCGACGGAGTGGCCACTACGGCCCACCAGTTCGGCACCACAGGAGAAATCCTGGTGACCGCGGAGTTCACCCCGGCCGACACCAACCGGTATGCACCCAGCACCGGTCAGACCACCGCGAACGTACAGACTGAGGCCACCGAGACCAACCTGGAACTCGACGCGGTGCAGATCATCTCCGGCGACACGATCTCAGCCACTGCGCGCGTCACCCCTGCAGACGCAGAGGGTGACGTCGAGTTCGCCGTCAGCGGTCAAACTGAGACGGTTCCAGTAGTTGGAGGGGTCGCCACCGCCGAGTTCACGCTCGACGCGCTCGGCGACGCGACCGTAACCGCGACCTTCCTCCCGGCCAACCCGGAGCGGTACACCACTAGCACCGACACCGAGAGCGTCTCCGTGGCCACCGCGGACACACAACTGGCGATCACGGCGGCCGACGGCATCGTCCTGGACGAGCCCACGACGATCACCGCCACCGTCGCCTCAACCGACGCGGAGGGGACCGTGACGTTCACCGTGGACGGGAAGGAGTACGTGGTGGATGTGGTCGACGGCGTGGCGGTTGCCGAGCACACCTTCACCGAGTACGGCGAGTACCCGGTGACCGCAGTGTTCGCCCCAACGAACCCGGATCGGTACTCAGCCAGCGAAGCCGAGACGACGATTGTGATCGACCCGGTCACGGGCTCGCTCGACCTCGGCTCGCTCGAGATTGGTGGCGGCTCTGCCGAATGGTTCGCAGCCCTCGACCTGGGCAGCCTCGACGCCCTGGTCGGTAGCGCCGCTCAGCTCCCCAACTAACGGCTACACCACCAGCGCACAACGCCGCCGGCCCTTTCCGGGTCGGCGGCGTTTGCCGTCTCAGTCGCTTCCCGTCACCACTGGTAGTCGAGGAACTTCCCGTCGAGTGTGATCACTACGCGGTCCCCGTCGGGATCTTCGCGGCGCTGGAAGTCGACCTGGAAGTTGATCGCACTCATGATGCCGTCGCCGAACTCGTCGTGGATAAGCGCCTTGAGGGCCGGCCCATAGACCGCAAGCGCCTCGGTGAAGCGGTAGATTGTCGGGTCTGCCATCTCCTCGGCTGACGTGCCCCGGCTCGGCTGCATGGTCAGACCCTCGGAGACGTCCTCGCCCAGGCCGAGCAGCTCGCACACCGACCGGGCCTGCTCCGCCGACATCGGGTGCTGACCGAGCAGCGCTGCGGTGGTCCAGACCAAGGGCGTACCGAGGTGGTCGGCCAGCTCCGCCCAGGTGCGACCCTGACGGATCCGGGCCGAATCAACGTGGGCGGCGGCGTCGCTCTTGGACATGATGGGCTTCATCGTGGTTCCTCTCGCGTTTGTGTTCGGGGCGGACAGCCATCGCGGCCCTGCGGCCGGACAGTCTCCTTCCCCTGCTGACCTCGCATTGGATCAACTCGCGCAGAGGCCTGCAACCATGGCCTAAAGTAAGCACTTGTTAAGTCTGCCGGAGCCGGGGCCAATCGAATCGGACGACCGAGGCAGGATTCAGCGGCCACGAAAAACGTGCTGGCAGAGGAGCAATGTGAGCAAGTTCGCGCGGTTGAGCAACCCGTTCCGCAAGTACGGATCTGATTCCAAGCGCGGTAAGGAACCGCTGCCGCCCGCCCCGTATCCAACTCCGCCGAGCCCGCTCCCCGAGCCCGCGCCGCGCAGATCTCTGAGGGCGCTGCTGCGAAAGAGCTCGCCAGTCGCCCAGTTGGCCGAACGTGTGGGCCTCTCCCCGACCGACCACACCTCTTCGGTCACCGAGCTCGCCGGGGACGAACCCCGAACGTGGCGCGACTGGCGGCCCGGTTTCGCGCTCAGAGGGCGAGGATCAACCCGTCCGGCTGAGCCGATCCTGATCCCGGAGCCAGAGCCCGAGCCAAAGCTGACGTTCGCGACCAAGCACGCGGTGGTCGCAGCTGTGGGCGCGGTTGCCGTGGCGGCGCTGGGCGTAGTGGGATTCGTCCAGCTCGGCGGTCCCGATGAGCCAGCGCCGCAGCCAGCCGCTGCGTACACCGAGGCCGACCCGGCGCCCCGCGAACCGGCCCGCGAGCCCGCACCGCTCCCGGCCGAGGACGTCGAACCTGCGCCGGACTCCGCGATCGCCCCCGAGGCCGCCGACCTTGTAGAGCCGGGACCTGCGCTGCCCGATGAGGCCCTCCCGGACACGCCCGCCGGTGAACCAGCCCCCGCAGCAGTGCCCCCACCCGCTCCGATCGCCGAACCGGCGCCTGCTGCCAACCCGGTGCCCGCCCCTGCACCCGACCCCGCGCAAGCTCCCGCTCCGGTACCTGCGCCGGCCGGGTTCATGTACAAGAATTGCGCCGAGGCCCGAGCCGCCGGCGCGACACCGATTCTGGCTGGAACTCCGGGCTTCGGGCCGCACCTGGACAAAGACGGAGACGGGGTCGGCTGCCAGTCGGGCTGACCCGGCACGGTGCGGTGGTTCTGGGGCTGAGGTCGTTGTCGTCGTCGTCAAATAAACACAGCGGCCGTCGCGGGGGCTCGTGGTCGTTTCGGGGTTGTGCGGCACGGGCCGGTAGTTTCCGTGCGGGAGAGCAGGCAATCGTGTCACCGACCACGTGGGAAGAGAAACCATGAACGCCCCCGCTGGCACCGTTCGCGCCGTCGGAGTGACCACCTACGGAGGGCCCGACGCGCTGCAGGTCGCCCACGTCCCCACCCAGAAACTCGGGCCGACCGACGCCCGCGTGCGCGTCTCAGCCGCCACCACCAACCCCACCGGCACCTACACCCGCAACGGATCCCGCTCCAAGACCGGCACCCCGCGCGGAGCTGCAGATGTGCCGGGCATGGATATCGCGGGAACGCTTCTGGAGATCGGCGAGGACGCGGCCACGGCCCTGGCTGTCGGTGACCGGGTGATGGGGATCGCCATACCCCGCGACGAGCACGGGGCGTATTGCGACGCGCCGCGGGGCCGTTCAGCTCGAGCAGACACAATGGAGCCATGGTTTCCCCGGAACAGCGCGCACGGTTCGAGCGTTTCGCGCCGCTCTTGGTCCGCGAGGGCGTCGATATACGCACTGCGGGCATCGCCGACCTCGAGGCCGGAATGCAGCGCGCACAGCAGCGCCACCGAGTTGCCGTCGAGCAGGTCCGGGCCGTCCTGGCCGCCCACGCGCGGGGCGACACCTCGGCCGCCGGCGAGCTCCTCGAGGCCCTGGAGATGACTGCCGATGCCTCTCCCCCGCCGATCCCCGACGCCCTGACCGTGGCCTCCCGCTTCGCCCAGCTCGCACAGTCGCTGGCGCCGCAGCTGCCCGCCGCAGTCATCGCCCAGACCCGCGACAGTGCCGGGCTCCCTGACGCCCCTGACGGCATGGCAGGCCTTTTCGATGCGGTCCTGCTCGACTGCGACGCCTCCACCGGCATGCGCACCGTGATCAGCGAGCACGGGCTGGCGTCCGCCCTCTACGCGGCCGCGGCCATGACCAGCGCGGTGTTCAGCCTGTGGTCGAAGCAGTCCGGCGAGTCGATGGACGAACTCATCAGCAGCCACGCCTGAGAGGGCTTCCCGCAGGGCGAGCGGCGGGCTCGTCTCTGTTCCCCCTCACCACTTGTAGTCGAGGAACTTCCCGTCCAGCGTGATCACGACGCGGTCGCCGTCCGGGTCGGGGCGGCGCGCGAAGTCGATCCGGAAGTTGATCGCGGACATGATGCCGTCGCCGAACTCCTCATGGATCAGTGCCTTGAGCGCCGGCCCGTAGACCGACAGCGCCTCGGTGAAGCGGTAGATCGTCGGATCCGCCATCAGCTCCGCGGGCGTGCCCCGACCGGGCTGGCGGACGAGCCCCTCCGCGACGTCCTCGCCGAGGCCCAGCAGTTCACACACCGACCGCGCTTGCTCCGTCGTCAACGGGTGCTGGCCGAGCAATGCCGAGGTGGTCCACACCAGCGGCGCGCCCAGGTGCTCGGCCAGCTCGGCCCACGTGCGGCCCTGGCGGATGCGGGCGGAATCGATATGCGCGGCGGCCTCGGACTTGGACATGATCGGGGACATCAACGACTCCTTGGAATATGAGGGCGGGGTGCTGACAACGTCAGGCCGCGGGGACCTTCGCGGCGGCTGCGGCGTCGCCACCGTTGTCGACTCCGGGGGCGCCACCAGCGGGGATCTCCTCGCACAGGCGCGGGGCCTTGGTGCGCGCGTGCGTGACGTACAGCGATAGTCCCACGAACACCAGACCTCCGACGACGTTCCCGACAACCGTCGGGATCTCGTTCCACACCAGGTAGTCGCCGATAGAGAAGTCTCCGCCCAGCATGAGCCCGGTCGGGAACAGGAACATGTTGACCACCGAGTGCTCGAACCCCATGTAGAAGAACAGCATCACGGGCATCCACATGGCCAGAGCCTTGCCGCTCACGCTGGTGGACATCATCGCGCCCACCACGCCGGTGGAGACCATCCAGTTGCACAGCACGCAGCGGAAGAACAGGGTCGCCATCCCGGCCGCCCCGTGCTCGGCGTAGCCCAGGGTCCGTGCTTCGCCGATCTCCCCGAGCCGCTGCCCCACCTCGTCCGGTGCGACGTTGAATCCGTAGGTGGTGATGAACGAGATGAGGAACGCCACGGTGAGGGCGCCGGCGAAGTTGCCCAGAAAGACCAGGCCCCAGTTGCGCAGAACCCCGCCAACCGTGGCTCCCCGACGCTTGTCGATCAGTGCCAGCGGCACCAGCGTGAATACACCGGTCAGCAGGTCGAAGCCCAGGAGATACAGCAGGATGAATCCGATCGGGAACAGCACCGCCCCGAGCAGTGCGCTGCCGGTCTGCACCGTGACAGTGACCGCGAACGCCGCCGACAGCGCCAGGATCGCTCCGGCCATGAAGCCGCGGATCAGGGTGTCGCGGGTGGACATGTGGACCTTCTTCTCCCCGGCGTCGATCATCGCGCGGGTGAAGTCCTGGGGTTGAACGTAGGACACGTGGCTTCCTCCATGTTGACCAAGGCCGCGGTGGCGACCTGGCCCAGAGTCTGGACCTGCTTCATGACGTGGTCGTTTCGTTCAAGCAGCGTGTGGTTACCGAAGACGCACAGCGCGGATGGGCAGCAGTGAGAGCGGACGGGCATCTGCGAGCGCTGATCTGATGAGACGGGCGACAGGTCGTGCGCAGGTGGCACCGACCGGGGGTTACGCGTCCGAAATGGTCCTTACATGACGCATAGGTGCGCTTCGAGCGGGCAGAGAGGACGCGCAAGCCGAAGCGGGCGCGTAACCCGTGGGCGTTCAGCGCTGCGGACGGCGCAGGGGCCTCGATTCGGGCCGGTCGCCGGTGTCGTACCCGAGTGACAGAGTGGGGGCATGGCGAGCAAGGGCAGCAAGGAGTCGGTCAAGGTCGACGGGCAGTCGGTGCGGTTCACGCATCCGGACAAGGTGCTGTACGACGCCACGGGCACCACCAAGGCCGACGTGCTCGAGTACTACCGGGCCGTCGCGCCCCTGCTCATCGAGTACGCAGGGAACCGGCCCGTCACCCGCAAGCGTTGGCCCGACGGCACCACCGACAAGTCCTTCTTCGAGAAGAACCTGCCGCAGCACGCGCCCGACTGGGTGCCGCAGGTGACAATCGAACACTCCAAACGCGACGTCACCTATCCCGTGCTCGACTCCCCCGCGACGCTCGCGTGGTTCGCCCAACAGGCCGCGCTCGAGCTGCACGTGCCGCAGTGGACCCTGTCGAACGGCGAGCCGGGGCGGACGCGGCGCATCATCATTGACCTGGACCCCGGCGAGGAAGTCGATTTGGATACGACGGCGAGGGTGGCCCTCCGCGTCCGCGACCTGCTGGACGAGACAGGACTCGAATCGTTCCCGGTCACCAGTGGCTCCAAGGGGATCCATCTCTACGCCCGCCTGGACAAGGCCGTCACTTCCAAAGGCGCCTCCGCGGTGGCCAAGCAGATCGCGCAGTCACTGGAAAAGCAGACGCCCGACCTGGTCACGGCCACCATGAAGCGCTCCATCCGCTCGGGCAAGGTGTTCGTGGACTGGAGCCAGAACAGTGGCGCCAAGACCACCGTCGCGCCGTACTCCCTGCGCGGGCGGGCCGAACCCTGGGTCGCGGCGCCCAGGTCGTGGGAAGAACTCGGCGACGGCGACCTCAAGCACCTGCACTGGGACGCGGTGCTCAAGCGCCTGGACTCCGACGGCGATCTGCTCGACGGCCTCGAAACATCCGGTTCTGGCTCTGGCTCTGGCTCCGCCAAGAAGAAGCCAGCCAAGAAGGCCGCGTCGAAAAAGGCACCCGCCAAGAAGACGGCTTCCTCTGCCGGTTCCGCCTCACGGACCAAGCAATCTGGGGGCGGCAAGAAGAGCTCGTCGTCGTCCTCGTCGTCTTCGTCGTCGTCCGATGACGAGGACCCCGAGCCCGCCGACGCCAGCTCCGTCGACGCCAGCTCAGCCGACACCTCCACCACCGACGCCTCCTCTAGCGACGCCGACCGCGCCGCCACGGATCCCGGCTGCGACGCCGAACCCGCCAGCGCGGAAGCTGTGGTCACCAGCCTGGCGGAATACCGGCGTAAGCGGGATCGTCGCAATACGCCGGAGCCGTTCGAAGGCGAGGTCGAGACTGATCGCGACGACGTCGACGGCCCGATCTTCGTGATTCAGGAGCACCACGCCCGGCGGTTGCATTTCGACCTGCGGCTCGAGCATCACGGGGTGTTGGCGTCGTGGGCCGTGCCCAAGAATCTGCCGACCGAGCCCAAGGACCGGCGGCTGGCCGTGAACACCGAGGACCATCCGCTCGGGTACGAGACGTTCGAGGGCACCATCCCCAAGGGCGAATACGGCGCTGGCCACATGACCATCTGGGATCACGGCTGGTACGAATGCGAGAAATGGCGGGCCGACGAGATCATCGTGTGGCTGCACGGTGAGAAGGTCTCCGGTCGGTACGTCCTCGTGCGTACGAGCGCGGAGAAGAATCAGTGGATCGTGCAGTACATGAAGGACCAGTCGCCGGACTCCTTCTATGGCGGGCGGGACAATCCGAAGTCGTCGTATCCGGCTGATCGCGCGGCTGCCGGCTCTGCGCCAGCCGACGCCGATTCCCCTGCGGACACCGGCCACGCCGCGCCTGTCATCGACGGCCCCGGCTCCGACCGGCCCGCCGCTCCCCTGCTTCCGATGATCCCCACCTCCGCCGACGTGACCGCGCTGCCCGAGGACAAGTGGGCATTCGAAGGCAAGTGGGACGGCTACCGGGTGACTGTCGCGTCGAACGGCGAGCAATCGCGCATGGTCAGCCGCAACGGCAACGCCATGGACTGGCTGACCGACGGCTTCCCCGGCCTCGCGCAGGCATTCGGCACATCGGCGGTCATCGACGCCGAACTCGTGGTGCTCGACTCCACCGGTGTCCCCGACTTCGCTGCACTAGCCAAGCAGGCCGGTGCCGGCGGCTCGGATGAGTCGATCGCGCCGGTGCACCTGTTCGTCTTTGACGTGCTGCAGTTCGACGGCGTGGACCTGCGGTCGCAGTCGTGGGAGCGGCGCCGCGAAGTGCTGGACCTGATCACCCCGCGGCTGGCCGACGTCCCGCGCGTGCAGGTGCCGGGTGTTCTCGACGGCCCCGGCGACCGCGCCCTGGCCGAGGCGGAGGAGTTCGGCTGGGAAGGCATCGTGGCCAAGCGCCGTGACTCCCGGTACGAGTCGGGGCAGCGGTCGCGGTCGTGGCTCAAGCACAAGCTGCTCACCACCACCGATGCCGTGGTGGGGGGCTGGAGACCCGGCAAGGGCGGACGCTCCGGCGGATTGGGCTCACTACTACTGGGCCTGCCGGCGGAGACCGGGCTGACCTACATCGGCCGCGTGGGCACCGGCTTCACGGACAAGCAGGCGCGTGCGCTACTCGACGAGCTCGAGCCGCTGAGCCGCAAGACCAGCCCTTTCGTGGCCGAACTCCCTTCCGACGCCCGCCGCGACGCGAAGTGGGTGCTGCCCAAACTCGTGGTGGAGGTCCGCCACCAGGGTTTCACCGACGACGGCCACATGCGCCAACCCTCCTGGCGCGACATCCGGCGGGACAAACTCCCCGGCGACCTGTAGTCCCCACCCGCAAGCCCGCCGTCGCAAGCCCACTGCCGCTCGCGGAATTCATCGTCGGAGCCCCCACCGATTTGGAAGCAACCACGGCGAAGTTGGCAGCAACCATGGCGCCGAAGTCGCCCGACTGTCGAACTGTGTGCTTCCAATTCAAGGTGCGCCGCCGCAGTCCCAGCCTGACCCGTCGACTACCTCTGGAACATGCGTCCGAACTTCCGGACACCCGGCGTCCGGTACTCGTAAATTTTCCGCCGGAGCTGCAGCGTCAGCGCGTCCACGGATGCCGTCCGCTCCACCAGCTCGCCCGCGGTCACCGCGGAGTCGGCGGCGGGGTCGGCCACAGCGCTTTGGGCGATGGCAAGAGCGGACTGAGATTGCTCGAGGGCGAGGTGAGCGCTCTCGAGCGCGTCGAGGAACTCAGAGTCGCGGGCGGCCTTGGCTTCGATCTCCGGAAACTCGCTGGCAAGCCGAGTCCCCACCGCGCGACTTTCCCGCAGTTCGTACCACTGCTCAACCGTCATCGAGAGAGCGGAGAGGGCCGCAGAGTGGGCGGCTTCTGCAGCGGAGCGCGTCTTCGCGGTCGTCGCCTGGAGCGGATCCACCCCGGCGACGAGCCGACGGCGGCGCGCGAGGTCCTCAATACCGGAGCGCACCAGCCAACTCGTGTAGCCCAGCCACCCCGCCACCACTGCGAGCAGCACCAACGCCACCACGAGCAGCGCGACCAGACGAATCATCAGTGTCCCCGCCCCGGGCCACGGGCGTGACAGTGGCTGCGCTCGGGCCTCACCGCCACTCCCCCACCACCAGCGACACGAGCAGTGCGAGAGGAATCCCCACCGAGACGGCGGCGCCGAGGAGCTTGGCGACCCCCGACCACCACAGTCGCGACACCTCCGCCCGCGCGCCGGCGGCGTCGAGCACCGCGGCGTGCTCGGCCTCGATCATCAGTCGCGCCGCGGTGACATCTGGCCACCCGCGCGGCACCCGGCGAAAAGGGTTGGCCCCGAGCTCGTCCGCGCCCAGGGCGTCGCGCTGCGCGGACCAGTCCCGCAGTCCCGAGTTCAGCGCGGTCCGAGCACGCTCCGCGGCTGCATATTGCTGCTGCCCAGAAGTGCGGACAACTAGCCCATCTGACGACATTCGGCACCCCTCCTGCGCAGTAGGTTTCCACTGTCGCACGTTCAGCGCCCGACTGTAGAGCACCCATCTGTCACTCCACGCCGCGCGCGGAGTTCGTCATCGCCGCTGCGAACCCTCCCGGCGTGACTTCGCGGCCGAATGACTCCCTCACAGATCGGCAACAAGTCAGCAGCAGAGCCCGCCCCCAGTGATTTGGAAGCAACCACGCCGCACTTGGCAGCAGCCATGGCGCCGAAATCGCCCGACTTGCGACCTGAGTGCTTCCAATTCGAGGGCCAGTGCACCAGAGAACGCGTGTGCCTCCGGAGACAGCGTGAGACCGGGCCAGCAACTGCTAGAGCACAGCGGCGGGTGCGTCTACCTGATCAATCGTCGGAAAGTTCCGCTTGGCGTAGCCAGCGATGGACCGGATCGCAGCAACATTGATCGTGCCGCCCACAGCGCCGCCGGCAACGGGAACAACCTTCACGAGGTTTATCGTGCCTTTTGTGCCGAACTTGGTGACGAGTCGGAACCCGACTGCCTTGTTTATTTTGGTCAGCGCCGAGCCTGGAACTTTCTTGAGCGCTGAGAGCGCGGTCTTGGTCCCTATCTCGACGCCCGCCTTGGACATCGCTTCGACTCCGGCCGAGCCGATCAGCGAGACCGCTATGACGCTGCGAACTTCCTCGCTGTCGACGTCATAGCCCTGAATGTGAGCGATTGCGGCGATCATCCTTGTCGCCCGCGTGTAAAGCACAGTGACGTCTGCAGGGATCGCGACGACCATCGTCGCCAAGCCACCGAGACCCGAGACAAAACCTGAGGCACCCACAACGCGAGTGTGCGTGGCAATAACCTTTTTGACCGCTTTGTCCCGATCATTTCCAGCATGTTTCAGTGCTTCTTCCGCGACGGTCTTGGCGCTCTTGACCGGGCCGAAGCCGTTGACGCCCGCGTCCAGAATGAGATTAATCGTGGCGGCCGAGGCGGCTTCAATATCCCCATCGGACAGGGATTGCTGGATCTCTTTTAACCGCGCACGGTTCTCTTCTGCCATGACCAGAGGCCCTTCTCCGTAGCCGCGGGAGCCGAAAATTCTCACCTCGGCTGCCGATGAGTTCGGTGCCTCGTGCCGCAGACGAGACTGATAAGAATTATCACACCAGACCGGCGGTATTCAGAAAATTCAGGCCCCAGCCAACACCCCCGCTTCGAGGCGCTCGTATCCGGCTTCCATGCCGTAGGTCATGCCGGTGCCCAGGATCATGTCGCGCTGTTCGAGGCTGTCATAGGTGATCACCAGCGAGATCAGAGTCCCGCCCTCGACCGGCGTGAGTGTCTGCTCGTTGTGGGTCGGCGGGCCGTCGACGCCTTCCATGGTTTCCAGGAACACCTCGCGGTGCGGCGGGTCGGTCTCCAACAGCTCGCCGGTCAGAGCGAACTCCTGCCCCTCGACTCCGTCCCGCGGCGCGTAGGCATAACGGTGGCGATCTCCGGGAGCCGTGGCCACCGTGCATTCGACAAAGTCCCAGCCGTCGGGGCCGTAGCACCACTGTCGCAGCAGCTCCGGCTGGTGATGCGCCGCCCAGACCTGCTCCGGCGTTCCCCGCACCACGCGACTGATCCGCACCCGCGTGTCGCTGAGCATCTGCGCCTGCGTGGCCCGGTCAGCGGCAAAGGTGCGGAGATCGGCCAGCACGTCGTCGATCTGCCCCATCGCCAGGACCGTGCCCTCCTCCATGCCCATGCTGACCAGCTGCTCGAGTTCGGTGAGGCTGTTGAAGTACGTGGTGGTGCGCAAGCGGGATCCGGTGTCGGTCTCCTCGAAGAGGAATACAGCGCGCATCCGCGGCAGGTCGGTGTTCGGGGTGCCGTCGTCGTGGGTGAATCCGTCGATCACCTCGAACGAGCGCCCCTCTTCCACCGCGAGGAACTCCCAGTAGCCGCCGGCGCGGCTGCCGTCGGGGCCGGTCATGTAGTAGTTCGACAGGCCTCCGGGGGTCAGGTCGTGGCGGTCGAAGGTCGCGGGCCAGGTGGGCGGGCCCCAGAATTTTTCGAGTTGGCGGGGGTCGGCGTAGGCGTCCCACAGGCGCCTGACGGAGACCGGAAAGTCGGCGACGATCTCCATCGTCAGCTTCTCGAGATCCTTGTCGACGGACGTGACTGGCATGGTGTGCCTCCCTGGGTTGCCGAGCGCTGACGGCTCGGGGCGTGCTGTCCGGTTGGGGTTCGGGGGATTCAGTCCTCGGCCAGGAGTGCGTCGAGGCGATCGATGCGACTGCGCCACAGGCGTTCGTAGCTGTCGAGCAGGCGCTGCGCTTGTCGGATGGCGTCGGGATTGCCGCGGATCCGGCGCTCGCGGCCGGCGCGGTGATGGCTGACCAGTCCCGCTTCCGCCAGCACGTTGACGTGTTTGCGGACCGCGGCGAACGACATGTCGTACCGGTCGGCGAGTTCGGAGACCGACGCCTCCTCGGCGAGGGTGCGGCGAACGATGTCGCGGCGCGTGGCATCGGCGAGTGCCCGGAAGATCCTGTCGACGTCGGCATCGCTGAAGTCCGTCTCGTGCGCCTGATGTGAAACCATTTGGTATCACGTTACGCCTGTCGCGGCCCAGGATCAATGGGTGGTGGCGACGAATCTCCGGCCGTGGTTCCCCGACCTCCGCTCCCCCGCTGCGGCACCATTGGGCCATGGTCAAGCCTTCCAACACCGTCGGCATCGCCAACGCCACCGGCCGCCCGTGGGATGAATGGGTCTCATTGCTGGACGCCGCGGGAGCTCGCGAGCTGGCCCACGCTGCGATTGCCAAACTGACGCTGGAGCACATGCCCGACTCGGTCGAGCGCGCCGAGTGGTGGGCCCAGGGCACAGCCATCGCCTATGAGCAGCACACCGGCGTGCGAGTTCCGGGACAGTCCTGCACCGGCGACTTCCAACTCTCCGCCTCGCGAACCATCGCAGGCGACAAGGACGCAGCGCTGGAAGCCTGGTTGACAGTGATCGCCGGGAGTGAGGAGTTCGGCGGTGTCCCCATCGACGCCGACGCCACCACGTCGAGCTCCGAGAAGTGGCGCTACTGGCGGGTCCCGATGGCCGACGGCACCCGGGTCGCGGTCAACATCAGCGACAGGCCGAACGGCAAGGCCTCGGTCGGGCTGACGCACACCAAGCTCGATTCGGCCGAGGCCATCGAGTTCTGGCGGCCCATCTGGAAACAACTACTCGCTCAGCTCTGACGCCCCAGCCCTGAGGGAACCAGGGAGATGCAGAGAGCGGCTTGTCCGGTCGACCGGCAGCAGCACGTCAGTTGAGATGCAGGCTGCGGAGTCGGTCCATGTACGACTCGATGCTGGCGCGACTCCTGTCGCCGGCCACTGTCACCGCGGGGACGGTCGTGGGGTCCAGCTTTGCGCCGAGTCGACCAAGTTCGAACATGAGCGGAACGGTCTGTATCCCGTCCTCCGTGAGCGAGTAGCGGCCAGCTCTTCCCCGTTCCACTTCCATCTTGGTCAAGAAGCCGGCCCTGACGAGGTCCGCTAGGCGTCGTGACAGGACGGGGGCGCTGATGCCCTCGGCGTTTCCGGTGAGCAGTTCGCGAAAGCCTCGACGGTCGTGCAGGGCGATATCCCGCAGAATGACCACACTCCAGCGGTCACCGAGCAGTTCGATCGACCGGCTGATCGGGCAGCTGGAGCGTGGCGTCTCGATCACCGTAAAGGCCTCCCCCATGGATGAGTGGTTGCCTTAGGTTACCACTCCACGTAGGTTCGACTGATAACACAGTGCAACCAGTTGGCGGAACGTGGCGACGGCCCCATCGCGAGCAGATGGAGGCCCACAAAGGAGTAGTAGTGAAGGCTTTTGCGGTCCGAAAGTATGGCGAGCCCGTGGTCCAGATCCAGGCTCCCGAGCCCGCGGTAGGCGCCGGTGACGTATTGGTGGAGATGGTCGCGGCGGGGGTGAACCAGACTGATGAGCGGCTGCGTTCGGGAGGGTTCAAGCAGATCCTCCCGTTTGACCTTCCGTTGATTCTGGGCAGTGACATAGCGGGCCGTGTCGTGGCGGTCGGCGAGAAGGTCAGTGGCTTCACTGCCGGAGACGAGGTGTTCGCCTTTCCCGGCATGGACCGGGTCGGGACGTTCGCCGACCGGGTCGCGGTCAATGCCGACAGCGTCGCCCGCATGCCCACGTCCCTTTCTTTTGCCGAAGCCGCATCGCTGCCGGTGGTGGCGTTGACCGCCTGGCAGATCCTGGCTGAGCGTGGCCGGATCGGCCCGGGCCACACCGTGCTCATCCACGGCGGTGCTGGCGGGGTCGGGTCGATAGCCATCCAGGTGGCCAAGCATCTGGGAGCCACCGTGGCGACCACGGCCAGCGCCTCCAGCGCCGACTTCGTGCGTGAACTCGGCGCCGATATCGTGATCGACTACCGCGATCAGGACTTCGAGCAGCTACTGGGTGATGTCGACCTCGTTCTGGACAATCAAGGCGGCCAGACCCTCATGAAGTCGCTGCGGGTCCTACGGCGCGGCGGCAAGGTGTTCGGCATCGCCGATCCACCTGACCCGGCGTTCGCCGACCGGATCGGTGCCAACCCGGTGGTGGCGCTGACGATCAGAGCGATGAGCAGCAAAGTCCGCCGACAAGCCCGCCGCCAGGGGGTGTCCTACGAGTTCTACTTCGTGCATCCCGACGGTGGGCAACTCCGGCAGATCGGCGAGCTGATCGATGACGGTGCCCTGCGGCCGATCGTGGACCGGGTGCTGCCTTTCGATCAGACCCCACACGCGCTGCAAGCGCTGACCGCTGGTGGGGTGCACGGGAAGATCGTGGTGAGCCGGCAATGACCCCCGCACCCGAGCTCCGCACCACCGAGGAGAGGCCGTCGTATGCGTCCACGCCCACTCGAACCGTCCAGGCGGGCGGCAAGGACTTCGCCTACCGGGAGCTAGGAACCGGGTCCGGGGTGCCTGTCGTGTTCTTCCATCACCTGGCAGCCACACTGGACAACTGGGACCCACGCGTCATCGACGCCCTCGCCCTCCGACATCGCGTGATCGCCTTTGACCAGCCCGGCGTGGGCGCATCCACGGGGACCGCGCAGAGAACTGTGCACGCCATGGCAGAGGACGCCCACGATTTCCTCCGCGCACTCGGGCTCGAGCAGGTCGACGTCGTCGGTTTCTCCCTCGGCGGCATGGTCGCCCAGGTCCTCGCGCTGACCCGCCCCACAGTGGTGCGCCGACTCGTCCTGGCCGGTACCGGCCCTGCCGGGGGTCGCGGAATCGATGCCGTCCCACAGGTGACCTACCGTGCCATGCTCCGCGGCGCGCTGGCCCGCACCGACCCCAAGGAATACCTGTTCTTCAACCGCGATGCCGCGGGAAGGCAGGCAGCCCGCGAGTTCACCACCCGCCTGAAGGAACGGACCACCGACCGCGACACACCGATCACGGTGACAGTATTCCGGGCCCAGCTCGCCGCCATCAAGGCCTGGAGCAGGGCCGCGCCGTCCGATCTCTCCCGTCTCACCCACCCCACCCTGGTGGTCAACGGTGACCACGACAAGATGGTGGCATCGATCCTGTCCGAGGACCTTCACCGGCGGGTGCCCGACAGTCGACTCGTGATCTACCCGAACTCCGGGCACGGCGCGATCTTCCAACACAACGACCAGTTCGCCCGCGAAGTACTCACACACCTCGCCAATCCGACGACCTCTCCCGGGAGGACTCCGTGACCGCCGACGCGCCTGGTCTGCCCAGCACGTACCGATCCACGCCGACGTCCGTGATCGATGTCGAGGGAACCCATTTCGCCTACCGTGAACTCGGCATACGCGGCGGCGTGCCCGTGGTGTTCCTCAACCACCTCACCGGGGTCCTCGACGACTGGGATCTACAAGTCATCGACGCGATCGCCGAGCATCATCACGTCATCACCTTCGACAACCGTGGCGTCGGCACCTCGCACGGCACCACGCCTGCCCGAGCAGAACAGATGGCTCACGATGCGGTCGACTTCATCCGCGCACTCGGCTACGACACCGTCGATCTGATCGGGTTCTCCCTCGGCGGCGGACTCGCCCAGATCATCGCACTCGAGCACCCGGGGCTCGTACGGCGTGCGGTATTCGCCGGAACAGGGCCACGCGGGGGCTACCTCATCGAGAAGGTCCCGACGCTGGTGTTCAGAACTCTCGCCAAAGCGATGATCCTGCGTAAGGACCCGAGGAACTGGCTCTTCTTCACCCGAACCGCGGACGGCAAACGCAGTGCCCGGCAGTTCTTGGCACGCCTGCAGGAACGCACCGAAGGCAGGGGCGAGCCGATCTCACTCTCTTCGCTGCTCGCCCAGCTCCGAGCGATCCGCCGCTGGGGGCTCCAGGAACCGGACGACCTGAGCCGACTGGACTTGCCCGTACTGGTCTCCAACGGCATCGACGACGTCATGGTCCCCACCACCAACTCTCTCGACATGGCCAGACGCATTCCGGGCGCGCAACTGCAGCTGTTCCCCGACGCCGGCCACGGCGGAATCTTCCAGTACCACCAGGAATTCTCCGCGCGAGTGCTCGACTTCCTCGCCTAATCACCGCTGTCGCCTGCACCACTCATCGAAGGAGGGCCCCCGTGGCCCCTAGAACCCTCGCCCGTGGCCAACTGCGACTACGGAACATTCCACTCCCCCAGGAAGGACACTGACAATGACCGAGCGCGAAACCACCATCCACTGGCGTGACCCCGCTGAGGGCCTCACCGCACTGCCCGAACTCGACGGCATCGACTTCATGACCAAGATGCGCGACGGGGAACTCCCCGGAGCGCCGATGGCCAGCCACCTCGGAATGACACTCACCGAGGTAGGCCCCGGCACCGTCACCTTCCAGTGCCACCCCGACGAATCCCACTACAACCCCATCGGCATGGTCCACGGCGGGCTCTGGTCGCCACCCTCCTCGACTCCGCCCTCGGATGCGCCACCCACACCACTCTCCCCGCCGGCACCGGCTACACCTCCATCGAGATCAAGGTGAACTTCCTGCGCCCGGTCACCTCCCAAAGCGGCCCCCTCACCTGCACCGGAACCGGCACCAAGACCGGACGACGAGTCGCCTTCGCCGAAGGAGAAGTGCTCGACAACCAGGACAAGGCAGTCGCCACCGCAACCGGAAGCCTGCTGATCTTCCCCCTGCCAACGACGTGAACAGCGAACCCGCGGTCTCTGTCGCGGAGCGTCCACCCGCCCCACTGCTGCCGCACACTCAGGAGATCCCCTCGCGATGACACGGCACGACACAGCCGCTGCGCACGATAGAACCGTCCCGGGCACCACCGCGCACCCCGGTCAGCGTTCCAGGCGCCGCGTCTTCTGGGCCTCGGCATCAGTACTGGCGCTGGCACTGTGGTCCAGCGGGGCGCCGAGCGTGCTCTACCCGATGTACGCCGACCTCTGGGGGCTCACACCTGCGGTCATCACCGCGGTGTTCGCCACGTATCAGCTCGCCATCATCATCGTTCTCCCCCTGTTCGGAGGCCTATCCGACCAACTCGGCAGACGCCGGGTCATGATCATCGGCCTCACCCTCATCGCCGGCTCCGCCGTCCTGTTCGCCCTCGCACCGAATGTCGGATTCTTGTTCGCCGGACGAGTGCTGCAGGGCGCAGGTACCGGACTGGCGATGGGGGCCGCGACCGCCTCGCTGGTGGAGAACAACGTCTCCGCCAATCCCCGGTTCGCCAGCACACTGGCCACCATCTCCACCGCCACCGGGCTCACCCTCGCCCTGGTACTCAGCGGCGTGTTTGCCCGATTCCTCCCCATGCCGATGTTCTGGAGCTACATCGTCCTCCTCGGCCTGACGATCTTCTCGGTCATCGCGCTCGCACTCTCACCCGACGACCGTCCCGCACACGCTCCGCGATGGCGACCCCAGCCACTGCGTCTGGTCCCCGGAGTACGACCGACCTTCGCGATCGCAACGCTCTCGGTGGCCCTCGCCTACTGCGTGGGCGCGATCATGCTCTCCCTCGGCGCGCACATGGTCCGCCAATTCACCCAAACAGAAGACGCGATGGTGACCGGTCTACTTCTGGGCTGTTCCTCCGCTGCGATCGGCCTCACAGCACTGTTCCTGTCGCGGCTGCCAGTGCAGGCGGCAGTAGTGATCGGCGCACTGCTCTCCGTGGGCAGCCTGACCCTCATGGTGCTGGCCGCCGCATCCGGGTCCATCAAACTCTTCTTCGCCTGGAGCCTGGTCGGTGGCATCGCGTACTCGTTCGCGTTCTCCGGCGGCCTGGGGGTCATGAACCGAACTGCTCCCGACGAGCATCGTGGTGCGATCCTGTCGCTGCTGTATCTCGTCGCGTATTTCCTACAAGGTGCAGTCGCGATCGGTGTCGGACTCCTTGCCACAACCAAATCTCTGAGTACCGCCGTAACCGCGTCCGCACTATTCCTCGGCTGCCTGTGCGTCGTCGTCCTGGTGCTCCTGATGATCGCCCGGCGAACACACAAGGCATTCCCCCGCCCGGCTGATTGCCCGTAGGGAGGGGCGTGCGGCCCGATGCACGGCCGCTCTCGCCGACCGTCGCAACCCAGTATCCGAATCAACCTGCCCGCCGAGACCTCAGCGGCGGCACAGTGCTAGCCCATTGCCGCCAATGGTGATCTATGCCACACTACTGGCACGGAGTGCCTCCGTATGTCGAATTCTCTGGCACTTAGTGCCACCTGGATGGAGCGATGGGCATGAACTTCAGAAGTCGGACCGACCACACAGCCGGGACACAACACGTTCGAAGATTCCGCCGCAATTTCAGTGCGGCGAGCTTGGCGGTGGGCCTCACAATCGTGACCGCTACGACAGCGGTCGCCGCGTCGGGGTCACTCGGCAGCCTCAGCGGCTCTATCGAAGACAGCGCTGCCCAGACCCTGCGAAAAACGACCCTCGGCGACATGACAGGGCTCGACCAATCCACAGAGTCGGGGACGTACTCGTGGCTCGGCATACCGTTTGCAGAGCCGCCGGTAGAGAACCTGCGATGGAAGGCCCCCGTCCCGCGCGCACCATGGTCTCAGCCCTTCGCGGCAACTGAATACGGGGAAGGCTGTGCGCAACCCGGCCGCACATTCAGCCCGGCACCCGAGGGCCCCGTATGGAACCTCAACGTGCGCGATGGCCTCGGCACACCCGTTGGTGACGAAGACTGCCTTACGCTGAACATTCACCGCCCGGCGACGGACAAAAAGGACCTACCAGTCCTCGTGTTTGTCCACGGAGGAAGCAACGTCGTCGGATTCTCGGGAGATCCGATGTACGACGGGCGTGCCCTCGCCGACAAGGCAGATGCGGTTGTCGTGACGGTCAACTACAGACTCGGAATCTTCGGCTGGCTCGATCAGTTGGGAACCGAATCCGGTGGCGGCTTATCCGACTCTGGAAACTACGGTCTTTTGGACCAGATCGAGGCCCTGCGTTTCGTCCAGGACAACGCCGCCGAGTTCGGCGGAAATGCTGACAATGTCACGATAATGGGAGAGTCTGCCGGCGCCGTCAATGTATGGGCGCTCATGGCCTCCCCCCTCTCGGAAGGTCTGTTCGACAAGGCGATCCCGATGAGCGGTGGACTCCAGACCACCAGCCCGCAGGCCGCAGAAACCTACGCCCGCGCCCTCGGAGAGGCCGCTGCAGAAGAGGCTGGGGTTGACGGCGCAGACGAAGGCCTGCGGTTGCTGAGAGATATGCCCGCCAACGACGTCATCGCACTTTCCCTACGTCATAAGCTCGACGCGACGCCTGCTGTGATCGTTGATGATGTCGTCATCCCCGCGGACCCGCATGCGGCACTCGCTGCTCGAGCGAAAGACATCCCGGTCCTCGCCGGCAACACGTTTGAAGAGGGAAAGCTGTTCGGCTCAGCAATCGCGGCGCATCCGCAAAGCGAATACGACCGATTCACGATGCAGTACGAATTCGACCCGAACCAGCCGTCACCGTACGCGGTGGAAGATTTCATCGCCTCGCAATACCTGCCGATCGATGGGCCGGGAGGCTGGAACGAGGCATCCGACGCACTCACCGAGCAGGTCTTCATGGGCATCGTGGAAGATTCGATGTCCACGTTGCAGCGCGCAGGCAATGACCGCCTCTACTACTACCAATTCGCCTGGAACAACCAACCGAAGCCGTTCGACGATGTCTATGGAGCAGTCCACGCCATCGACCTGCCGTTCATCTTCGGCAACTTTGGACGGAACGTGTTTTCTTACGCATTCAGTGAGGCGAACGAGCCCGGGCGGTTGGAATTGTCAGCGCAGATGATGACCGCTGTGCACAACTTCGTCCGTACAGGCAGCCCACAGACCGAATCCCTCGGCGTCGTGTGGCAGCAGTGGCCGGAGAGTGTGGTTCTGGATGCGAACGACACCCAGTCCGAAATTTCTACTGGACACTTCGAGTAGAGAGGCTCTGGGGCAGCGGGAGCTCATACAATCGAGCCCTGGTCCTTCAATGGCAATCGAGGTGTTCATGCCGGGGCAGTCTCGCGAATCGCGCGAAACGAAGTACCGCATCGCAGAGACCGCCATGGGCATGTTCCTCGATCAGGGCTACGACTCCGTCACGGTGGAGGCGGTCGCTGAAGCCTCGGAAGTATCGCGGCGCACTGTGTTCCGTCTTTACCGGAGCAAAGACGAGCTCCCGTTCCCAGACCATCCCGAGCGGCTCGCCCGCTTGGAGCAGCTCTTAGAATCAGCAGACCAGTCAGATGATCCCATCGAGGTCGTCATCGCCGCGACCGAGGATTCGCTCCGTGGTTTTCTTTCTCGGCCGCAGATCGTCCTAGCCCGGTACCAGCTGACTCGCGTCGTTCCTGAGCTAAGAGAGCGCGAAATTGTCGAGCATGAACGCTACATACGACTCACATCGGCTTTCCTTCGTAGCCGCTTGCCGCTGGATTCCCGGCCCTTTCAGGCTCCTGGACTAGCAGCACTTGTCGACGCTATGCACCGGACGGCTCTTGGCAATTGGGCTCGGAGCGGGGGAGAGTCCGACGCTATGTCCGAGATCTCCGAGGGGATGGCATGGGTGCGGAACCTGGTCGGTGCTATGCACTCTCCCCCAGCTCCTGACCGCTTGTTCGCTGTGTTGCCCGATACCCCGGCAACGCGGAAATCTCTGCGCGCACTCCGCGAACAATCCGCCGAACTTGAGTAGCACTGTTCCTCGGTTGTGATCGGCGAATCTGACAGCCCAGTGCCGGCCGTGGACTGACACACAAACAGACCCGGTCGGAGAACTTTCTCTCCGGCCGAGCCTGGTGCGTGCTCCAAGGGTCTATCTGGCCGCCAGTCCCCCGATGTACAGCCCGGTAACCCGTGCGGCCAGCCCCTCCACCTCGGCGAGAGGTTGATCGGGCCGGGTCCGGAACCACGAGTCGATCGAGTTGAGGCTGCTCAGCAGTGCCCGAGCGACCAGCTTGGGGTCCTCGGGCAGGAGGCTGCCGTCGGCCATGCCCTCCTCCACCACCTGGCGGAACATGACCTCGTAGCTCTCTCGGATCTTGTTGAGTTCCGCGAGCTGGTCGGTCTGCCGATCTTTGAGAGCCAGCGCCGACCGACGATGGATCCCCTGGTGAATGGTGTCGTGGTAACTCAGGTTGGTCATCAGGTTCACGGCGTGCGCGATGGACATCGCCGTCAGCCGGTCCCGAGCCGAACCAGGCCCATCCACATGTGGTTCCACGGCCTCCCGGACGAGCCGCATCCCGTACTCGTACACGGAGAGGTAGATGTCGAACTTCGACCGGAAGTAGTAGTAGACGCGACCTTTGGTGGCGCCGATTTTCCGGGCGATGTCGTCGATCGTCGTCCCGTTGAATCCCTGACTGTGAAAGACGTGGGCGGCGGCGTCGAGAATCGCGGTCCGCGCAGCATCGTGTGCGGCCTCATCCACTCCGAACGTCTCCGTCATATCGACCTCAGCATATCGGTCAACGGGGCCCACAGCGACGGCGCCAGCGAGTTCACCCGGTGCGCTGATCGCGCCTCGCCCAGGTTGGTCACAGCTCGAACAGGCCGGCCGCGCCCATCCCTCCGCCGACACACATCGTGACGACCGCATAGCGGGCCGACCGACGCCGCCCCTCCCTCAACACGTGCCCGACCATCCGGGCGCCACTCATGCCGTAAGGGTGCCCTATCGAGATGGCACCGCCGTTGACGTTGTACTTCTCCGGATCGATGCCCAGCTGATCGCGGCAGTACACGGCCTGGGAGGCGAACGCTTCGTTGAGTTCCCACAGGTCGATGTCGTCCACGCCCAGTCCGTGCTGGGCGAGCAACTTCGGGATCGCGTACACGGGGCCGATGCCCATCTCGCCGGGCTCGCAGCCCGCCACCGCCATCCCGCGGTATGTCCCGAGCGGCTCGAGACCACGACGCTGCGCCTCGGCTCGCTCCATCAGCACCACAGCGGCCGCGCCGTCGGACAGTTGCGAGGAGTTTCCCGCAGAGACGGTGGCGGCGTGCCCGTCCCGGTCCTGGAGGACCGACCGCAACCCCGCCAGGCCTGCCAGCGTGGTGGAGGGTCGATTGCCTTCGTCCCGGGCCAGGGTGAACTCCTCGGAGACCGGGCCGTCAGCGCCGGCCACCAGCTTCGTGCCCGAGAACGGCGCGATCTCGTCGTCGAACAACCCAGCCTCCTGGGCGGCTGCGGTGCGGAGCTGCGAGGTCAGGGCGTAGTGGTCCTGCGCCTCGCGGGTGACGCCGTACCGCTGGGCCACGTTCTCAGCGGTCTCCAACATCGAGACGTACACGTCGTGGCCGTGCTCGGTCAGCCACGGGTCCGCGGTGCGGTGGGTGTTGCGGTGCTCATTCTGCACCAGGCTGATCGACTCCACTCCGCCGCCCACGGCAACGCGCATGCCGTCCGCCACGATCTGCTTGGCCGCGGTGGCTATGGCCATCAGCCCGGACGCGCACTGCCTGTCCACGGACATCCCGGAGACAGTGACGGGAAGTCCCGCGCGGAGCGCCGCCTGCCGGGCCACGTTGTAGCCGGTGCTGCCCTCCTGCATGGCGCACCCGAGGATCACGTCCTCGATCTCGCCCGGATCGACCGCGGCGCGGGCCACCGCCTGGGCGATCGCATGCCCGGCCAGCGTCTGGCCCTGGGTGTCGTTGAACGCGCCCTTGTAGGCGCGACCAATCGGGGTGCGGGCGGTGGACACGATAA
The DNA here is from genome assembly GCF_014144865.1 of Dietzia aerolata. Taxonomy (GTDB): domain Bacteria; phylum Actinomycetota; class Actinomycetes; order Mycobacteriales; family Mycobacteriaceae; genus Dietzia; species Dietzia aerolata. The sequence continues at coordinate 12,960 of NZ_JAALDM010000067.1, read as the reverse complement.
CTGCTTCACGCATGAGTTCAGGCCTCCTCGGCGAACAGTGCGGCGGATGCGGTGGAGGTGAGCCCACCGTCGAGAGGGATCACGCTGCCGGTGATGTAGCAACTGGCGTCCGACAGCAGAAAGGTGACCAGACCGTCCATGTCTTCGGTCCGTCCGAGCCGCTTGAGCGGGTTGGAGCCGGTGATCTCGTCACCTCGCTCGTCGAGGACCCACTCCATCATCTTGGTGGGGAACGGTCCGGGCGCGATCGCGTTGACCAGAACCGAAGGAGCCAGGGTGGCCGCCATGTGCCGGGTCAGATGGTGGATCGCCGCCTTGGCCGCCGAATAGGAGTAGTTCTCGTAGTTCGGCACCAGCAAGCCGTCGATGGATCCGATGTTGATGATCCGCGCCGGGCCGCCATTGCTGCTGCCCTGCGCGGCGGCTTCGAGGAGCGGCCGGGCGGCTTTGGCCAACGTGAACGGCGTCTTGACGTTCACGCTGAGGACCTTGTCCCAGGCTGCGTCCGGGAAGTCGTCGAAGGTCGCTCCCCACGTCGCACCGGCGTTGTTGATCAGCCCGTGCAGTTGGTCGGTGTGCTCGGACACCTTCTCGATCAGCTCGCGGCAACCTGCTTCCGTGCCGATGTCCACGGCGAACGCGTGCACGCTGCCGAGTCCACCGAGCTCGCGCGCCGCCTGGCTCGCCGCGTCCTCTTTGCGGGTGGACAGGTAGACGGTCACGCCGCGTCGCAGCAGACTCTCGGCGATCATCCGTCCGATCCCGCGCGCGCCTCCGGTCACCAGGACGTGCCGGCCGGTGAGGTCAAAAAGGTCGGTGCTCATCGCGCTTCTCCTTCCAGTCGCTCCGCGCGTAGGGCGGAGCGTCGGATCTTGCCCGCGTCATCGCGCAGGGAATGGGACACGAGCTCAATGCTCCTGGGCACCTTCTGCCTGGAGAGTCGCTCGGTGAGGTACTCGCGGAGCTCGTCCTCTCTTACCAGCGAGCCGTCCCGGGGTTGGACGATCGCGTGGAGACGGTTGCCCATGTCCTCGTCGGGCAGCCCGATCACGGCGGTGGTCTGCACATCCGGGTGCTCGATCAGTGCCGCCTCGATCTCCGCCGGGTACACGTTCATCCCGCCGACGGTCACCATGTCGCCTCGACGGTCGTGGAGGTAGAGGTACCCGTCGGCGTCGAACCTGCCCATGTCGCCGAGCGAGGACCATCCGTCCAGCTCGTTGGGCTCGGCGCCGATGTAGCGGTACGTCGCCGGATTGCCCTGCGGCACGCGGGTGAAAATCTCGCCGGATGCCCCGGGCTCGGTCACCTCCGCGCCGTCACAGTCGACCAGGCGGATCTCGCCCCACGTCACCTTGCCCACCGAGCCGGGGTGCTCGAGCCACTCGTCCCCGCGGATCGTGCAGCCGGCCTCGGCCTCGGTTCCGGCGTAGAGCTCCCAGATCCGTTCGGCTCCCAGCCACTCGATCCAGTTGCGTTTGAGCCACGCCGGGCATGGTTCGGCGCAGTGCCAGAACGACTGCACCGAGGCCAGCGAGTACGACGCGCGGACGTCGGCGGGCAGGGCCCAGATGCGTCGCATCATCGTGGGCACCAGGTACACCCAGGTCGCGCCCACGGCGTCGATCTCGGCGAGGGTGCGTTCGGCGTCGAACCTGCGAAGCATGGTCACCGTGCCGCCGCCGAAGATGGCGCTCAGCGCCGTGGAGTAGGGGGCGTTGTGGTGCATGGGTGCGGTGATCAGGACCTGCTCGCCGGGGTTGATCCGCCAGAACGACGGGTCGAACGACGACGTCACGCCCGGCCTGCCCGAGAGGATGATCTTGGGCCGGCCGGTCGAACCGCCGGAGGTCGGTGCCTTCCACGACGTGGGGACGCGGGTCTCCTCCAGGTCCGCCTCCGACTGCCCCTCCGCGAGCGCCGCGAGGGTCACCGTGTCGGCCCTGCCACCTGGCACGCGGTCACGGGGCTCGCGCTCGTCCAGTTCGACGACGACGACGGGGTCGCCCAACTCGATGATCGCCTGCAGTTCCGAGGGGGTCATGGTGGGCGAGAGCACCTGGGGCGTGGCTCCGGCCTTATAGCAGGCAAAGGTCGCCACGATCAGGTCCGTGGAGTTGGGGATCAGCAGCGTGACGATCCTGCCGGGTTCCGCACCGCGCTCGATAAGTCCGCGGGCCACGGCACTACTGCGCTCGTGCAGCCCTCGCCAGGTCAGCGTAGTGCCGTCCGCGCGAGCGACCACGTCATTGCCCCTGTCCTTCGCGTAGTAACCCGGAATCGCGGCGAGCGGAAAACCTTCTTCCGGTGTGGGCGTTGTCGTCGTCGTCGTTGTCGTCGCTTTCGTTGTCATACCTTCGCCCCCTTCGCAGCCGAGGCGACCTGCACGTAGTGGCTCGTCTGCTCGAAGGCCGAAGTGTGCGAGCGCAGGCCGCCGAAGTCGTCGAGTTCCGCCCAGCGCGCGGCGATCTCTTCAGCCGATCGCGCCTCGTCAGGTAGGTGGATCGCCGGCCCCTCGACCATCTTCGAGAGGGCAAACACCCCGGCGCCCGCGCCCAGGATCACGCCGGTGGGCGCATCGTCAGAGACAAGAAAAACGGCACCCGGGGCGATGGTCCCAGGACCCAACTTCGCGGCCGCCTCGGCGTCCAGCAGCCCGTCCGTCATCTGCGTGGCAGCGGTGGGGGCGAGAGCGTTGACGCGGATCCCCTTGCGCTCCCCCTCGATCGCCAGCACGTTGGTCAATCCCACCAGCGCGGACTTGGCCGCGCCGTAGTTGGACTGGCCGAAGTTGCCGTAGATGCCCGACGCCGACGTGGTCATGAGGATGCGGCCGTAGCCCTGTTCCACCATGTGCGGCCACACGGCGTTGGTGCAGTGAACCGAGCCCATGAGGTGAACGTCCATTACCGCACGGAAGTCCGTGAGCTCCATCTTGGCGAAGCTCTTGTCGCGGAGGATCCCCGCGTTGTTTATCAGGATGTCGACCCGGCCCCACCGCTCGATGGTCGCCGTGACCATGTTCTCCACGGCCACCAAGTCGGTGATGTCGGTGCTGTCCGGCACCGCCGTACCGCCTGCGGACGTGATCTCGTCGACCACCGCCCGGGCTCCGGCGACACCGCCGACGTCGTTGATCACCACCTTGACGCCCCGCTCGGCCAGCGCGAGAGCGTGCGCGCGGCCCAAACCGCCACCCGCCCCGGTGACAATCGCGACTCGATCCTCGAAATTGAACATGCCTTCTCCGTTCTGAACAGCAATACTACCGAGTATGATGTGATGGGAGCCACGCAAAGTCAAGAACCCGGCCGCGGCCGGGACAGTGCACGAGCTTGAGGCCTTGACGACCGAGAATCGTGCGCTATAGTGTGGCGCGTCCCACAATTTAGTGGGAGATACTCGGTAGTATGGCTGTTCACAGGGCTACGCAGGTCTCTGTGGATCCAGCCACGGTTCACTCACCTCTCTCCGGCCAGCCCAACTCGGTGCGGCCACCCACCCATCCAGATTGGGGATCGGATAATGACAACAGTCCTGGCGATCGTGATCGTCTACTTCATCGCGATGTTCGCGATCGGCTACTGGGCCAACAGACGGGTGAAGAGTTCCAAGGACTTCCTCGTCGCAGGCCAGACGCTTGGCTTCTTCGTCATGGCCATCGCCTCCTTCTCGTCCATCCAGAGTGGCTTCGGGATGATCGGTCACACGTCCAACACCAACGCGTGGGGAATCCAGGCGATCATCGCGGCCGCACTCCTCGTCCCCCTGGCGTTTGCGCTGGCCTGGTTCCTCCTGGGTGCGCGCCTCTACAAGATCGCCCGGGCACACGACGTGCACTCAATCCCCGACATCATTCGCATCCGCTACAAGAGTCGCGGCGCCCACTTCGCCATGTCCGTAGCGATCTTCATCGGCTCGGTCGCCTACATGACCTCCCAGATCACCGCGATGGGCGTCATCATGGGCCTGATCTTCGACATCGAACTGGCTACCGGCGCGATGATCGGAGCCGGGATCGTCGCCGCTTACACGATCGCCGGCGGCATGTTGGCCGCAATCTGGACCGATCTCATCCAGGGCCTGCTCATGATCGGCATGTCGCTCATCGCGTTCTTCGTGGCGATCAACACCGTGGGCGGGTGGGGCAGCATGCTCAACACCATCGCGCAGAGCGACCCCGGCTTCCTGCAGATCAACGGAACGCAGAGCATGGGGTGGATCTTCGGATTCGTCTACCTCGCGATCCTCGGTGGCGCCGCCCAGCCGCAGCTGGCCACAAAGTTCCTCATGCTCCGCAATGCCAGCGAGCTGCGTTGGGGCGCACTCGTCGCAGCGATCGGCTACTCGATCACCGCACTGTTCGCCCTCGGAATCGGCCTCGCCACACGCGCTCTGACCGTCGAGGGCCGCGCTCCGGGATTCGACAACTACGACAACACAACCACGTGGTTCCTCGACAACATGACCAACACGACCTTCGCCGGTTTCGCCCTGGCCGGGTTGCTCGCCGCGATTATGTCCTCGGCCTCGAGCTTCATCACAATCGGCGCCTCCGCTCTCACCCGTGACCTGATGGGTTCGCTCGGCAAGGCCCTTCAGCGTGAGCTCCTCTGGTACCGGCTCGCCAGCGCCTTCGTGGTGGTGTGCTCGCTAGTGTTCGCCCTCTACCTGACCCAGGTCGTGTTCCTGCTCGGCGCGATCGGCTGGGCCGCGTTCGCCTCCGCAATCTTTGCCCCGGTCGTGATCGGCATCTTCTGGAAGCGAGCAACCGGCTTGGCCACCACGATTGCAGTGACCTTCGGCATCCTCGGAAACCTTGCGCTGACCATCCTGGCCCGCGAGGAACTCATCACCATCCCGGAGTACATGCAGGACGGCGCAACCATCATCTCGCTCTCCGTGGTGCTGTTCCTCATCATCTCGGTGCTGGTCCCCTCCAAGCAGGATCAAAAGCAGTTCGTCACGGCCTACACCCCCGAGCCCGGCCGGTCCGCGGACACCACCGAGCACACCGCCTCCCCGGCGACTCACTGACTCCGACGAGAAGAATCACGAGGTATCGACATGAAGCTCGACAAAACCGACGTCCTGGTGCTCGTCATCGGCATAGCGTCACTGGGGACCGCGCTCGGCTCCATCTTCGACATCTGGCACGCCGTCTATTACGCGATCCCGCTACTCACGGTCGCGTTCATGCTCATGGGCGCGCTCAACCTCGCCGGGGCGTGGCACCGGGCCAACCTGACACTCATCGGGGTCTTCTGCACCGCGCTGACGGCACTGTTCGTCGCAGCCCAGGTCACCCTCAACTCCGGCGGAATGCTGGGTGGACTACCCACAGCCACCGCGATCTTCGTCTACATGATTTGGCCGCTCACAGCGGTCGGCGCGCCTCTCGTGTACGCGGCGGTCCACCAGTCGTGGCTGATGAAGGACCTCACCGACGACACGGCTGTCGTGGCGGCCTGATCCCGTAGACGTCCGCGCGTCAGGCCGTCAAGGCAGGCGACCCGATCACACCCTGAACGCACGATTGCCCCACCGCAGCAGCGGTGGGGCAATCGTTGTTTCTGCGCCGACCCCACGACTGAGCCGCGCCGACCTCACGGCCGAGCCGCGCAGAGCTCTGATCCGGCCTCGCGTCCACCGGAAGGGATGTGCGAGATTCTCGATCAGAACACGAATCCTGTCGAGCGAATGGGACGACGGGGCAGCGCGGGGCCGAACAGCGCAGGCCGAACAGTCAGCGGCGGGCCGCCCGGCCGGAGCGACTAGTTCAGCCCTGCGTAGGAGTGCAGGCCGGAGACAACCATGTTGATGAAGAACAGGTTGAACACGTGCACCGAGAACGCGGCGATGTTGATCCAGGCCGCCCGCTTGGGACCCCAACCCGAGGTCGCGCGCGCATGCAGGTAGACGGCGTACAAGACCCAGGTGATGAAGCTGACGGTCTCCTTGGGGTCCCAGCCCCAGAACCGGCCCCATGCGGACTCGGCCCACACGGCGCCGAGCAGGATGCCCACGCCGAAGATCGGAAAACCCACCACCGTGATCCGGTACGCGAGTCGGTCGAGGGTCTCGGCCGCGGGCAGCGGACGGGCGAGCCACGCGCCCCAGCCGGACTCGTGACCCTGCGGCTGCCACACGCGGATGAGGTACATGATCGACACCACGCCGGCCACCAGCAGGATGCCCGCGCCGAGGGTGATGATCGAGACGTGGATCGGCAGCCAGAACGAGCGCAGTGCCGGCACCACCGGGGCGGCCTCGGAGTACAGGTGCGTGCCGCCGAAGAACATCAGGACGAGGACCGGCAGCAGCACGTACGGCCACGCCGTCTGCAGTGCGGGCTTGCGCAGGAACACCAGGCCGGCGCCCACCGCGAGCACCGTGGTGCCCAGGATGTACTCGTACATGTTGCCCAGCGGGAACCGGTCGGTGGCGAGTCCGCGGAGCACCCAGGTGGCCACCGCGAACAGGAATCCGATCACCACGAACAAGTGCGCGATCTTCGCCCACCGCGTGTTCCCGGCGGACGCGCGGTCCTCGTCGCCGGTGTCGGTGATCGAGGTAGATTCGGTCAGCCCGGTACCCCCGGCGGTGACGAGTTCCTTCTGTGTGAACTTGGCCGCGCGGAATCCGCCGTAATAGATCATGGACGCCAGCAGCGCCAACACATAGATGGCGAACGAGGTCCGAAACGCCATGTCTGAGTAGTTGGACAGGGTCTCGTTGACAGGCAGGGCCTGCGCGAGAATCACGGTGTTCACCTGGTGTCGTCCTTCCGCACGTCGTCGCCGGCCGCGCCGGGACTGGTTGAAGTGTGTCCCGAATCCGCCTCATCAGGCAAGACGGGTGTGACGGTCGATTCGGCTACCAGCCGGTCCCGGAGCCTGTCGAACTCCGCGCCCCAGCCCGATCGGTCGGTGCGGGCCAGGCCTCCCAGGTCGACGCGGGTCACGTTGTCGTCGTCGACACTCACCCGGGCCCAGATCCGGCGGCGCGGCACCATCAGGCTCAACACCAGCCCGCCCATCATCACCGCGGCGGACACTCCCACCCAGATCTGCGTGGGGTCCTCGGAGACCTGGATGTTGATGAACTCCTCGGCGCCGTCGAAGCGGACCTCGGTGCCGTCGGCGAGGGTCGTGGATTCGCCCGGGCGCAGGTTGACGCGCGCCTCACGGTTGAGCAGCCCCGACTCGATGAGGTCGGGCTCGAGCGCGAAGACCGACTGCGGGCGCCCGGTGTCGAGACCGGCGTCGCCGCGGTAGACGTCGACCGCCACGGCCGGGTCATCCATGCGCGGGAACCGCGAGCTGAGCAGGGTGCCGTCGAACTGCGCGGTCGGCGCGAAGAGCCCCTGGATCGCTATCTGCTGCTCACGCCGCTCGAGAAGGTCCGGGTACATGCCGGCCGGCGGGTCGAAGCGCATGATCCCCGAAGACAGGAAGGTCTGCAGTTCGGTGGGCTGCCAGTGCTGGGTGTCGGTGCGGGTCTCACCGTTGGGGTAGGTCACGGTGAACGTGGGCGCGAAGCCGTGTCCCTGCAGGTAGACGCGGGTGGAGCCGATGCGCAACGGGTGGTTGACCCGCATCTCGTAGTGCTCCCAGGTGTCCGGGTCGGTGGTGGCGACCTCCTCGGTGTACCGCACGTTGGAGGTGAACATCTCGGCCTGGCCGTTGGGCAGGTAGTCGGCGCGGAAGTCCTCGATCTTGATGCAGAACTGCTCGAGATCGGTGCCGTCGACCAGCAGCCCGGCGCGGAACGAGTCGTACGCGCTCGGCGTGGTGTTGCAGAACGCCGGCGACTCCTCGTTGGCGATCACCACCCGCATCCCCTCGGCGTACACGAACTTGCCGGCCGCGAACATGATGAGCAGCGCCAGCAGCCCGAAGTGGAAGACGATGTTGCCGACCTCGCGGATGTACCCCCGCTCCGACGAGAGCTCGATCGTGTCGGCCACCCGGCCGTCGCCGTCGTTGCGCCGCACCCGCCAGCCGCGCAGGGCCTTCTGCACCTGGCCGGCGGCCTGCTCCGGTGTGGCGGTGGTCCGGTACGCGGCGTGGTGCGGCATCCGGCTGAGGTTGCGGGGCGCGAGCGGCGGCGGGGTGCGCAGCTGCTTGACCAGGTCTATCGAGCGCGGGGTGAGGCAGCCGACAAGCGAGATGAACAGCAGCACGTAGATGGCGGTAAACCACCAGCTGCTGAACACGTCGAACAGCTGCAGCTTGTCGTAGAACTCCCCGAGCCAGCCGTGTTCGGCGATGTACTCGTTGACGTTGCCCTCGTTGAGGCTGCGCTGCGGCAGGAGGGCGCCGGGCACGGCGGCAACAGCCAGCAGGAACAGCAGGATGAGGGCCGTGCGCATCGCCGTGAGGGTGCGCCATGTGTTGCGGAAAACGGCGGTGACGGCGGCGGTTCTGGGCATGGGGTCCATCTGCGGGTCGCGGTGCGTCGGGTCCGCCGTGGGCACCCGCGGGCGCCCCGGCAATACTCGACGCCGGTCGGTCCCAGGTTAGTCGGGCCAACCTGAGCGAAACCTGGCAGGGTAGCGCACCGCGCGTCGGATGTGTCGCCCGTCTCCCGCCCGTCCCCCGCCGGGGCTGCCGGGTCCCGCACGCCGGGGTCATGGTGGGGTCGCTCGGCCGGATCGTCACCCTCGGCCGGTGGCGGCGCGGAGATTTTTTACGACGACGACGAAGACACCACCCTCACTCCCCGTGTCACCATCTGCCGGGGACCCCGACTTGGGCCTCTGATCGTTGGTCCGCTATCGTTTCTTCTCGCACGATCAAGGGCTCCTTGAAGCCCGACGTTGATGCGGATGTGGCGCAGCTGGTAGCGCATCACCTTGCCAAGGTGAGGGTCGCGAGTTCGAATCTCGTCATCCGCTCGCAGGAGATGTCCCGGACCATCGGTTACCGACTGGTCCGGGACATCTGTCGTTTGGTCGCCCCCAGAGCCCCCCGCGCCCCCGCGCCCCCGCGTCAGATGGGCAGCGTGGTGTCGGAGATCGCGAAGTCGCGCAGCCAGTAGACGAACTCCGACCACAGGCCGGTGAGCAACGCCAGGCCCACGAGGATGAGCAGCACGCCGCCGAAGATCTGGATGCGGCGGGTGTTGCGCTGCAGCCAGCCGACGGTGCGCATGGCCCAGGTCGAGCCGAACGCCACCACCACGAACGGCAGGCCCAGTCCGAGGCAGTAGGCCACGATGAGCAGCACTCCGCGTGCCGCGTCGACGCCGGTTCCGGCGGCCACGGACAGTGCGGCGGCCAGGGTCGGGCCGAGACACGGGGTCCAGCCGAGGGCGAAGACGGCGCCGAGCATCGGTGCCCCGAGCCACGTGGACAGGGCCTTGGGCTGCATGCGGGTGTCGCGCTGCAGGGTGGGCACGAGGCCGATGAAGACCAGGCCCATGACGATGGTCACCACACCGCCGAGCCGCTGTAGGAGCGCCTCCTGGGGTGCCAGGTATTGCACGGTGCCGAGCACCATGGCGCTGAGCAGCACGAACACCACGGTGAAGCCGGCTACGAACAGTAGTGACGCCCCCACGACGCGAAGCCTCGAGGCGCGCCTGGTGCGGCGTTCCTCCAGGGTCAGCGTGGCGGTGGCGGCCCGCTGCTTCTCGGCGGCGGCCGCGGTGGCGGGGGGTCGTTCGGCGCCCACGACGCTGGCGAGGTAGGCCAGGTAGCCGGGCACGAGCGGGATCACGCAGGGCGAGGCGAACGACACGAGTCCGGCCAACAGGCACGCGCCGAGTGCCAGCAGGATCGGGCCACTGGCCACGGTCTGCTGGAAGGTCTCCCCGATCCCCTGCGCGAGGACGATCACCTCGGGATTCACACCGGCTCGCCCCCCTCGGCGAGGAGCTTCTCGATGGTGTCGGTGAGCTTGTCGTCGGTGATCTCGACGAGGAACACCGCCGCCACGCGGTGCTGCTTGTCGAGGATCAGGGTCGTGGGCACGACCGAGGTCGGGAATCCGCGCAGTGCGCCGACGGCGGCGTTGGAGGGGTCCCAGATCGACGGGTAGGTGACGTTGTTGTCGGTCACGAAGTCGACCGGCTTCTGCCGGTTGGGGTCACGCAGGTTGATGCCGAACACGGTGGCACCCTGCGGGCCGTACTCGTCCTGGATGCGCTGCAGGTCGTCGACCTCGGCCCGGCACGGTCCGCACCACTGGCCCCAGGTGTTGAGTACCACGACCTCGCCCGCGTGGTCTTCCTGCAGGTTGAGGGTGGTGTCGGGGTCGAGCAGGTCGGGGCCGACGATGTCGGCGATCGGCTTCCGCTCGGCCGGCGGGTCGTAGTAGATCTCGACCTGCCCGTCCGGGCTGATGAACTCGAACGTCTCGGGGCCGGCGATCACGGCGTCGTCGCCGGTCGCGCAGGCCCCGGTCGTCAGGACTGCCGCCATCAGCAGCGCGCCGAGCGCGATTCGGGTCGTACGCATTGTGGTGGTTCAGGCTCCGGTCTGTGACGGGTCGGATGCACCCGCCGGCTCCGAGTAGACGATGTCGCGCAGTGTGGTGCCCTCGAACACCAACGAGGTGATCGAGGCCAGCGAGCACTGCCGCTTCCGCGGATCGTGCCACAGCCGACGCCCTTCGAGAAAACGTCGGGTGGTGTAGACGGGCAGCTGGTGGCTGACGAGGACGGCCTCGTGCCCGCGCGCCACGTCGAGCGTCGAGTAGACGGCGCCGATCATGCGGTGCGCGATCTGCAGGTACGGCTCGCCCCACGAGGGTCGCAGCGGGTTGAGCAGGATGGGCCAGTACTGGGGGTCGCGCAGTGCGCCGCCGGGGCCACCGACCTTGTTGCCCTCGAACCGGTTGTCGGCCTCGATGATGTCCTCGTCGATCCCCACGGGCAGCCCGAGCCGTTCGGCGAGCGGGGCGGCCGTCTCCTGCGCGCGCTGCAGCGGCGACGCCACGATCGACACGATGTCGTGCCCCGAGCCGAGCACCCGACCGACGGTCTCCGCCTGACTCCGCCCCAGCTCGGACAGCCGGAACCCGGGCAGCCGCCCGTACAGGACGCCCTCGGGATTATGGACCTCGCCGTGCCGGACCAGGTGGACGATCGTCTGGGCCTCGGTGCCTCGCGCTGAGGAGTCACGAGAAGTCGACGACGACGAGGCCGGCTCCCCCGGCGCCGCGATCGTCCCGGGCTCGGCGCCATACGCCTCTGATCCCTCGGCCGGTGACGTCACGTGGCCCTGACCCGCGTCGGCCGCGGAGCCGGGTCCGCCCAGCGACGGCGGCGCCTCGGCGGGGGCGGGATGGTCTCCCCGCAGCGGGATCGGCAGTGAGGTGGGTCCGGTGGCCGGGACGGCGAGTTTGCCGCGCAGGCCGCGCTGGTTACTGCTCATCGGGCGTCCTCCGGGGCGGTGGCGGCTGCGGCGGCCTCGGCGGCGACGGGCAGCGCCTCGGCGATGTGCTGGAAGTCGTCGTCAGTGAGTGCGGTGGAGACGAACCAGGTCTCGAACGCGCTCGGCGGGGCATAGATTCCGCGGTCGAGCAGGGTGTTGAAGAACGGCGCGTACCGGAACGACTCGGCGGCCTTGGCTCCCGCGTAGTCGGTCACCTGGGCCTCGGTGAAGAAGGTGCTGAGCATGGTGCCGGCCCGCTGGACGGTGTGGGCGACCCCCGCGGCCTGCAGGGCATTGGTGATGAGCGCTTCGAGCCGGTCGGCGTTGGTCTGCAGCGTGTAGTAGCAGGAGTGATCCGCCAGGCGCAGCGAGGTGAGGCCGGCGGCCACCGCGACGGGATTCCCGGACAGGGTTCCGGCCTGGTAGACGGGGCCGGCGGGGGCGAGGTGACTCATCACGTCGGCGCGGCCACCGAAGGCGGCGGCCGGCAGTCCGCCGGACATGACCTTGCCGAAGGTGGTCAGGTCGCCGGCGACGCCGTCGATCCCCCACCATCCGCGGTCGCCGGCGCGGAAGCCGGTCATGACCTCGTCCATGATGAGCAGTGCGCCATTGTCCGAGCACAGACTGCGCAGTTCCTCGTTGAAGCCGGGCAATGGCGGGACGGTGCCCATGTTGCCGGCGGCGGCCTCGGTGATGACGCACGCGATCTGGTCGCCATGGGTGGCGAAGGCGAGGCGTACCGCGTCGAAGTCGTTGTACGGCAGCACGATCGTGTCGTGCGCGCTCGCCCCGGTGACGCCGGGCGAGTCCGGCAGGGAGAACGTCGCCACGCCCGAGCCGGCGTCGGCCAGGAGTGCGTCGACGTGCCCGTGGTAGCAGCCCGAGAACTTGATGATCTTGCTCCGGCCGGTGAACCCGCGGGCCAGGCGCACCGCGCTCATGGTGGCCTCGGTGCCGGAGTTGACCAGACGGACCTCCTCGACGGAGGTGCGGGAGATGATCTCGCGCGCCAGGTCGACCTCGCCCTCGGTGGGGGTGCCGAAGCTCAGGCCGCGGGAGGCCGCGTCGCGGACCGCGTCGACGATCTCGGGGTGGGCGTGGCCGTGGATCATCGGCCCCCACGAGCACACCAGGTCGATGTAGGTGTTGCCGTCCACATCCGTCATGCGAGAACCCCGCGCTTCACGGATGAAACGCGGGGTTCCGCCGACGGAGTTGAAGGCGCGGACCGGGGAGTTGACCCCACCGGGGATCAGCTCGCGGGCCTCGGCGAAGATCTCGGCCGATCGCGTGGTGCCGGACAGGCCGGTCGGGGTCGGGAAGGCATCACTCGAAGTCGTCACGACTCCAGTGTTCCAGAGACGTCCGACATCCACCCCCTCACGGTGTGGGCCTCCGCCGGTCCCCGACCCGACACGGGCGTTTGTCCTACTGCGCGGCCGGCGGGGCCAGCAGCGACTTCGCGGCGGCGTCGATCTGACCGGCCACGCCCTGCAGCGCCTGCTGTGCCTGGTCGTGCACCTGCTGCGGGGTGGGCAACGGGGCCGGAGCCGGCAGGACCGGGGCCGGAGCCGCCG
>NZ_JAALDM010000005.1 GCF_014144865.1 Dietzia aerolata | reverse complement strand
TCGCCGCGGGCGCCGAGGACGCCGACCGCATCGACGCCGAGCTCGCGGCCGATGACACCGCCGGCGGCGCTCAGCGTGCCGCTAGCGCCCGGGCCGCCCGTCCGACCATCGAGGCCAAGGAGGAGGCCGAGCAGCTGCTCCTGTCTACCGGGCCCGCGGCGCCGTCCAACGCGATCGTCCGCGCCACGCTGCTGGGCATCGACCTACCCGGCCATGAGCACCTGTTGACCGGGATCGCGGAGCGCTACCTGGACAGCGTCACCGAGCTCTGGACGGCACGGCCCGGCGACCTGTCCCAGACCGTCGCCGACGGCCTGTTCCCGGCGTGGGCGGTGGACGCCGAGACCGTGTCCCGCTTCGAATCGGTGATCGCCGACGAGTCTCGTCCGTCCGCGTTCCGCCGGATCCTCGCCGAGCAGAACGCGGACATGGTCCGTGCACTCGCCGCCCGCGCCTGCGACGCCGCAGTAGCGGACTGACAAAGACATGCACTTACTGCGCGGATAAGCACAATCACACCTGATTCCTCGTGTCAGAATCGTCTGACACGAGGTGAAGCCTCCGAGCGCGCCTCCCCACCGAGAGGCTCGACATGCCCCTCACCCGATTCGATGACAGGGGTCGACGTCGGCCCCGCCACCACTACACCGCCCTCACCGCTGCCGGAGCGGTCATACTTCTCATGGCGACCGGTTGTTCTTCACCCGGGAAATCAGATCCCCAGGCCCTGACCCCGGAACCGATCCTGGTCTCTGAACTCCTCGATTCCCCGTCCGCACTGGCGATGCGACCCGGGACCTTGGAGCTCTGGATCGCCAACTCCGGTGACGACTCGCTGACCATCATCGACCTCGACGACCCGGATTCGGCCCAGCGCCTCCAGGACGGGTACGGAGAGCACTTCACCGCCCGCCCCTCAGGCATCGCGTTCAACGAGGACGGGACGTTCTTCGCCATCTCCAACGACTCCAACAACGAGGTCCGGGACATGGAGTTCGTCCTCAACCCCGAGCGTGAGTCCCACTTCCGCAACAACAACTTCATGGGCCCGACCCTGTTCTCCCCGGAGACGTTCGCACTCGCCGGACAGAACAAGGCCTACCTCGATGACTGGCCGCAGCCGGGCATCAGCCACGATCCGCCGGACGACATCCCGGAGCACCAGTGCCCTGCCGAGTACTGGGCGCAGGGCATCAGCCAGTGTGCATGGCCCCGCCAAGGCAGCCACCTCGACATGCTGCACGGTAATCCGCTCAGCACAGGGATCGTCCACGATGCGGTCAACGCCTACTACGTTCTCGACGGCTGCGGGGTCGGCGACTCCCGAGGATCATGTGACGGGCCCGGACACGTGGCCCGTATAGATTTCAACCGCGACCACCAGGAGGGCAACGGCTTCCACGGCGACGGCGTCACGCAGCGCTACATCGACCTTCCCTACAAGCGCGTCGACGGCGTACCCAGCGGGATGATGCGGCACGACGGATGGGTGTACTACTCCGATACCGGGGCCGGGACGGTCCGCCGATTCCAACCCGACACCGGCCGTTTCGAGGTCATGGTCTCCAACTGGAACGACTCCCCCGCCAGCCACGGCGAGCACGGACCCGGCGTGGTCGACTGGAGCCACCTCGAGGACGGCCCCGGTGACGGAGACGACCCGGAGACGGTCAGCGCCTGGGTGGCCGAACACGGCAACCAGGAGGCGATCGACGCCGCCGGTGACAGTTGGATCATGCCGAGAAAGACCCTGGCGGAGTACTCCTACGTCTGGGAGGCGACGGCCGAAAAGGTGGCCCCCGGATCGGTGGACCGCCCCTCGGGACTGGTCGCAGGGGAGAGTTCCTGGTTCGTCGCCGACAACGACTCGGGCCGGATCCTGGAGTTCGACTGGGACGGTTCACCCGGCCGCGTGATCGAGACCGGCCTAGACGGGTTGACCGGACTCGCCCTCTCCGAGGACGGCAGCGAACTGTTCTTCACCGACACCGACTCGAACGGGGTCGACCGGGTCCGCCTCGGGTGATCGTGCGCGCCGCCGGTGCCGAACGGCACCGGCGGCTGCCCAGGCAACAACGCAGACCAGGGCGACGACGGTTTCAGGCGGCGTCGAGGTAGAGGTAGTCCTCCCAGTGCGGGCCGATCTCCCGAAGCTGCGAGACCAGACGCCAGGTCCGGCCGCGCGGCGCGACCAGCGGCACGCGCAGGTCCCAACCGAGTTCCGACAGGAGCTTGTCTGCCTTGCGGTGGTTGCACGGCGCGCACGAGGCCACGCAGTTCTCCCAGCCGTGCGCCCCGCCCCGACTGCGCGGGATCACGTGATCGATGGTCGTGGCGCGCGCATTGCAGTACCCGCAGCGATGTGAGTCCCGGTGCATGAGCGCGGCCCGCGTC
Source organism: Dietzia aerolata (assembly GCF_014144865.1). Taxonomy (GTDB): domain Bacteria; phylum Actinomycetota; class Actinomycetes; order Mycobacteriales; family Mycobacteriaceae; genus Dietzia; species Dietzia aerolata. The sequence continues at coordinate 32,373 of NZ_JAALDM010000005.1, read as the reverse complement.
ATGGGGATCTGGGAGTGGTACGGGATCCGGACGTATTCACGGAGCCGGATCACCGAGGGCACCCGCACCGACGTCTCGACGGAGCGAACCACGACTTCCGTCGGGTGATCGTGGACCACGTCGGCCTTGCCGCCGATCAGCATCACCACAGCGCGCCGCGCGGGCAGCGCGGTGAGCGCCTCGTAGCTGGCGTTGAGCAGGAGCACCCTGGGGGCCGCGGACAGGGTGACGGGGCGGGCGTGTGCGGAAGGTTCGGAGTGGCCACGCTGCGAAGTACTGTACGTCGCACGTTCATCGCGAGCCGTAGTCCCACCGTCGGGGACATCGGGCACCGGTTCGAGACGGCCGGGGCTTCGTGACGCCCGTTGTCGATACTCCGAGTTCTCGCGCACTGCTGTGCCCATGTGTGATCTCCGCTCGTTTTCTCGGAGCCCAGTCCACCATCGGCGACCGGGCTCTCGATGAACCTCGCCTGCAACGATGATGCACCTTTGGTGAACTCTTCGTGCTCTATCGCAGACTAAATCTCACACTGCCCAGGAACTGTTCACCCGGTCGGCGGCTCGACCCCACAGAGCTCGATGTAGCGCTCACGCGACACCTCCTGCCAGCCGTACAGCCCACCACACACTCTCTCCGCTTCAAGCGCCCGCTGTTCCGGGCAGCGCGTATCGCGTCGTGTCGAGCCATCGCTGTAGACCGCGTTCGATGACAGCCCCGGAACACAGTGCACGAATGTGGGTTCACTCGGAGCTGCAGGCTGCGGAGCCGCGGTCTGAGGTGGCGCGGACTGAGAAGCCGCCGGTGACTGCGCCTGCGTAGGCGGGGTGGCCTGGGCAACCGACGACTGGCGGTACTCGTGCACGGTGTATGCGACATCCGTGAGATTGCCCTCGGCGTCGGATGAATGAAAGGCGAATGAGGGGGTGGCACAGTTCGTCCCCAGCATCCATCCGTTGTCGAGGACCTCCGACGCCACCGGCTCGTCGACCGCGTTGATCAGTTGTGCTTCCAACTGCACCGGGTCTGCGACCGACCGGAACGTCACGAAATACATCTGCGAACCGCATCCGTTCATCGTGGCCGGGAACCTTCCGTCGTCTTTGCCACGAATCGATTCGACCCCGCTTCCTTCGAATACGCGAACCTGACCGTCCCACGAATCGTTCAGAACATAGTCGCCCCACCGTTCGGGAGCCTCGGGAACCGGTGGTGCCATGACGACATCGATGCCCGCCCCCTCCAGTAGTGCGATCGATTCCTCGGTGTCCAAGCCGGCAGGCTCCGCTGAAGCGGACGTCTCCGTCGCCGACTCGCCCTCGGCCTGCCCGGACTGCTGGGTGTCGTTTCCGAACCCGACCAGATAGACGAACATCGCCACCAACGCCACGGCGATCACCGCCAGCAACGCGATGATGGCCGTGGCCTGACGTTTACTCATGGGATCGCCTCTCATCCGAACTATGTGCGGCCACGGGAGCTGGTGGGCGAGAACGTAACACCCCCGCTCGACCTCCATCACCTCTTCAGCCGCGAATCTGGACAATGGGAGACATGAGCACCAGTACGTTCTATGACGAGGTCGGCGGAGCAGAGACTTTCCGGAAACTGGTCCACGAGTTCTACCAAGGCGTGGCAAAAGATCCGGAGTTCCGCGCGATGTACCCAGAGGAGGACCTGGGCCCGGCCGAGGACCGCCTCCGGATGTTTCTCGAGCAGTACTGGGGTGGACCCACGACCTACTCCGAGCAGCGCGGGCACCCACGCCTACGGATGCGCCACCACCCCTATGTGATCGATCAGGCCGCACACGACACCTGGCTCAAGCACATGCTGGCCGCCGTGGACACGATTGACAGCGAGACGATGGACGACCATCACCGCGCTGAACTGGTGAACTACCTCCGGCGCGCGGCCGCGATGTTGATCAACTCCCCGGACGCGATGTGAAGGCCCCTTCTCACGCGGCACGGCCGTGGGAAGACATGGTCCTGTACCAGATCTACCCGCGGTCGTTCGCGGACTCGGACGGCGACGGCGTTGGTGACCTGCAGGGCATTATCGACCGCATCGGCCACCTCGAGTCTCTGGGAGTAGACGGTGTGTGGCTCTCACCGATCATGCGCTCGCCCGGAGTCGATCACGGCTACGACGTCTCCGATCCCCGTGACGTCGACCCGCTTTTCGGCGACGTCGACGCCCTGCGGCGGCTCGCGGACGCCCTCCATTCCAGGCGGATGGTCCTCATCATGGACCTGGTTCCCAACCACACCAGTTCCGAACACCCCTGGTTTGTCGAGGCCCTGGCCGCCGAACCGGGTAGCCCTCAGCGGGCCCGGTACTTCTTCCGCGACGGTCGCGGTCCGGAAGGCTCGGAGCCGCCCAACAACTGGCCCTCCGTGTTCGGCGGTCCCGCATGGGCCCGGGTGACCGAGCCGGATGGCACTCCCGGTCAGTGGTATCTCCACCTCTTCGCCCCGCAGCAGCCGGACCTCGACTGGTCGAACCCCGAGATCGCCGACGATCTCGAGCACACACTGCGATTCTGGCTGGACCGTGGAGTGGACGGCTTCCGGATCGACGTGGCGCACGGTCTGGCCAAGCCCGACCAGCTTGAAAACCTGCCCGACGACCTGGAGATCGCCCAGCTCGTCGTCGACCCCCGGGACGCCCGATGGGACCGCCCCGGGGTCCACGCAGTCCACCGTCGTATTCGGAAGGTCGTCGACGACTATCCCGGCGCCACCACCTTCGGCGAGGTGTGGATCGGCCCGGTCGACAGATTCGCCAAGTATCTTCGCCCCGACGAGTTGCACTTCGCCTTCCACTTCGCACTCACCGGCTCCCCGTTTGAGGCGGGCGCGATCCGCACGGCGATCGACGACACCCTCGAGGCCGCGCGGGCATCTGGTTCGGCTCCCACCTGGGCCCTGTCCAACCACGACGTCGTGCGCGAGGTGACCCGGTACGGCAACGGTGAGGTGGGCGTGGCGCGGGCCCGCGCGATGCTGCTGGCCACCCTGGCGCTGCCCGGGATCGCCTTTGTCTACAACGGCGCCGAACTCGGACTGCCGAGCGATTTCTCTATCCCACACGACCGACTCACCGACCCTACCTGGGAACGAACCGAACACGCCGAGTTGGGCCGAGACCACTGCCGCGTGCCCCTGCCCTGGTCCGGCTCCGAACCCCCCTACGGCTTCACCACCGGCGACGAGACCTGGCTGCCGATGCCCCGAACCTGGGCGGGCTCGACCGTCGACGCGCAGGACAGTGACCCCGATTCCACGCTCGCGCTGTACCGGAAAGCAATCCAGATCCGGCAATCATGGCCCACCCCGACCACACCCGACGTGCGCTGGACCAGCGAACTTGACGGGTGTCTGGAATTCCGCCGCGAGAATGGCCCGATCGTGTGCATGATCAACACGTCCCGCCATCCGGTGCCGCTCACCGACGGCGAGGTGGTCCTGTCCTCGGGACCGCTGGATGGGGACACAGTGCCACCGGACACCGCCGTGTGGCTCAAGCGCTGAGACGAAGAAGGGCTCGTGACGATGCGACTTTCGGGCAAGACGGCAATCGTGACCGGTGGGGTGGGTGGCATCGGCCGCGGCATCACCCGTGCCTACGTCAAGGAGGGTGCCTCCGTCCTGGCCGTGGATATCAATGACGAGGCGGGCGCCGCACTGGTCGACGAGCTCGGCGACAGCGTGCGATTCCTGAATGCCGACATCTCGGTCGAGGCGAACGCCGAGCGGATCGTGGCCGCGGCAGTCGATGCGTTCGGCGGCGTCGACGTCCTGGTCAACAACGCCCATGCCTCACGGCAGGCACCGCTGCTGGAGACCACCCAGGACGACCTGGACCTGTCGTTCAACACCGGGTTCTACCCCACCTTCTGGCTCATGAATGCCGCGCATTCCCAGCTGTCCGAGCGTGGCGGCACGGTGATCAACTTCGCCTCCGGTGCCGGGATCAATGGCCTTCCCACCCAGGGCGCGTACGCCGCGGCCAAGGAGGCCATCCGCGCGATCAGCCGCGTCGCGGCCAATGAGTGGGCACGCGACGGGATCAACGTCAACGTGATCTCGCCGCTCGCGCTCACCGAGGGCGTCGAGAGCTACATCGAGGCCACCCCGGGGATCGAGAAGAAACTGCTCGCCGGCACCCCGATGCGTCGGTTCGGCGACCCGGAGGCCGACATCGGCCGGGTCGCGGTGTTCCTGGCCTCGGACGACGCCTCCTACATGACTGGGCAGACCCTCATGGTCGACGGCGGCAGCACCATGCTCCGCTGATCAACAGCTCTGGGGTCAGGCTCCACTGAGGCCGAGCCGCGGAAGCAGGACGTCCCGGACCGTGTCCGGATTCCTTTCCACGACGACCCAGCGCCGACCGAGGTCACGCGCGGCAACCGCGGTGGTGCCGGACCCGGCGAACAGGTCCACCACCAGATCGTCCGGACCGGTGGCCAACTCGACGATGCGTCGCAGCAGGGCCTCCGGCTTGGGAGTGCGGAACCCGTCGACACCGGCCGCGCGCAACTCGGCGCGGGCGGTGTCGGTCGAGCCGACCTCTTGGGACAACCAGATGGACTTGAGTTTCTTGATCCGGCCGGCCTCGTGCCTGTCCCGTTGATAGATATCCACTCGGGGGCCCGTGCGGCCGCGGACGGTTCGGCAGACCAGTTCTTCGATGCGCTCGATGGCGCGGTCACGCGACCACCGCCACACCGCCGGCGTGAGATCGCCGAACACCGGCAGGATCTCCTGCATCCCCGGCGCAGGCTCCACGGAAACCGCGCCCGTCTCGGGATCACCGTGGAGCGGATACGTCATGGTGGGGGTGGTCTTCGGGTTGAACCGCTTGTTGGTATTGCGCAACGGCAGCAACCGGTAGGTGACCCCGTCGGCGTCCACGTGCGGGAAGTCCGCGGGATCGACCGCCGCCGCGATTCCTCCCTCGAGCACCACTTTCCCGGGATCCCGGGCGTACACCATCAACCGGTCGTGGGACCCGGCGAAGAAGCGGTCGAGCTGCCGCCCTTTCGGGTTGCTCTCCACGGTGAGGTCCGCGATGAACGCGTCGACGCCGAACACCTCATCAAGGAGGCATCGCACACGATGCGCCTCGGCGTCGTCGAGATGCACCCAGAGCGTTCCGGTGTCGGCGAGGAGGTCCCGAGCCACCACCAGTCGCGCCTCGATGTAGGTCAGCCAATCGTGCCGGGGCATGTTGTCGTGGTAGCCGTCGAAACTGCCGCCCCTGTTGTAGGGCGGATCGAGGTACACCAACTGCGCGGCACCGCTGGGGTCGAGACCAAGCGGCGCGAGCTCGGGCCGCGCCTCGGCGATGCGGGCGCCATCACCCACGAGGACAGCTCCCCGCGGTCCGGAGTCCGGGGTCGTAGCCGGGTCCACTGCACCGATCCGCGGTGCGGGGCCGTGCTCACCTGGTCGCGCGGGCGTGCCACGACCCGGCCAGCTGGTGACAAAGCCCTGAGTGGTCACCGCAACGGTTCTAGTGTGAGGGCGTCGGTGCGGCGATAGGCCGTGCCGTAGCGCGCGTCGATTCGAATCCAGGCGCCGCGCTCACTGACCCGCACGGGCTCACCGTCCGGGGCGCGGCCGGCGCGCTCGGGCACGAAGCCGCACATGACGAGCGAGAAGACGGTCCGCATGTCGATCCCCAGCGGGTCGCCGGTGTCGGCGCGCACGGTGAGCGCCTCCTGATCGAGCAGTGACGGTGGAAGCCCGGCAGGGCCGGCGTTCTCCTGCGCCACGGTGCGCCCGGACTCCGTCAGATCCAGCAGAACCTGCGCGGGCACATCCTCGACGAGCGCGAACCCGTCGAGGGGCGGCAGCAGTCCCTGCCACGCGGACAGCAGGGGCATACCCGGGTCGACCCGCCCCTCGGAGTCGCCCCGGGGAAGGAGGTCCAACTCGGTGAGCAGATGGTCGGCGCCGGACACGACGTCACCGCCCGGGCAGTCCCCTCGCAGCACGCGGACGACCAGGGCGCCGAATGGCGTGCGGGACCACACCCGCATGCGACCGTCACCGGCCTCGGTGAGCCGGACCACCGCCGCCTCGTCCAGGCGAAGGATCCGCCGGAGCAGTGTCCGTAGGTCATCGCGGTCCGCGGGGTCGGGGATGCGAATCATGCCGTCCTGAGAGCCCGGCACGGTCACGAGGCATCCCGGTGCCGGAACTCCAGCAGGTAGTCACGCTCGGCCGGGGTGAAGCGTCGCGGCCGCTGGGTCTGCAGGTCGAATGCAGCGATCCGCGCAGTGCATTCCACCGCCGGGGGCTCGGTGTCCGGGGTGTGGCGTCCGCGCACCTCGTGTCGCGCGACGAACAGGGCACCGCCGACCTTCTCGCACCACATCCGCACACGGATCGGGCCGTCGGCGTGCTTGACCTGGCCGCGGTACTTCACCTCGAGGTCGGTCATCACCGCACCCGCTGCGAGGGTGGCCGTGGGCAGCCCCTCCTCGAAGAGCCACGGGATGCGCGCCTCTTCGATGAGCGTGATCATCCGAGCGTGGTTGACGTGGTGATAGAGGTCCTGGTCGGACCAGCGCACCGGCATCGCGGCCGTGAAGACCCGCGCCCCCGGCTCGCCCGAGGCGCCGAGAACGCCGCCGGTCTCGAAGATCAACTGCTCGGTCACGTCGCGGCTCCCTGCTCGGTGATCGCGGCCCGCTGTTTGGCCGCCTCGAGGACGTTCCGCACCCCGGAGGGGATCTCAACGGACGTAGAGGTGGAGGTGTCGAAGGCGACCATGACCACTCGAAGGGTGCAGCAGACCTCGCCGGCGGAATCGTAGATGGTCTGCCGGATCTGATACGAGGTGGTGCCCACGTGCTCGACCTCGATCACCACGTCGACCGTGGTGGAATCCCGCAGCACGGGCCGCAGGTGGTCGATCTCGGTCCGACGCACCACCTGCGGGAGGTTGCCGAGCCCGAACGGGCTGAATCGGCTCCGGATGAACAGGATCCGGGCCTCCTGCGCGTACTCGATGTACTTGACGTTGTTGACGTGCCCCATCTGGTCGAAGTCCGCCCACCGCACCTGCAGGGTGCAGCGGAACGGTTCGGCCGCCGGGTCGTGCGCGCCTCCACTCATGCCTGTTCCTCCCCACCGCCGAGCAGCGCCGCCCGCTCCTCGGGGGTGATCTCCAGTGTCGTGACCTCGTCCGCTGCCGCCACCACCAGGACGGTGTCGACGACCGCGCAGGGCTCCTCGCCTACCGACTCCGTGCCGATCGAGGTGCGCATGGTGTAGGACGTCCGCCCCACCTTCAGCACCTGGACGTCGACCCACACGTCGGGCACGCCCATTCCGATGACGCGACGAAAATCGATCTCCATCCAGCGCGCCAGTGCGATCGGCACCCGGGAACCGGGGACGTCGAACTTCTCGCGGAACCACAGGAGCCGGGCCTCCTGGGAGAACTCCTGGTAGCGCACATTGTTGACGTGCGAACCAAGGTAGTCGGAGATCCGCAGGGGTAGTCGGACGCGGTGCACGGGTCCCGCCCCGTCGCTCTGGGCGACGGGGCCGGCTCCGCTGGAATCCGCTGTGGTGGGGGCTGACACCGTGTTCAGTCCCTGGTGAGCTTGCGGTGGGTGACGCGGCTCGGGCGGGCGGCCTCGGCGCCGAGGCGCTCGACCTTGTTCTTCTCGTAGCCCTCGAAGTTGCCCTCGAACCAATACCACTGACCCTCTTCGACGTTGCCCTCCCACGCGAGGATGTGGGTACAGGTGCGGTCGAGGAACCAGCGGTCGTGGGAGATCACGACGGCGCAGCCCGGGAAGTCCTCGAGTGCGTTCTCGAGGCTGCCGAGGGTCTCGGTGTCCAGGTCGTTTGTCGGCTCGTCCAGGAGGATCAGGTTGCCGCCGACCTTGAGGGTCAGGGCCAGGTTGAGGCGGTTGCGCTCACCACCGGACAGGACGCCGGACTTCTTCTGCTGATCCGGACCCTTGAACCCGAAGGCGCTGACGTAGGCACGCGAGGGCATCTCGTTCTGGCCGACCTCGATGAAGTCGTTGCCCTCAGAGACGACCTCCCACACCGACTTCTCGGGGTCGATGTTGGCGCGGTTCTGGTCGACGTAGCTGAGCTTGACCGTCTCGCCGATCTTCACGGTGCCGGCGTCCGGCTCCTCGAGTCCCACGATGGTCTTGAACAGCGTGGTCTTACCGACACCGTTGGGGCCGATCACGCCGACGATGCCGTTCCGCGGAAGGGTGAACGACAGGTCCTTGATGAGGACCCGGTCGTCGAAGCCCTTCTTCAGGTCGTTGACCTCCACCACGACATTGCCCAGGCGCGGCGGGGTGGGGATCTGGATCTCCTCGAAGTCCAGCTTCCGCATCTTCTCCGCCTCCGCGGCCATCTCCTCGTATTTGGCGAGACGGGCCTTGGACTTGGTCTGCCGGGCCTTGGCGCCGGAGCGGACCCACTCGAGCTCGGCCTTGAGGCGCTTCTGCAGCTTCTGGTCCTTCTTGCCCTGGACCTCCAGTCGCTCGGCCTTCTTCTCCAGGTAGGTGGAGTAGTTGCCCTCGTACGGGTGGAGCTTGCCGCGGTCGACCTCACAGATCCACTGCGCCACGTGATCGAGGAAGTAGCGGTCGTGCGTCACGGCCATGACGGCGCCCGGGTAGGTGGCCAGGTGCTGCTCCAGCCAGAGCACGGACTCGGCGTCCAGGTGGTTTGTGGGCTCGTCGAGCAGCAGCAGGTCGGGCTTGCTCAGCAGGAGCTTGCACAGCGCCACGCGGCGCATCTCGCCACCGGAGAGGTTGGTGACCGGCGCGTCTCCCGGCGGGCAGCGCAGGGCGTCCATGGCCTGCTCGATCTGGGAGTCGATCTCCCAGGCGTCGACGGCGTCCAGGTGCTCCTGGAGCTGTCCCATCTCCTCCATGAGCTCGTCGGTGTAGTTGGTCGCCATCTCCTCGGCGACCTCGTTGTACCGACGCAGCTTGACCATGGTCTCGCCGAGGCCGTCCTCGACGTTCTCCTTGACGGTCTTGCTCTGGTCCAGCTCGGGCTCCTGCATGAGGATGCCGACGGTGGCCTCCGGGTCGAGAAACGCCTCACCGTTGGACGGCTGGTCGAGACCGGCCATGATCTTGAGGATGGACGACTTACCGGCGCCGTTGGGCCCCACGACGCCGATCTTCGCACCGGGGTAGAAGGCCATCGTGACGTCGTCGAGGATCACCTTGTCCCCGTGCGCCTTGCGAACCTTCTTCATGGTGTAAATAAACTCGGCCACTTCTGCCCTCTCACCTGCGCATATAGTCCGTATCGCCGCGGATGGGCCGCGGGCACGACCCCCATGTTACGTGGCTGCCCGCGGCCCGGCGCGCACAGCGGTCAGGCCGTCGAGGCGCCCGCGAACTGCTCCAGCTCGGAGTCCTCGTCCTCGAGCTCCGGGTCCACGTCGTCGAGACCGCGCAGTCCCGGGGAATCGAGGCCCGCGGCCAGTGGGTGTCCGCCGGCCGGGACCGACCCGACCGCCATCGCCTCGGCATCGGGACCGTCGACCGCGCGGAGACCATCAGCGCCCCGGACCCCGCCGTCACCGGCATCGGGACCGTTCGACTCGTGCCTGACCTTCTTGGCGGTGACGTCCATCCGCGCCATGTCCGGCCCGATCGCACCGACCCGCATCTCGAGGTCACGCATGACGCGGCCCTCCTTCTCGTACTCATTGGTGAGAAGTCGGCCCTGCACGATCACCGCGTCGCCCTTGAACAGCCGCCCCGAGGTGCGCGGCACGAGCTTGCCCCAGCAGTTCGCCGAGAAGTAGAGCGTGCCGCCGGTCTTCCACTCCCCCGTCGTGCGGTCCTGGTAGCGGGTGTTGCTGGCGACGCGGAAGCTGAACACCTCGTCGTCGCCCACGCGCCGGGTGACGGGATCGGTGATGATGGTGCCGCGGACGGTCGTCTGGGTCTCGTACATGGGACTCTCCTGCCTCATCGGGACCGACCGGGCGTCGGTCTCCTGTCAGGAAGAGTGCACGATGTCGTCGTCGTCATATCTCTTTCCACCCGCCTGCGGTGACGTCCCTGTGGACAGGGACGGACGGTGTGAAAAGATTTTTTACGACGACGACGAGGTGGGCACGATCAGTGCCGGCGGTCCCCCTCGGCCATCTGCGCGAGCATCTCGTTATAGGCCTTGAGCTCGGCATCGTCGTCACGATCGGCCTGCCGCTCCGAGCGCCGCGCCTCCCGCATATCGCTCTGATACCACTGGAAGCCGAGTGCGATCATGACGATGAACAGAGGGATCTCCCCCATCGCCCACGCGACGCCGCCACCGACCCGCTGACTCTGCAGAAGATCAGGAATCCAGGGCAGCCCTATCCCCGAGTACCAGCTCTCCGCCAGGACCGTCGGGTAGTTCATGAGCAGGATGCCGAAGAACGCGTGGAACGGCAGCGAGGACAGCAGGACCATCATCATGTACATCGACGTGAACTGCCGCGGCGCCGCATCGACACCGATGATCACCCAGTAGAAGAGGTAGCCGGAGATCAGGAAGTGCACGTTCATGAACATGTGGCCCAGATGCTCGGAGGCCAGCGTCTCGTAGAACCCGCCGAAGTAGACAAGATAGAAGCCGGCAACGAACTGGATCGACGCCACGATCGGATGCGTGAGGAATCGCGAGATCGGGTTGTTGATGAACTCGACGATCCACTCGCGCGGTCCCGGCGGGTTGCCGCGGCCGGCGGCCGGCAGCGCGCGCAGTGCCAGGGTCAGCGGCCCGCCGAGGGCGAGGAAGATCGGCACAAGCATCGAGATGATCATGTGGCCGACCATGTGGCTGGCGAAGTCCGCCATCATGTACATCCCCATGCCCGACGAGGTGGTGACGAACAGCATCACGCAGCCGGCCACCCAGAACGCGGTGCGACCGGGCGGCCAGCTGTCGCCGCGGCGATGCAGGTGGATCAGGCCCCACACGTACAGGCCCAGCAGGACCACCGAGGCCAGCCCCAGGACAAGGTCGAAGCGCCACAGGCCGAAGACCGTCTCGAACGAGAACGGCCCCGGCAGCTCGAAGCCCAGCAGCGCCTCCTGCCTCGTCGGCACGTACAACGGCGCGGGCGGCGGGGTACGGCCGAGCGAGACCGACAGGCCGATCGTGCCCGCCATGACCACCGACTCGACCATGATGATCCGCAGCAGCGTGGCCCGGTCGACCGGCGCGTTGGCGTTGCGCGTCTCGATCTTGGCGATGACGCGGCGACGGATCGCGAGCCCGAAGATCCCCAGCAGGATCAGCAGCAGCGCCTTACCCACCACCAGCAGGCCGTAGGTCGAGGAGAACAGGTCGGCCGGATGCAGGCGGACGATCGCGTTGATCAGGCCGGAGAACGCCAGCGCGGCGATCGCGACGGTGGCGACCACCGAGTAGCGACGCAGCGCCAACGCCACCCGGGTGCCGCCGCGCATGGTGTGGATGATCACCGCGACGAGCCCGCCGACGTAGAACGCGGCCGCGAACAGGTGGATGATCAGCGAGTTGGTGGCCAGGTCGTGGGCCGTGCTGCCGGACGCGTGGCCCGTCGCGGCGACCGGCAGCAGTGACAGCACCGTCACCGCCAGCCAGACGATGGACCAGCGCCAGGTCAGGGTGAGCCGCTGGCCGATCGCCGCGACCAGCGCGATGATCGCGGCCCAGCGCCACGAGGACGCCACGTCGATCTGGTTGATAGCCACCAGCCACTGGTCCGGCGGCAGCGACTCGATCAGGGTCCGGCCCGACACGTCCGACAGGGTCAGCGGGATGAGCAGCGCCGCCGCTGCCGCCCACGCGAAGTTCGCCCAGGACGAGATCTGCTGCATGCGGTACCCGTCCACATCGAGCGTCTTGTCCTTCTGCGGCGGGGTGAAGAACGCGGCGAACAGCGCCGCCCCCACCGCCACCGAGGCCAGCAGCTCACCGATCGCGCGAACCGCCGGCAGCCCCGCGGTGGTCAGCGGCCCCGGGTCGGGCACGCCGATCAGCTCGAGCGCTTCTGCGGTGGACATGGTCGACAGCGGGATGACCACCGCCACCGCCACCGCGGCGAGCAGCAGCACCAGCAGGATGACCCCCCGAGCTCCGAGTCGCCCGAGCCAGGTGGGGGCGGCGCTCCCATTGCCGGCCTTCGCGGCGCCGGCCTTCGCGGTCGCGGGCTTGCCGGTGGCAGGTTTGCCGGGGCCAGATTTCCCCTTCGGGGACTTTCCAGGGGCGGCCTTCGACGACATCATGACCTCCATCGTAGAAAGCCGAACCCCCGGACGACGATTCGCGCCTTCTCTGCTCTCCCCCGCGATCGGCTACCATTCTTCCGGCGACGCCTCGCGCGGGCGCCGCTTGCCTCCGTAGCTCAGTGGATAGAGCATCCGGTTTCTACCCGGCTGGTCAGGGGTTCGAATCCTCTCGGGGGCGCCCACGTTTTCGCTGTTCAGGACGCATTTCTGCCACCTGGCTCAGGTGGCGCGACAGTTTCGTGCCACAGCACCCATCGCGAAGAGAGTTTCGCACACGTCGGTCGAGTAGAAATGTGCGAAACCCGCTTCTCGACACGCCTCACTGCTCAACCAGCGCCCAACACTGGCCAGCTCAGCCAGCTGCCTCTCGCAGCCGTGCGAGCAGCGGCTGTGCCGCCTCGGCGAGGAACCGGTCGAGCGTGGAATCCCCGATCTGGATGAGCGCGATGTCCGTGTAGCCGGCTTCCCAGTACGGCCGCACCTTCTCCACGATGGCGTCGTCGTCCGGACCGCACGCGAGTTGCTCGGCAACGTCCTCGGGCCGCACGAACTTCGTCGCGGCGGCGAACCCGGCGGTGGTGGGCAGGTCGGCGTTGGCCGCCCAGCCGCCGGCGAACCATCGGAACTGATCGTGCGCGCGCTCGATCGCCGCCGTCTCCGATTCGGGGTCCCAACTGATGGGGATCTGCGCGATCGCCCGGGCACCGTCACCGATCCGCGGCCGACTGTCCATCGAGTTCCACCCGTCGATGTACGCGGGTTCGGGCTCGGTGGCGATGAGGTGGTCGGCCAGCGGACCCAGCCGCGTCAGCGCCTTCTCCCCGCCCGCCGCCACACCGATTGGCACGCGGGTCTCTGGCAGGTCCCACAGCCGGGCCGAGTCCACACGGAAGTGCTCCCCGGAATAGGTGACGAGTCCGCCGTCGAACAGCTCGCGGATGATCTCCAGCGCCTCGGCGGTCATCTCGTGACGCTCGTCGAGTGCGGGCCAGCCCTGCCCCACCACGTGTTCGTTGAGGTTCTCGCCGGAGCCGATCCCGAGCATGAACCGCCCGTCGGCCAGGATCTGCATGGTCGCGGCCTTCTGCGCGACCACGGCCGGGTGGTAGCGCAGGATCGGGCAGGTCACGTACGTGCACAGGTCGACGCGCTCGGTGACGTGCGCAACCGCGCCCAGCACGCTCCACACGTACGGCGCGTGCCCCTGCGAGCACAACCACGGGAAGTAGTGGTCGGAGGCCACCTCGAAGTCGAATCCCGCCTGCTCAGCGGCTGCAGCGTAACGCACGAGCTCCTTGGGCCCGGACTGTTCGGTCATGAGGGTGTAGCCGAAGCGTGTCATGGACCGAGGGTGCGCCCGCCGCCCGTCCGCCGCCACCGGTTGTCCTCGCCCGCCCGCGCGGGCACGGTCGAGGCATGGCTGATCCGGACTCCCGCACCCGCCGCCGCGCCCTGCTTTTGGATGTGGACGGCACCTTGGTCGACTCCACGTACGTGCACGTATCGACGTGGCATCGCGCACTCGACGAAGCTGGTGCCACCGTGCCCCACGTGGAGGTACACCGCCGTGTGGGAAAGGACGGCGCCACGCTCGTCGCCGAACTCCTCGAGGTAGCCGGCATCGACGACCAGGCGGCTCGCGACCACATCGCGAGCCGGACAAAGGAGCTGCACAGCCATTACTACGCCGAGGCCGCCAACTCGCTGCGGCTGCTTCCGGGGGCGCGCGAGCTCGTGCGTGGAGCGCATCAGCGCGGGTGGACCACGGTCCTGGCCACGTCTGCGCCGCCGTCCGAGTTCGGCGAGGCGCGTGAGTTGCTGGACGTGGACGAGTTCGTGGACGCCGTGACTACCGGCGAGGACGTGGACCAAGCCAAGCCGGATCCCACCATTGTCGGCATCGCCCTCGACCGCGCGGGCGTCGACGCTACGGACGCGATCATGGTCGGCGATGCCACCTGGGACGCCATCGCGGCAACGAAGCTCGGGGTCCGCTCGATCGCGGTGCGCACGGGAGGGATCGGCGACGACGAACTTCGGGCCGCGGGCTTCTCCGACATCGCCGACGACGCCGCCGCGGTACTGGAGCTCCTCGACCGCCTCCCCCGCAAGATGTGAGTCACGCCCCTCGGGGTGAGTCAGCGCAGCGATTTTCCAGATAGCTTTCCCGCAACCGCTTACGGAGCGACTCCTGGCGGCCGGGGTACGTGCGCCAGGTGCCGCCCGGGGCCATCAGCGACGGCGCTACCGGGGGCGTCAGACCGACGGCGTCGAGGGATCCTGGGCCCAGTGCTCACCGGCCTCGTCACGCGAGGGTGTACGCACTGGCAGCAGCAGGAGCATCCCGATCAGCAGGATCAGTGCGATGCCGGCGATGCCCGCGCGGTCGGTGGCGAAGATAGCCGTGAACACGGCGAACATGGCCGGCGCGAGGAACGAGACAGCGCGCCCGGTGGTGGCGTACAGGCCGAACATCTGGCCGTCGCTTCCCGGCTGGACCAGTCGCGCGAGGAACGAGCGCGACGCCGACTGCGCCGGGCCCACGGACAGGCACATGAGCAGCCCGAAGATCCAGAACATGGTGGTGCCGCTGACGAACAGCAGCACGGTCATGGTTACCAGCATCGAGACCAGCGAGCCGATGATCACCGCCTTGGGGCCGATGCGGTCGTCGAGAAATCCTGCCGCCAGTGCACCGAGTGCGGCCACGACGTTGGCGGCCACGCCGAAGATCAGCACGTCGCCCGGGGCGAGTCCGTACACGGTCACCGCGAGGATCGCCCCGAACGTGAACACGCCCGCCAGTCCGTCACGGAAGATCGCGCTGGCGATGAGGAACTTCACCGTCCGCGGATCGCGTCGCCACAGCGCCTTCAGGTCGGCCCAGAGGATGCGGTACGACTCGATGAATCCGGGTCTGGGGGTGTTGTCGTCGTCGTTCAGATCTTTCGCGCGGTTCTCCGGCACCTTGAACAGCACCGGCAGCGCGAACACCGCGAACCACACGGCGGCGACCAGACACACCAGCCGCACGTTGAGCCCGCCGTCGACGGGGATGCCGAGCATGCCGCGGGTGTCGCCGTCGCCGGAGATGAAGCCCAGGAACACCGCGAGCAGCAGGAAGATGCCGCCGAAGTAGCCCATCGCCCAGCCGTACCCGGACACGCGCCCGACCGTGGCCGGCGTGGAGACCTGCCGCAGCATCGCAAAGTACGAGACCTCGGCGAACTCGAACGTGATCGATCCGACCGCGAGCAGCACCAGCCCCACCCAGAACCAGGGGTTGGGCGAGCCGGAGTCGACGAGGAACATCGCCAGCATGATCGCGACGGTCAGGTACGTCCACAGCGCCAGTGATCGGCGTCGGCGCCCGCCACGATCGGCGCGCTGCCCCATGACCGGCGCGGTGAGCGCGATGACCAGGCCTGCCAGCGCGATCGATATGGACAGCCACGTGGCCGCCGAGAATGGCTCCTCCAGGTCCTTGCCCACCGAGTCGGTGAGATAGACGGAGAAGACGAAGGTGACGATCACCGCGTTGAACGCCGCCGAACCCCAGTCCCACATCGCCCAGGCGGTGACCTGGCCGCGCGCAGCGGGACGTGGGGAGGTGGCCGCCGAATGATTATTTGACGACGACGACAACGCCGCGGATACGTTCGCGGGCGAGGATTCGGACTCCGGGGTGCTCACGCCTTTGAACCTATCCTCTGAGTGCGACATCCGACTGGAAGAACATCTCGACCGCAGCAATGACGTGGCGAGGGTGATGAGCTGACATGCCACCAGCCTGGCTCGAGGCAACACTCCGTGCTCATTGCCAGTATTTGACCCATCACTCCACGTCCGAGCGCCGATATTGTGGCCGGTCTACAGTTCGAGGATGAGCCGGAGGGCTGCCCCGACTTTCCGCAGTTCGTCGAAGGTCAGTCGGCCGACACTGTCGCCGAGCCGAGACGGGTCGACTGCGCTGGTCTGCTCCACCAGTACGCGGGTCGTTCGCCCGTCTATCTGAACTTCGGGCCGAAAACTCGCGGAGCGGGCCGAGGTGGACGTGGGCTCCACCAGCCATGTCGAGAGCGGGAGCTGGACCGACTGGACGACTACCGCACATCGACGAACTGCCTGCTCACTCCCCCTGACATCGCGAGGTTCCCGCAGGCGATACACCTCACCACGCACGCAAACTGTCCATATCCCGCAGTACCTGGGCCGCTTCGGCACGGTCTTGTTCATCGGCAGCCAGCGCTTCGGCCTCTGCCCGGATCGCCGCCCGGGCGCGTTCACGGGCCGCGTCGATCAAAGCAAACCGGACCGCAGTGGAGACGGAAGTCCCATCGCGCGTCAACGCCTCGAGTGCTCGAGCTGCTTCCTCGTCTGGCCGGAAGGTAACCGTGTCTGCCATACGACAAATGAAACACTGAATGTAAGTCACTTCGCGCGAGCGCGAGGCGCACCTCGATGTACTGATTCCACCGCTGCTGCCAGCGACAATGGTTCACTCGGTCTGGTCGCACAAGGACTTCCCGGGCCGATCCCTCTGGGCGAAATCGGTCAGCCTCGGGTCCACCGCGGCCCCGCATACCCATGACCGGGGCCGTAATCCGCGCGGAGCGATAGACGTATTGCCAGCCTCAGCCTCGGCCGACTGAGGTCGCTCGCTTCGGTGTGGTCGTCGTCCGATGTGTTGTCCTTGTGCCTCCCGGTTACACACTGGGCGACTCCCGCCGACGGCACCGGTACCCTCAGGAACGACCCGGGAGCCCACACGGCCAACCGGCACGAACGAGATACACCACCGAGACCCGAGGACGCACCATGCCGCTCCCCCTGCCCACCGCGTCGAACCGCGCCGTCGTCACCGGAGCCTCGTCCGGGATCGGCATGGCCCTGGCCACCGAGCTCGCGCGGCGCGGACACTCGCTGATCGTGGTGGCGCGACGCGAAGAGGTCCTGGCCGAGCTGAAAACGCGACTCGAATCCGAGTTCAGCGTGACCGTCGAGGTGCGGGCCTGCGACCTCGCCGACCCCGCTGCGCGGCAGCCGCTGCTCGACGAGCTGGCCGGGCGGGAGATCTCGATCCTGTGCAATAACGCCGGCATCGCGACCTTCGGGCCCATCGCCGCGCTCGACCCGCAGTACGAGAAGCACCAGGTTCAGGTCAACGCTGTCGCCTGCCACGACCTCGTGCTGGCGGTCCTCCCGGGCATGACCTCGCGCGGAAGTGGCGCGATCCTCAACGTGGGTTCCGCGGCCGGCAACATGCCGATCCCCAACAACGCCACCTACGCCGCATCCAAGGCCTTCCTCAACACCTTCTCCGAGTCACTGCGCGGCGAACTCAAGGGCACCGGCGTGGCCGTGACCCTGCTCGCGCCCGGGCCCGTGCGCACCGAGGAGATCGCCGAGGAGGACAAGACCTTCGTCGACCGGATCGTCCCCGACCGACTTTGGGTGGACACCGCCTACACCGCCCGCATCTCGCTGGACGCCCTGGCCCGCAACAAGATGCGCGTGGTGCCCGGCCCGCTGAGCCAGGCCATGTCGGTGGCCGGCAACTACACGCCTCGCGGGATCATGGCCCCCATCGTGGGCCGCTTCTACGCCAAGCTCGGCGAGGGGCAGGCCGAGAACTGAGCGAGCCGGCCTCGGGCTGGATGACCTGCCGAATTACAGCTGACATTTCCGAAGGCGAAAGACCTGCGCAATCGTGCAGGCGTATCGTCTTCGGGCGGGCGAACTGACTCAAGACAGGCTTGCAGCACGCACTGGCGGCCGATGAAGCGCGGAATAGCCGCACAGAATCAGCCGCCAGCCAACGCGCGCCTCAGCCCGCCTCAACCCGCCTCAACCCGCCTCAGCGCCGGCGCCGTCGGGTCCCGAAGAGGCTGCGCGTGATCTCCCGGCCCGCCGCCGACGCGGCAGAACGCATGAAGCTGCGAACCGCGGGATTGCTCAGGGACTTGGCGATGAACCCCTCGTCGTCGTCGCCACCCTGACCGTCACCACCGCCGGCGCCGCCGGCCGCGCTACCAGCGCCACCACGCGCCTGCTCCCGCGACTCCTCCCGCGCCTGGTCCGCCTGCCGCGCCGCCTCCTCGGCATCCACCTGCCCCTGCTCCGCAGCGGTGGCCTTCTGCTCCAGCTTCTCGTACGCGGACACCGGATCCACGGTCTCGCCGTACTTGGCGAACAGCTCCGACGCGCGCGCCTGCTCGGTCACGGCCTCCTCGCCGATCGTGTTCATGAGCGAGCGCGGCGGCGCCATGAGCGTCCACGCCACCGGAGTCGGCGCCCCGCGCTCGGACAGCACCGTCACCAGCGCCTCACCCGTGCCCAGCGAGGTCAGCGCCGAGGCGATGTCGTACACGTCCGACTTCGGGTACGTCTTGACGGTCTTGGACAGCGCCGCCTGATCCTCCGGTGTGAACGCGCGCAGGGCGTGCTGGACGCGCGCGCCGAGCTGCGAGAGCACCTCCGACGGGATATCGGTGGGCTGCTGCGAGCAGAAGTACACGCCCACACCCTTGGAGCGGATGAGTTTGACGGTCTGCACGACCTGCTCTCCGAACGCCTTGGACGCGCCGTTGAACAGCAGGTGCGCCTCGTCAAAGACGAACACCAGCTCGGGCTTGTCCACGTCGCCCTTCTCGGGCAGCTCCTGGAACAACTCGGCGAGGATCCACATGAGGAACGTCGAGAACAGCGCCGGACGGGAGGCCTGGTCGCCGAGCTCGATGGCGGTCACCACGCCGCGGCCGTCGCGGGTGCGCATGAGGTCGGCCGGGTCGAGGGCGGGGTCGCCGAAGAACGTGTCGCCGCCCTGCGATTCGAGAGTCACCAGCGCGCGCAGGATCACGCCCGCCGTGGCCTTGGAGACGCCGCCGATGCCCTCGAGGTCGTCCTTGCCCTCGTCGCTGGTCAGGTGCGAAATCACCGCGCGAAGGTCCTTGAGGTCGAACAGCTCCAGCCCCTGCTGGTCGGCCCAGTAGAAGATCAGGCCGAGCGTCGACTCCTGGGTCGCGTTGAGGCCGAGCACCTTGGACAGCAGGATGGGCCCGAAGTCGGTGATCGTCGCACGGACCGGCACGCCGATCCCGCCGGTGCCCAGCGAGACGAACTCCACGGGGAAGGCCTGGGCCTCCCACTCGACACCCGTGCGCGCGGCGCGGTCGGTGACCTTGGGGTTGACCTGACCTGGCGCGGCGAGGCCGGACACATCACCCTTGATATCGGCGACGACGACGGGGACACCATTTCCCGACAGTTGTTCCACCAGCAGCTGGATCGTCTTGGTCTTCCCTGTTCCTGTCGCGCCGGCGATCAGGCCGTGGCGGTTCACCATCGACAGGGGCAGCGCCACCCGGGCCGTGGGGTCGGCCGTGCCGTCGACCATCACCGAGCCGAGAGTGATCGCGGGCGAGTCGGTCGCGTAGCCGGCGGCGATCTTCTGCTGTGCGTCGGTCTGGGTCATGCGCTGCGCTCCTTTGTGGTCTGCGGTGAGAGTGTCGGTGTCGAGCGGGTTTCGGCAGTAGGGCGTGGTGTCGGTGGTCGGCGATATAGTCGAATAATGCCAGAGCCGACCCCCGCCGCCCCCGCGTCCTCACCGTCTTCCACGTCCACACCGACTCCCCACCAGGAGTCCAAGAACGATCGGATCGTCTGGATCGACTGCGAGATGACCGGACTGGAGACGAACTCCGATGCGCTGGTCGAGATCGCGGCGCTGGTGACCGACTCCGAATTGAACATCCTCGGCGAGGGCGTGGACATCGTCATTCATGCCCCCGATGCCAAGCTCGACGCCATGCTGCCCGTCGTCCGGGACATGCATGCCTCATCCGGTCTGACCGAGGAGATCCGCACCTCCACCGTGACGCTGGCCGAGGCCGAGAAGGCGGTGCTGGAGTACATCCGCGAGTGGGTGCCCGTGGGTGGGTCCGCGCCCCTGGCCGGCAACTCGATCGCCACCGATCGCGCGTTCATCGCCCGCGATATGCCGGACCTTAACTCGTACCTGCACTACCGGATGATCGACGTCAGCTCCATCAAGGAACTGTGCAAGCGGTGGTACCCGCGCATCTACTTCGGTCAGCCCGAGAAGGGCATGTCGCACCGCGCCCTGGCGGACATCAAGGAGTCGATCCGCGAGCTGCAGTACTACCGCGCCACCGCATTCGTGGCTCAGCCCGGCCCCACCACCGACGAGGTCACCCAGGCTGCCGCCGACCTGCCCCCGCTGGACTGATCCCGGCGGCCCGATTTCTCGCCCGGGGCGCGAGGAGGTAAAGTCGTGGGCGCTGTCCGCGAGGGCGGCAATGGTGGCTGTAGTTCAGCTGGTAGAGCACCAGATTGTGATTCTGGTTGTCGCGGGTTCGAGTCCCGTCAGCCACCCCGAGAGGGCGAGGCCCACATCCTCGGTCAGAGCATCGACTCCGATCGGATGTGGGCCTCGCCCCTTTTCGTGCTCGCCCTCCCGAGTTGAGTCCGCGGGGCATCGTTGAACATGCCCGCAAAAAAACGTGCGGTGTCGGACTCTTGCGAATCCGACACCGCACATGTGTCTTTACCAGCGCCCACCTGTCAGGCCACCGTTCTACCCAGCGGTCACACGCTCATGAGCTTGGTGCCCTCCAGCGACGAGTTGAGATCGTCGTTGAACTTCCGGACACCCCGGCGGAGAACCAGTCCGAGGAACAGGAACGGCACTGTGAACAGCAGCAGCCAGCCCAGTGCCTTCCAGTAGTCGGCGTCGTAGATTCCGCCGATAGCCGCACGCACCGCTGTGGTCGCGTGGGACACGGGGACGAACGGACTGATGTTCTGGAACCACTGCGGCAGCACCGACAGCGGATACGCTCCCCCACCCGCCGAGATCTGGACGACGAGCAGGAGCACGCCGACCGCCTTACCCGCCTCGCCCAGGGTCAATACGAGTGTGTACGTGATCAGTGAGAAGACGAACGACATCACCCAGCCGGCAAGGATCAGCAGGAACGGGTGTGCGGGACGGACACCGACGAAGCCGATGAGACCCACGAAGAGGATCGTGCTCTGCATCAGGGCCAGTCCACCGAAGATCGGGTAGCGACCGAAGTACTCCTGCCACGGCTTGAGGGAACGCGCCGACGGCGGCAGGGAATCCCGGTCGATCTCCGTGCGGATGAGCACGGACAGAAGCAGCGCGCCCACCCAGAGTCCGAGGACCGTGTACAGCGGCGCCATCTGGGAGCCGAAGTTGTCGACCTTGAACACCGGGATCGTATTGAGCGCCACCGGTGAGGCGAGCTCGGCGGCGAACTTCGACGGATCCGAGCCGATGATCTCGGTGATCTCGCTCATGTCGCCGGTCTCGGCGGCCCGCTGCAGGGCGTCCTCGAGCTCGCTGAAGGTGTCCGAGGAGTCGCGCAGGTCGCTCGCGAGCAACCGCAGTGCGGTCTCCCCGTCCGACAGCCCCTGGGACAGCGCTCCCCCGCCCGCGGCCAACGACTGCTCGGCCGCCTGCAGGTCCTGTCCGATCCCGGCGAATTCTGTTCCCACCGCGCGCAGGTCGGTCCCCAGCTGCTCCAGCTTCGGGCGCAGGCTGTTCGTGTACTGGTCACGGGCCCCGTTGATGGCGGCCTGTGCGGCGTCCACGTCCTGCAGGATCCCCTGGCGGGCGGCGCCTCGATCGAGCCCGCCCTGCGACGCGGGCGAGGCGGCCGCGTCGAGACGCTGCTCGAGAGCCTGCTGGCGATCCACGACGGCGTCGAGCCGGTCTGCGAGCAGGTTCATCGCATCCCGCGTCACCGGGTCGAGGCCGGGGGTCGATGCCTGGCTCCGCAACTGATCACGCATGCCGGAGTAGGCGGTGATCTGCTGGGACACCCCGTCGGAGGCCTGCGAAAGACCGTTTCCGGTCTGCTGGCCCGTCGCTCCGGGACCGAGGATCCGATTGACCTCCGCGCGGAGGGTCTCAAAGCTCTGGGCACTCATGGCGAAGGCATTGGACAGCTGATTCGCCGCCGACCCGAGGACGCCCTGCGCGGAGTTCACGGCCTCGGCGCCCTCGCCGATCGCCCCGGAGGTGTCTCGGACCGCCTCCGAGGTGGACGAGGCGAGCGAGTCCGCGCTGGCCAGGAGGGAGTCGGCAGACGAGAGCACCACGGCGAAGGACTCGGCGGTAGTCGCCCCGGAGCTCAGTTGCGCCGAGATGTTGCCGACTTCGGACTCCATGCGATCCAGGGTCGCCTGTGCGTCGGAGTCCTCGAGGTACGTGGACAGGGACGACACCAGGGCCAGTCCGACCTCGTCGAGTGTCTGCGTGAAGCTCGTGTTGATCTGAGTCGACACATCTGTGGCGGCTTCACCGGTGATCAGCGATGAGAGAGCGTTCTTCTTCTCGTTGACGTAGAGGTCGATCTCCACCGGCGTCGCACCCGGGGAGATGAAGGTCAGCATCTTCTGGCTGAAATCGGCGGGCAGCACGATCGCCGCGTAGTACTCCTCCGACTTGGTGCCGTCCACGGCTTCCTCTTCGGAGACGAACTGCCAGTCGATGTCACTGTTGGCCCGCAACTGTGACACCACCGTGTCGCCGACATTGATCCGCATGGGGAACAGCGGACTCTCGTACCCCTCGTCGGAGCTGGCGACCGCGACCTTGAGGTTGTCGACATTGTCGAACGGCTTCCAGCTCGAGAGAACGTTGAACCACGCGAAAAACGACGGGATCAGTACGACTCCGACCAGCACGATCACCGAGATCGGATTGCTGATGGCCTGCTTGAAGTCCTGACGAATCAGGGTGAAGACGTTGTTCACGCGTGCTGCCCCCGCTTCTCGAGCTGGTCAAGTCGTGCATCGGGTCGGATGGCTGCTTCTTCCGCCGCCAGCACCAGCCTCACCTCGTCCTCGGGGAGATCGAGAACTTCGGTACCGAACATGACGCTCTGGTTGATGTACTCGATCGCGACGATCGCACCCATCACGAGCAGGACCAGCAGACCCCAGATGCCGAGCACGGTGGCCTTGGCGTCCGGGAACACCAAACCGATGGCGCACAGCACCGCGGTTCCGATGAGCCCGATGAGCACCGCACCGCGCTGCACGGTCTTGTGGTTGGCATCGAGCCAGTGCCGGCGCTTGGCGTTGACCTCGCGGAGCTTCTCCTTGTCCGTCAGGGCCTGCACGAGCTGCGTCAGGCGACGACGCGACCCCAGGGTTTGCACGTCCTCGCTGAGGAACAGCCCGGTGCTGGCCAACTTGGTGTTGAACAGTCGCGAGAAGTTCCCCAGGCGTTGCCGCAGGAGGAGCCCCAGGAAGAAGGCCAGCGCGGCGAAGAGGAGGAGAACGGCCAGGTACTTGAAGTAGTACAGGTGGTAGAAGCCGCCGATGGTCTCGCGGAGTGCATCGATCCCGTAGGTGAACGGGAAGAACGGGAACAGCGCCCGGAAGAACTCCGGCATCATCTCGATCGGATAGATGCCGGAGGCACCCGGGATCTGCATGATCACCAGCAGCACCGCGATGCCCTTACCGATATAGCCGAATGACACCGACAGGGCATAGATGATCGACATATAGACGAGTCCGATGAAGACGCATGTCACCACGAACACGACCGCGTTCGCCGTCTGCACACCGATCAGGACGTTGCCGATGCTCACCAGCAGTGCCTGGATGATGTTCATCACCGCGAACAGCAACCAACGACCGAAGTAGGCCTGCCTGACGGTCAGTCCCTCGACATCCTCGGTGTCGACCTCCAGCTTGAACAGCACCATCAGCACGAAGCCGGCGATCCACAGGGACAGGTTGGTGAACAGCGGCGCCATCGACGACCCATATGCCGGAACCGGGAAGAGGTCGTTCTCGTGCACCGTGACCGGCCCACCCATGAACGCGGCGATCGACTCGGGATCAAGGTCGGTCAGCAGGCTCACCTGGTTCCAGATGTCCGCCGCACTGATCGCGTCCAGGTCCGTCTGCAGGGTGTTCAGGTCCGATTGGATGTCCCCGAGATTGCCGTCGAGCGAGGACACGGCCGTGCCGGTCTCGTCGAGAAGCGACTCGAGCTCGGTGAGCAGGTCCACGGCTTCGCCGACGAGCGTCTGCTGTGAATCCAGTGCGGTGGTCAGGGCGCCCACGCTCGCGGACAGCGACGCCATGGACTGGTTGAGGCCCGGGAACGCATCGGCCAGCAGGGCGTGCAGTCCCGCCGACGACCTCTCGACGGCGCGCACCGCCTCGGAGGCCGCGGCCGTCTGCCCCGAGATGGTGGACACCCCGGCGTGCGCGGCGTCGAGTGCTGCGAGAAGTTCGCGGTCGCGGGCGGTCTGCGCCTCCAGGTCGCTGATCACCTGCTCGGCCTGGGCCTTTGCCGGAACCCCGGCGGGAATCGCGGCCGCGACCGGGCGCAAGGTGGCCAGCAGTGCCTCGTTGGCGGCTATGACCGCCTGCACGTCACGCTGCGCGGACGACAGGGCGGTGCGGGCTGCGTCAGCGCCGGCGGAGACCTGCCCGACGCTCTCGTTCAGGCGCGAGGTCGCGCTGGTGAGGTTAGATGCGCCGGAGACATAGGCATCCGACAGGTTCTCCGAGAAACCGACCAGGTCCCGCTGAACCTCGTTGACCAGTGCTTGCGCATCGGTCGCGGCAGCGGAGACATCGTCCATCGCGGAATCCACGCGCTGCAGGGCGCTCTTGGCATCGCCGATGGCGTCCTTCCCGGGCCCGAGCGCGTCCCCCAGTTCGGTCAGGCTCATGCGGGTGGCCTGCACCGTCGCCAGAGCCTGATCCAACGCCGACAGCGTCTCGTTGCGGGAGTCGATCAGCCAATCCCCCGTGTCGACCCCCGCCTTCTCCGCCTGCTCCGCGATCGTCTGGGCGACGGTCGCGGCGAAGTTCGAGTTGATCTGCGTATCCAGGGTCGACGCTCCGACCTCGGTGATCTTGGGGGCGATCGCGTTCGCCTTCTCGTTGGTGTAGTACTCCAACTCCGGCTGGATGAAATCGCCGGTCATGATCGTCAACAGGTCTTTGGAGAAGTCCGGCGGCATGACGATCGCGGCGTAGCTCTCACCGGATCTGACGGCGTCCATCGCGGCATCATGATCCATGAACTGCCAGCCGAGCTGGTCGTTGGTCTTGAGCTGATCAACCACCTGCTCGCCGACGTTGACCTCACCGGTGAGCTCCGTGCTCGCGCCCTCGTCCTGGTTGACGATGGCCACCTTGATGTGATCGGCGTTACCGTACGGGTCCCAGAACGCGATGATGTTGACCCAGGCATACAGGGAGGGCAACACGAGTAGGCCGATGATGATCGCCCACGACTT
Source organism: Dietzia aerolata (assembly GCF_014144865.1). Classification (GTDB taxonomy): domain Bacteria; phylum Actinomycetota; class Actinomycetes; order Mycobacteriales; family Mycobacteriaceae; genus Dietzia; species Dietzia aerolata. The sequence goes on along the minus strand of NZ_JAALDM010000005.1, from coordinate 6,774 downwards.
CGGCGCCCGACGGATGCGCGTGAGGTCGCGACGAAGCACCTTGAAGGCGTTACGCATGTACCTCCCCTTCACTGTCACTCAAGCTCGATCCACGCTGAGCACAGCGCGAACGGACGGCCCAGGTGACTCACCTGTCACCGGGGCCGCAACACAATCCCAGGACAGACGTGATCTCACCCATAGGATTAATTCCTGCTTAGCGTACTCGGTCGCTCTGACGAACACCCATTAACGAGGCGACCCCACCCCGGATTCGATGTTGCCCTGCACCATGTCGAAATATCGGGATTCCGCAAGCAACCCCGCGACTTTCACCGACACGATCGCGTGGGGGCGAATTGAAACCGCCGGTTAAACCGGCTCTCAGGAGCCGATCCCAGCTGCCGTCGGCGACTGCCCTACCAGCGGTTGCGGGACTCCTCCGCCCAGCCGACCAGCCCGTCCAACGAGACAGATGTGCCATCGTCCAGGACCCCGCTACCGCTCCAGACGCCGAAGGCCTGCCAGGTCTTGACCGCCAGCACTCCGAGCTCGGTGAGGTCGCGCCGCTGGTGGAACGGCGTGAGGGTGGCGTCCAACCGCTCCCCCTGGACTCGCCATGGCCCGGCCCGGTCGAGCACGTCGTAGCTCCAGCGGAGGTCCTCGCCGATCTTGTGCATCCGGCCGTCCACGAGGATCCCGTTCTCCGTGCACGCGGTGCCGTCGGTCCACTTGCCGCCCACCTGGATCGCGCGCGTGGAGCCGTCCACCACGCCGCTGCCCGCGCCCCAGTTCCAGACGTTCGAGTACCGCCACCGGCCGCGTCCCCGGTCCAGCACGGCCCAGCCCGGCCCCAGGTCGCGAACCGCCCCGTCGAGGGTCACCGTGCCCGTGACCGGATTGGCCAGGTCCTTGAGCGTGTACTGGAACCGCTTCTCGCCCCAGGGCACGACCACCCCGAGACTGTCGTGATCCTGCCGACGAACCGCCAGATCCACCTGAAGTCCCGTCGCCCGCACACTGATCGAGGTGATGCGGTCGGCGGCGTTGTCGTCGTCGTCAATCTTTATTTCCACCCGCGACGACCCGGGTCCCGCTGCGGCGTGGATCGTTCCGTCGCCCGGCACATCGCTGAAGCCCGGCGCGCCGAACGGCGTGATCCCGCTACGCACCGTCTCCACGCCCGTGGCGCGGTCCAGCACATACACGGCGCAGTTGGCGAGGTAATCGAGCCCGGCGACGGTCAGTCCCACCACGAAGTGCTCGGTGACGACCCCCCAGTACTCCCACCGCTTGGTACGGCCCCAACCCGAGATCGCGGTCCGGAACACCGGTGAACGGGACCAGCCCACGGCTGCCGGGTTGAGGCGGCGGCCGTGGGCAAGGTCGGTGATGGCGGTGATCTCGCGCTCGACGGTCATGCGATCACTCTTGCAGGCCCGCGCCCCCGACGTGCGGGAGCCGGATGCACAACGACCTGGCCGTGCCTATGGTGCGGGTGATCCGACCCAGCCAGGAGGGCCGTTGTCCACACTTGACCTGTTGCTCGCCGCCGTCGGTGCGCTCGGGGTGGTGATCGTCGCCCTGTCGGCGCGCATTCACCGCTGGCCCGTATCCGAACCCCTGATCGCGCTCGTCGCGGGTGTGATTCTGGGGCCGGCAGTCACTGGCGTGCTGGACCTGCCCGACATCGTCCGCGACCAGTCCACCCTCCACACCGGCGCGGAGATCCTGCTGGGCATCTCCGTCATGGGCGTGGCGCTGCGCTACCCCTTCTCCGCGATCCGGCAGCACTGGAAGAAGCTGACCCTGCTGCTCGTCGTGGCCTTACCCGCAATGGCACTGATCTCCACCGGCCTGGCCATGTGGACCGTCGGACTCCCGCTCGCGGCGGCCCTGCTGCTGGGGACGGCGATCTGTCCCACCGACCCGGTCCTGGCCTCCAGTGCCGTCACCGGCGACGACGCCGAGAAGGACCTCCCTGAGCAGGACCGGCAATTGCTGTCCCTGGAGTCGGGCGCCAACGACGGACTGGCCCTGCCGCTGGTCCTCGTCGCGCTGGTGGTGGCGACCCCGCTGACCGCGGGATCGGCCGCCTCGGAGATCGGGTGGCAGATCATCGGCGCCCTCGTGGTGGGCGTCGTCGCCGGGGTGTCCGCCGCCAAGGCGCTGCATTTCTCCGAACGCCACCACAGCGTCGAGAACGGCCCCGTGCTCATGTTCACCCTGCTGTTGACACTCCTGGTGCTCGGCGTCTCGGGCTTGATCAGCGTCAACGGCGTGTTCGCGGCGTTCGTCGCCGGTCTCGCCTTCAACCGCACCAGCGCCGGTGAGGAGCGGCGGGTCGAGGTGGAGATCGACGAGGCGGTCAACCAGTTCGCCGTCCTGCCGTTCTTCATCGCCTTCGGCGCGATGCTGCCCTGGGAGCAGTGGGGTCAGCTCGGGTGGACTGCGGTCGGGCTGACCGTCGCCGTTCTGGTGCTCCGGCGCCCACCCGTGATCTTCGCGCTCATGCGGCCGTTGGGGCTGCGTGCGCACAACGCCGCATTTCTCGGCTGGTTCGGCCCCGTCGGCGTCGCGGCGGTGTTCTATCTGACCGAGGAGGCGTCCAGGGCGGGCCCGGACCCCGTGCTGTTGGGGCTGGGCACGCTGATCGTGGCGGCCAGCACCGTCACCCATGGCGTCACCGCGGCACCCGGGCGAGTGCTCTTCCGCCGGGCTGACCGGCGAGCGGCCGAACGGGCCGGAGCCAGCCGGGCCGGGGCCGACCGGACGGAGAGCTAGCCGGGCCAGTGGCAACCGGGCCCGGCGCTGTCGAGCCGCAGGCCAGCCGGGACCGCGCCGATGTCCGCTGAGGTCAGTCGAAGGAACCTTCGGTGGGATCGACGGGGTCATCCCCGAGGCCGGCGCGGCGGTCCGCCCCGCCGGAGCGTTTCCGCCAGGCGGACTCGATCACCCAGATCAGGATGCCGATCATGGGACCGAACGCCACGCCCAGGCCGACGTTGCCGAACGCAGCACCGAGGGACACCCCTAGTGCGACGCCAATGGCGATCCACATCCCGAGCCGGGTGGAATCCATCGGTCAGGCAGCACCCTGGTCGGCGTTGCCGGCCTTCCAGGTCTCCCACGGGACGTTCCAGTCGCCGAGACCGTCCCAGCCGGGCAGGGTACCGCCGACGGTGCCGGAGACCTCGAAGATGTCGCCTCGCTTGGCATTGTCGTAGAACCACTTGGCGTCGGCGGTGGTGACATTGAGGCAGCCGTGGCTCGTGTTCTGGCTGCCCTGCGCCCACACCGACCACGGCGCGGCGTGGATGAAGATGCCGCTGTAGGACATGCGCGTGGCGTACTGGACCGGGGTGCGGTAGCCGTCCGCCGAGTCCACGGCCACGCCGTAGGTAGAGGAGTCCATGATCATCGACGCGTGCTTCTCGCCGATGACGTAGGTGCCGTTGGGGGTCGGGGTCGCGGCCTTACCCATCGAGGTGGGCATGGTCTTGATGACCTCGCCGTTGCGCTCGATCACGATCTGCTTGGTCGAGTCGTCGACCCGCGAGATCACGGCGTCGCCGATCGTGAAGGTGGCCTGGTTGTCCTCCTGGCCGTACATGCCCCCACCCATGTCCTCGCCATAGATGTCCACGTGCACGTCGACCTCGGTGCCGGGCTCCCAGTACTCCTGCGGGCGCCAGCGCACCTCCTGGTTGGAGACCCAATAGAACGCGCCCTCCACCTCGGGGGTGGTGGTGATGTGGATGTTCTCCTGGGCCGCATGGCGGTCCGCGATCGGCTCGTCGAACATGATCGCCACCGGCTGCCCGATGCCCACGACCTCGCCCTCGCCCACCGTGAGGTAGGCGGCGGTCATGATCTCGGGCGTCAGGGTGCTGAAGGTGGAATTGCTGCGGGTCACCAGGCCCGCCTCGTCCGTGGCGGTGGACTCGAGCGTGTACTGCTTGCCGTAGCCGAGCTCCTCGGTGGTCCGCCACTCGGTGGACTCGGGGTTGAACTCACCCTGAACCTCGACGCCCTCCGGGTTCTTCATCACGACGGTGTCGAGCTTCCCGTTCTCGGCGGTGAGAACGATCGGTTCGGCCGGATTGGCGTCGAGGGAGCCGTCAGCGACCGACACGTCGATCTCGGCGGCCGGCTCGGCCGGAGCCTCGGCCGCCTGCTCGCCGTTGCCCGAACCGCCGTCGCCGATGGTGCACCCGGTGAGCACAAGGGTTCCGGCGAACACGGCGGCCAGCGCGAGCCGACCCTTGGACCGGGCCCACGTCGACCGCCGCCCCGTCCGATCCGTTGTACGCAGGTTCACTTGATGGCCCCTTCCGATGTTGCTTCCCCCCGCCCATGGCCACGGCCGAAGGGGATGTCTCCGGGTCATTATGCCTGGGAAAACCCTGGTGTTCCATATCGAAACAATAAAGGGTGCCCTATCAACCATTTTCCGGCCAGCCCCCCTGAGCAGGCGATTTCGTGATTCGCTGGCGGCCCTGTTACTGTTCTTCTCGCACCGCAGGACGCGGGGCACCACGCAAGACCAGCGCCATTAGCTCAATTGGCAGAGCAGCTGACTCTTAATCAGCGGGTTCGGGGTTCGAGTCCCTGATGGCGCACAATCCGGAAAACCCCGGTCACCAGCACGTTCAGGTGGCCGGGGTTTTCTGCCGCCTCCCTGCCGTGCCTGCGCCACCCCCGCCGCAGGCACGCCGGGCGACCCCGGCAGGCTCCGCACGACCCCAAACGACCCCGGCCACCGCCCCACCGACGTGAGTTTCCATTTATGCGCGCCGGTTCGCCGCCGGGAATAGGGTGAGGCCGACCCTCAGGAGGTTGTTCCCCTTGACCGGCCCGCCCACTCCGCCCACTCCAACCCCTCTGACCGTCCCGGTCCCCCGCGCTCCCGCCGACTGGATCCGCGCCGTCGCGCACGTGGCCCCCGCGCGCGTGCCCGTCGGCCACACGATCCGCTCCGGCGTCTCCGTCGGACTACCGTTCGTGCTCGGCGCCCTGCTCGGTCACACGCTGACGGAATGTGGGTGGGCCTGGCCGCGCTCCTGTTGGCGGCGGGCGAGCGCGAGGGCACTTATCGCCTGAACTTCCTCATCATCGCCGTCTCCACCCCCATCGCGGCGGCAGGATATCTCCTCGGGTTCGCCCAGAATCTGCCGCTGCCGGCGCTCATGGTCCTCGCCGCGGTGGTCGCGTTCATCGCGGGCGCGATCGCCGGCCCGGGACCCGCGTTCTCGGTGGGAGGTATGCAGTTCCTGCTGGTCGCCGCCATCGCGATGGGAGTTCCACATGTCAACTGGTGGACCGCGATCGGGCTGTACGTCGTCGGCGCGCTCTTCTATGCCGCGCTGTTGGCGGCGGAGATGCTGATCAATCCCCGCCGTCCGCAGCGGATCGTCACCGTGTCATTGCTGCAGGCCCTGGCCGATCTCGCCGCGGCCAGGACGTCCGACCTCGCCGACGGTGGGGACCGCACCACCGAGGCCCGACGCCGCGCGACCGGGGCCTACCAAGCGGCGGTCGGTCGGGCTGCCGAGCTCACCGCCCGGCCCTCCTGGTCGACGCGGGTGTGGGTACTGGACGGCCAGGCGCTCACCGCCGCGGATCGGACCCAGGCGTTCCTGGTGGCCGGGACCGATCCCGTGGCGGCGTCGGTGGCCGCGGATCACCTCGCCGTGCTGGCCGCCGAGGTCGAGGCCACGGGCCTGCGCTGCCGCGGGAAGGATCGCGGGAAGAACGGCGATAATGCAACGCCCCACGGGTCCACGTCGGCGCCCGGCGTAACGTCCCGGACTGACCAAAATATGTGACGACGACGACACCACCATCAACCCCCGGACCATACGCCGACGGGATGCTCGGCCGCAGTGTCGACCAGCTCGCCCTGGCCCTGAACCGGCCGGCGGACCCACGGTCGGTCTCCCGCTCAGGCCCCCGCGTGAGCCCCCACTCGAGCAGAATCCGCCCGGCCGACCACAGGGCTTCCCACCGCGGAACGTCGCGTTCCCAGCGAGCCCACGAGCCGCTGCTGACGTCCGCCTTCAGCAACGAGGTCCTGATGGCCGCCTGCCGACTGTCACTGGCCTACGGGATCGCGGTGGGCGCCAAGATGTATTTTCCGTTCAGCCACTGGTTCTGGGTCCCTCTGACGGTCTGTCTGGTGATGAAACCCGACTTCGGCTCGGTGTTCTCCCGGGCGGTGCTGCGGGTAGTCGGGACGGCGGTCGGCGCGGTGATCGCGACCGTGATCCTCTTTCTCGTGCCCAAGGGGTGGGCGATCGGCGTGGCGATCGGGCTCCTGTCGGCCTGCGTCCCGTACTTCATGATGCGGTCCTACGCGCTACAGGCCGTCGCGATCGCCCCGGCGGTCATCCTGCTCGTGGACGTCATCCAGCCGGGCGACGAGACCGCGAACTTCAGCGTGCAGCGCATCGGGGCCACGATCGTGGGCGGCCTGGTGGTACTGGTCTTCGGTTATCTGATCTGGCCGCACAGCCGCCGGGTCTGGATCGCGAACAGCTTCGCCACAGCCATGGACCGCATCGCCGAGCACCTGCGGCTGGCCTCGCAGCCGATTCCCGACGTGGACGGTCGGTCTCGTCGTCGTCATCTAGATCTTGTGGCCGCGCGCCGCGCGTCCTATCGCGCCCTCGCCGACCTCCAATTCCGCCTACGTCGGGCGCTCGCGGAACCCGGGGTGGGCGGACGCACCGCGGCGGCGTGGATCCCCGCGGTCTCGGCGGCGGACCGGCTCGCCGACGCCGTGACCTCGTACGC
>NZ_JAALDM010000066.1 GCF_014144865.1 Dietzia aerolata | reverse complement strand
AGCGTTGGTCGACACCTGGCTCGCCGGGGACCGGGCCCTGGTCGCCGCGGTGCGTGCCGCGTCGGCGTCACTGCACCGGGTCGCCGACGACTACGTGGGTACCGACGACCACAACGCCAGCCTGCTCCCCATTCTCCCGAGCGGTCCGCCCTCGCCGGGGGCGCCACCGGCACTCTCCATGTGACCCGTCAGCGGCCCACGCCCCGCCGCACCAACCCCCGGCCCCCGGCCCCCGACCAGTTTTGTCGTCACCACTGCGAAAAATCGGTCAGATTCCCGCAGTGGTGTCGACAAAGTCCGGAAGCGGTGAAGCAGTGGGCGGGTGGGCCTGTCAGATGACGCCCTCCGCGAGGGTGACGAGTGTTCTCCGCGCCTCCTCTTCCTGTTCCGCGGTCGCGGGGGCGTCGGCCGGGTTGCTCAGGTCGATCTTGTGCAGGATCCCGTCCGAGAGGAACACGACCGTTCCCAACTCGCCCACACCGGCGAGTCGGTAGAACGAGTCGTCGCCGATGCCCGGGGAGGGCACGTCCTCGTCATAGAACAGTCCGCTGCGCAGTTCCTCGAACTCCGCGTTCACGTCGGCCGGCGGCGCCCAGACCGTGATGTGGACGAACTCGCTCTCCTCGGGATCGGACCAGCTGCACGCGAACTCCCCCTCGTCCGCCGAGACCCCGAGCGTCCACACCTTCGAGGATGCAGGCGTGCGCCCGGTCGCCGCCTCGATCACCTCGTCGCTCAGCAGGTCGCAGACCGCGATCTCGACGGGGTCGCCCCCTGCCTCAGCAGTTGTGCTCTCCGCCGCCGTAGCGGTGTCCGTGACGGTGGCCGCTGACGTATCGGCGCCCGGCGTGGCCGTGGTCGCCTCGGTGTCCTCACCCCCGCACGCGGTCAGCACGAGCAGAGCAGCGACGGATAAACCTGAACGTGAGATAAGTCGACGCATAGCCTGCATTAAACCCGATCGCGAAGTGCCCGTGGGCCGACTGACGAGATGTCACCTGGTCTCTGCCGGAACATCCTGATTCACCCGCGTCAGGGCCGACTCGGTCACCAGCCACACCATGCCGAAGCCCGCACCTATCGATGCCGCAGACCAGAACGAGAGGTTCGCCGACCGCCCGCAGCACCACCACCGTGAGAAGCGCGATCGCGGCGCAGATCCGCCAACCCCACCGCTTCCACCACGGCGCGGGAGGGTCCTGCCGAGGGACCTCAACCGGCCTCATCGCCTCCACTGGCGCTACACCTCCCCGCCGTCCTCGCTGTGGCCTCACCGTATAAAAACGCGTGCGCCAGCTTCTCCAGGGCCGAGGTCGGTGGTCTCGATACCGTGGAATGCACTTCTGATCCTGCCAACCGCGACGCCGGTCGCCGCAGCTCGACGTTCGGCCCATGACTGGGAGAGGAGACAGCGATGCTCAGGAGATATGGCGCACGCGTTGGCGCTTGCTTCGCAGGAGCGGCACTGGTGGCAGGGTGCGGCAGCGACGGTACATCTGGCCCGGCGCCGACCGAGGCGACACCGGTCGAGAGCGCGCCCTCGCCCACGGCCCGGGAACTCGCGTTCCCTGAGTCGGTGATCGTTTGTCAGCCGGGGATGGTCGACACCACCGCGACTGTCGACGATGTGCCCGAATGGCCCGGGCCATCGCCGTCAGAGTTTGTGGAGCCAAACTTTCCGTCGGGGTCGTGCGGGACACTGACCGGACAGAAGGCGCGCGTCACCTACGAGGCGGCGGTCGAGCATCCGGCCGCTCTCCTGGAGGAAGGGCGAGTGGAGGAGGGCAGGGACCTGGTCGACACCACGGATGCGTTATGGGCTCTCGAGGGTGTCGTCGCCTGGCTTGTCGTCGAACCCCAGTGGTGACACGTGTCTCCGCGGCGGTCTCGTGCTGGTTCCCATTGCTGATTGCCCGAGGCCCGGGCGGGATACTCTGAGTTGATGCGTGTCTCGCCGGATGGAACCTTCCATGAGCTGCGTGCCTCGCACTTGTGTCGTGCGGCGTGCCGGGTTCCCGTTGACCTGGGCCCGTTTAATCGCCGAATTCTCGCGCTGCACCCGGTCATCAATTACCGGCCCTACATTTCCGCCTCCCCTGACGTGTTCCCACCCGGCCATCCGGGGTACGACCAGGGCGTGGCGGCAGACCTGCAGATCCCGCAGGCTCTGCGGAACGAGATCGAGGACTGGATCGGACAGTTCAAGACCAATTTCCGTCACCTCGGTGACCGTCCGGTTGATCAGCCCGTGTGGGCGGACGGATTCGACGAGATGGCCTGGCTCGACCGCGGCCACGCACTCGCGGAGCGCCTCGGTGAGCACTTCCCGGAGCATTTCGTGTTCTGCTGCGCGGAGAAGTACGTGGTGTGCGAGTTGGCGGCTGATCAGCTGGGCTACGTCTGCGCCCTGACCGGGCAGATCACGCGTGAGGACGGCTGGCGGATGCCCGGCAATGAGCCCGATCCAGATGTACCGGGGGCACTGAAACTCATGCCGGAGTACGGGGTCAAGTGGGGCCTGGGGGCGGGGCATTGCCATATCACCAGCCGCCCCGGCTCCGCGCCGGTCCGGGCCCCCGGGGTTTTCCGACCCCGCGCAGCCTCGGGCTCACCTCCCAGCTCGAGGACCGACTCCGGCAGTGGAACGAGGACTGGCACCGCGGATTCCTCGACTACGGGCGGGATGACGATAGGGCCGCTGCCGAGCTCGGCCTGCCGAACGGAGGGTTCGCCCTGCCGGAATGGGCCGGCGGCATCGACCCTGCCGCGTGGTACCGCGAAGGCCGGGCGATCGCCAGGCAACTCGCCGATCAACTCCCGGGGGTCACGGTGCGACTCAGGGCGATCCGATACGTGTGCGCACCACGCTTCCTACACCTCACCAAGGTCTTCGGCGACGACGAGTTCTTCACACCGCTATCGACTGTGGTCGTCCGGCGTCCGTCAGCATGACCATGGTGGGCTGGTGCGCGGTTCAGACCCGGGCGATGGCCTCAAGCCAGAGCAGTGAGTGGAGAGACTGCGGCTCAATAGTCTGCGATAGGCATGCCGTGCTTGAAGGGAATCGCATTACTTACCGCCCAGCGCATGAGCTCGACCACCGGCATGAGGTCATGCTGGCGACCGCGGGAGTCGGAGATCAGGCCTGCGTTAGCCCCGCTGATTCATGGAGTGTGAGGACGGCTTCTGCCGGGTGACGGTGGGTGCGATTGCGTCTATGGGCGTGCGGGAGCGCCGGCTGGCGCTGCCGGTGGCGGGTCTCCGAGTGGTGCTGTCGTGTGCGGGACAGGGCTCCGGGCGTGCCCGGCCCAACTCTCGGCTACTGGCTTTCGTGGGCGGCCCCGATCTTGACGGTGTACGGCGTCGGCTCACTACTTCTGTGGAAATGGCGGCGCGGGCGCCTAGTCCTCGGAGCGGCGCTCGGGGGCTTCAGCCTAGTGCTCCTCTTTCTGGTGCCCACGTGGGTGTCGATCGAGGTCGGCGGCTTCGCGCCCGACTGATATCCGGCTCCGGGCAACATCGCACGCACTGGGGTTAGCGCACGCACAGGGTGCGACCGCCCTGCTCCAGGTTCAAGCTGGACTGTGACGTAGGCAGTGAGTGCCGCGTACTGCGTGGACCTGCGCTACAGGTCCACGCAGTAGATCAGAACCAGTGTTTGCGGCCGCCGATCGTGCGTCCGGCCGCGCTGAGTACGTACAGGATCACGCCCACCACGAGGAGCGCGATGCCGATCGTCCACAGGATGGGGATGTCCAGGATGAATCCGAAAATCAAGAGAATCGCGCCGAGAATAATCACGTGCTCGCCTTTCGTTCGGTTCGTTCGGGGTGGGAGCACCTTATGCATGTCCCTCGATGGGCGGTACCGGTAGACGGAGACGGGCTGCGCGGGTGGCCTGCGCTGTGATGCGCCCCATAATTATTGCACTGAGGGCATTTTTGCACTTAGTGTAGTAATCCTATGGCTGACGTGACGACAACGGATGTGGGCTTGCGCGAGCGCAAGAAGATCGAGACGCGGCGGATGATCCGCGCGGCGGCACTCGACCTCGCGATCGAGGACGGACTGGAGAACCTGACGATCGACGCGATCGTCGACCGTGCCGGGATCGCGCGCCGGACCTTCTTCAACTACTTCGACCACAAGGAAGACGCACTGGTCGCCGACACGACCGCAGCCGCCGAGACGATTAGGGGCGAGGTCGTGGCCAGGCCGGCAGAGGAGTCGCCACTCCACGCGATCCGGGCTGTCATCACCCAACGCGACATCTTCGCCCTGATGAACACCGACCGTGACCGGATGCTGGCCAGGCAGAAGTTCGTCCAGCAACACCCGGTCCTCGCCACCCGGCAAGCCAGCCAGCACGTCCACGTGGAACAGGCGCTCGCCGAGGCGGTCGCCCAACGCATGGGAGTCGACACCGCCGATGACCTCCGTCCCTCACTGATCGCGGGCGTGGCCGGAACGGCGTTGCGCGTCGCCATGAAGTGGTGGTCCGCGCGGGAGGACGCCAACCTGGTCGAGGCGCTGAACAAAGCCTTCGACCTGCTCGAACAAGGACTACTGACACATCAGATGACCGAGCCTGCGATAGCCGGGCCACAGAACCGGGAAGGTGGTGCATCAGCGCATGAGTGATGCCACAAAGATCGATGACGCCACCTCAAGTGGGGCGGCTTCCGCGAGCGGGCGGTCCACTGCGGCCGAGGAATCCGCACCGTCGCCGGTGAACCGCAGGATCCTGATGGCGGTCCTCATCTCCGGGGCGTTCGTCATCATCCTCAACCAGACGCTCCTCAACACGGCGCTGCCGGCCTTCATGGCAGATTTCGGCATCACCGCCAGTGCTGCACAGTGGGTCACGACCAGCTTCATGCTGGTCAACGGCATCATGATCCCGGTCACCGCATTCCTGATCGGGAAGTTCTCCACCCGCAGCCTCTTCCTCACCTCACTCGGACTGTTCATCGTGGGCACGATCATCTGCGCGATCGCGCCGGTCTACCCGGTGCTGTTGCTCGGCCGGGTGGTGCAGGCGGCGAGCGGCGGGCTGATGATCCCGCTCATGCAGACGATCCTGTTCGCGATCTATTCGCGTGAGGAGCGCGGCACGGCGATGGGCACGTTCGGGCTCGTCATCTCGTTTGCGCCGGCGATCGGGCCGAGCCTGTCCGGGTGGATCGTCGACCACTGGCCGTGGCAGATCCTCTTCTACATGATGCTGCCGATCGCGGTGCTGTCCTTCGCGTTCGCGTACTTCATGCTCCGCAACGTCACCGAGCAGAGCAATCCACGCCTGGATGTGCTCTCGGTCATCCTGTCGTCGTTCGGTTTCGGCGGGCTGCTGTTCGGCTTCGGCAACGCCGGCGAGGCGGGCTGGACGGATGCGACGGTCCTGGCGCCACTGATCATCGGCGTCGTTGCCCTGACCTGGTTCATCGCCCGCCAGCTGAAGCTCGACGAGCCACTGCTCAATCTGCGCGTGCTCAAGTACCCCATGTACACGCTCGGCACGCTGCTCGGCGTGTTCGTGTTCATCGCGATGATCGGCGGGATGCTCATCATCCCGATGTACATGCAGACGATGCGCGATTTCACCGCGATGGAATCGGGCCTGGTCCTGCTGCCCGGGGCCGTCGTCATGGGTCTGATGTCGCCGGTGACGGGCCGGATCTTCGACGCCATCGGCGGGAGGTGGCTGTCGGTCATCGGCTTCGCGCTGGTGGCGGTGACCACGCTCATGCTCGCCCGGCTCGGCGTCGACACCACGTTCGCCTACATCGCGATCGTCAACACGTTCCGGATGGCGGGCACAGCGATGATCCTCATGCCGGTGACCACCGCCGCGCTCAACCAGCTGCCCATGTCACTGGTGCCGCACGGCACGGCGCTCAACAACACGATCCGCCAGGTCGCGGCCTCGGTGGGCACGGCCGTTCTGGTGACGATCATGGTCAGTGCGGCGCGCGACCCGCAGGTCTACGGTGCGGCCGGGCCGATCCACGGCGCGAACGTCGCCTTCTTCGTCGCGGGCATCATCGCGCTCCTGGGCTTCATCGGCTCGTTCTTCATCACGAACTCGCACGGCACCACGGAGGTGGAGGAGCCTGCCGCTGCCAGGTGAGTGCGCCAGAGCCTGAGGGCTGATCTACTGGACGGCATGAGCTCACCGGACGACCTTGCACGGCAACTCGCGGCATAGCTCGGGGGCGCTAACCCGGGGCCGCTGCCTAAGCGCATACCGATGCCAGAGTTTTCTGAACCGCCGGCGCAACCGATCGGCCTGCGCCTGCGGATCGACCTGGTCGATACGTCGCCGCCGGTGTGGCGCCGCTTGGAGATCTCCGGCGACGAAAAGCTGGACGATTTCCATCACATCCTCCAGGCCACCATGGGGTGGACCAACAGTCATCTGCACACCTTCCACCAGGGGCGCGACACCGGATTCGCGAGGTTCCTCACCGAGTGGGATATGAGCGAGGGCGACGTGGGCGTCGCCGAGGCTTTGGTCCGCCTCGGCCAGGTCCTCGCCGCCCCGGGCGATGAGCTGCACTACGACTACGATTTCGGCGACGGCTGGGAGCACCGGATCGTCGTGGAGGCCGTGCTCGATGAGCCCCCGAAGGTCATCGTCTGCGTCGACGGCGGCGGGGCCTGCCCGCCCGAGGACTGCGGCGGGATCGGGGGTTACACCGCCCTCGCCGAGTGGGCGCGCGGCGGATTCGATTCGGCGGCCAACCCGGGGCCGCTGGAGGCGGAGGAGATGCGCCAGTGGTTGCCGCCGGGGTGGCATCCCGACACGTTTTCCGCCGACGAGGTCACGGAGAAGCTCGCGATCGAGTCGGCGAAGCCGATCACCGTATCGGGGGAACTCGGCGACCTCGCGGCGGAACTGCAGCACAGCGGCGTCCGCGTCCTGAGAAACCTGCTCGCACGGCCCGCCTGGCAAGCCACCGACGACGTGAGCCCGGAGGTCGCGGCGGCGCTGACGGAAACGTATCGACTGCTGCTCGAGGAGATCGGGTCCGGCGTCAAACTGACCGCCGCCGGCTATCTCCCGCCGAAACTCGTGCAGCGCTTCGCCCAGTCCAGTGGGATCACCCGGTGGTTCAGGGGCAGGGTCAATCGTGAGGACGGGGCGTGGCCGGTGGCGGAGATCCGGGACACCGCGCAGGGGCTTGGACTGCTCACCAAGCGCCATGGCACGTTGTCCCCGACGGCTGCCGGGAAGCGCGCGGTCAACGATCCGCTCTTGATGTGGCGCCACATCGCGTCCCGACTCCCGTTCGGGCGTGAGGATTTCGACAGGCACGCGGGGTGGATGGCCCTGGTGGTGGTCGGCGCCGAGCTCCCGGCCGAGGAGTGGGACGCCGAGATCAGCGACCTTCTGGCCCTCATCGGCTGGCGGATGAGTCGCGGCAACATGGTCATCAACCCGTCGGCGCTGTCCCCCACGCTGTCCGTGCTCGACGTGCTCGGGTTCGGCCTGAACCCGAAGGCGAGAAAGGGAGTGAACCCGGCCCTGGCCGCCCTGGCCCGCGCGGCAGTGCGGGGCCGCTGAGCACGATCGAAACCCAAAGATCAAACCCCAAAAACCACAGACCACGACGACGACAACGTCGCCAGCCACCGGAAAGGGAACCGAATGCCCGACACCGACGTACTGAGACAAGAGTTCGACGCGTCCGTGGACCGGTTCGAACAGTATCGCGCTTCGGTGAGTACGGCGATCGATGAGCGTCCTCCGGGTGAGTTGTCGCGAGCTCTCGACGCAATCCTGCCGGAGCTGGTGTTCTACGAGGGGCAGGCCTACGCGGCCGGACTCGGCCTGGCGCGGATCGGGGCCGGAGGCGGGGTTGATGATGTGGCCCGGGTGCTGAGCCGTGGCCTCATCGAGCAGCAGGCGGCCCGGCGCGGTCACGACTTTCTGGCCGGGTTCGCCGCGACGCTCGCCCGGGTCACTCACATTCACTCGAACGAATAATTCTCGCGTGCCGCGACGTGGAGGGCTCGGAAGATCAGCACCAGCATCGCGAGGTAGGCGATGTAGGCAACGAGAAGGCAGATCCCGGCGATGGGAAACTCGAGACTGGCGGGGATCAGACTGCTCAGTGGGCCCGGGTGGGAATTGAAGTCGTCGAGGTCGGAGATCACCACACCCACGCCCAGGATGTTGCCGAACACCCACACGGCGAACGCCGCTCCGATCCACTTCAGGCCCCTCGGCGTCTGGGGAGCGGTGGGTAGCAGATGGGCGGTGCCTGCCAAGACCAGGCCTACGACCAGCAGGATCGGTCCATAGGTCATCGGGTAGAACGCCGTGATCCAGCCGGAGTACCCGCACAACAGGCGTACGAGTAACACCAGCACGGGCAGTCCGAGTGAGCTCAGCCAGGCGAGGGTAAGGAACGTCCCCCGTGTGAACTCGGGTTCGCTCGCGTCATCGACCTCCACGTCGGGATAGCGCGTGGCGTCATGGTTGTGGTGGGCCCTCGTCGGGTCCTTGGGGTGCGGCACATTCATGGCCGTATGAGTCTGCGGGGCCGGAAAATGTTCCCGTCGCCTGTGCGGCCTGCGATGCGCGCAGACGGGCACTCGACCTGCCGCAACGCTGTGAAAGCGGATGTGAGAGCGTGACTGACTCGTATGCTCGACATCATGTGCGATCGCCGTTGGGAGGGTGCGGAGCGATGTCCTGGTTCGTGAATCCTGCAGCCCGCACGTGGCACGCGCCGCCGCTGGAGCTTGAGTCGCGGAGCTTTCACCGTGCACTGCCCGGCTATGTGCCCACCCCGCTGGTCGAGCTGCCGTCGCTGGCGGCGGAACTGGGAGTGGGCCGGTTGCTGGTCAAGGAGGAAGCCTCGCGGCTGGGGCTTCCCGCGTTCAAGATCCTGGGGGCGTCGTTCGCGGTGGCGCGGCTTCTCACCGTCCGCCTGGGCGAGTCTGGCGCGCTTGCCCTCGATGACTTGCGGGAAAGGCTCGACGGGAGTGGGTTGGCGCTGGCCGCTGCAACGGACGGAAACCATGGCCGGGCGGTCGCCCGCGTCGCCGCGTTACTCGGCCTGCGCTCGGTCATCTCGGTGCCGGTGGGGGTCTCGACGGCGGCCACGAAGGCAATCTCCGCCGAGGGCGCGACGGTGCAGCTGCTGGACATGTCCTACGACGACGTGGTGAAACACGTTGCCGAGAGCGCGGACGAGCAGACGCTGGTCGTGCAGGACACCTCGTGGCCCGGATACACGGACATTCCGAACTGGATCGTGGACGGCTACGACACGATGCTCGCTGAGGTGGACGACCAGCTCGCTGAGCTCGGCGCGGAGCCCCCGGACCTGGTCGTGGTGCCGGCGGGGGTCGGTTCGCTGGCCCATGCAGTGGTCGCCCACTACCGGCGTGACGGCCATCGTCCGGCGGTCCTCGTCGCCGAGCCGGAAACTGCAGCGTCGGTGACCGCTGCACTCGGTGCGGGCCAGGTGGTGTCGGTGCCGACCGGACAGACCATCATGACCGGTCTGAATTGCGGGACGGTATCCGAGGTGGCGTGGCCGGTGCTCAGGGACGGGCTCGACGCGTCGGTGGCGGTGACGGATACGGAGGCTCGAGCTGCGGTTCTGGAGTTGGCGGACTTCGGTGTCGACGCCGGACCGTGTGGTGCAGCAACGCTCGCCGCCGCGCGCGGTGTCCTTGCGATACCCGAACGCCGCGCCACGCTCGGTGTCACCGAGCATGCGGTTGCCGACGACGACGTCAGCGGGCAGCGGAGCGCCGACGGCCTGGTGGTCATCCTTCTCAGCACCGAAGCTCGGGCCGCAAACCCCAAGGTCTGAACCTTCGCGTCCGGAACCTGGCCACACTCGAGGTCGAGGCGTTACGGAAGCAGGACGAACCCGCCGGGGCGGGGGTAACGTTTGAGGTGCCGAAACTTCCAGATCAGGAGCCACAGAGTGGATTCAGTGAACAGCCCCGGTGCAGCGAATACCGCCGCTGCCCGCAGGCACCGCGTCGTGATCATCGGATCGGGCTTCGGTGGTCTCACCGCCGCGCAGCGCCTGGCGAAATCGGACGTAGATGTCACGCTGATCGCCAAGACCGGCCATCACCTCTTTCAGCCGTTGCTCTACCAGGTCGCGACAGGGATCCTGTCGGTCGGCGACATCGCGCCCTCGACGCGACTCATCCTGCGGGAGCACAAGAACGTCACCGTCACCCTCGGCGAGGTCGACAAGATCGATGTGGAGAACAAGAACGTCCACGCGGTGGCCGGGCACATCGACTTCGACCTGCCGTATGACACGCTGATCGTCGCCGCCGGCGCCAACCAATCCTACTTCGGTAACGACCACTTCGAGCGCTACGCCCCCGGCATGAAAACCATCGACGACGCCCTCGAGCTCCGCGGCCGAATCCTCGGCAGTTTCGAACTGGCCGAACTCACGGAGGATGAGGACGAGCGGCGGAGACTGCTGACCTTCGTCGTCGTCGGCGCCGGCCCTACAGGTGTGGAGATGGTCGGACAAATCGGCGAGTTGGCGCATCGCACCCTCAAGGACAGTTACAGCAATATCGATCCGGGGCAGGCCCGCATCATCCTGATCGACGCGGCCCCCGCGGTCCTCCCGCCCTTCGGGGACAAGCTCGGGATGGCGGCGCGCAAACGCCTGGAGGAACTCGGCGTGGAGGTGCACCTCAACGCCATGGTCACCGATGTCGACTCCAAGGGCATCGAGGTCAAGGATCCGGACGGTACGACCCGGCGTATCGAGGCCGCCTGCAAGATCTGGTCCGCCGGCGTCCAGGCCAGCCCGCTGGGCAAGATGCTGGCCGATCAGACCGACGCCGAGATCGACCGGGCCGGGCGGGTCCAGGTGAACAAGGACTTCTCGGTGCCCGGCCACCCCCAGGTCTTCGTGATCGGCGACATGATGAGCCTGGACAACCTGCCCGGCGTGTCTCCGGTGGCGATCCAGGGCGCCAAGTACGTGGCCAAGCAGATCGATCGCGAGGTGGAGGGCAAGCAGCGCCCGACGGAGCGGCCGGCGTTCAAGTATTTCGACAAGGGCTCCATGGCCACGGTCACCCGGTACAGCGCGGTGGTCAAGATCGGCCCGATCGAGATGCACGGGTTCATCGCCTGGGTGATGTGGCTACTCGTGCACCTGGCGTTCCTCATCGGCTTCCGCAATCGCCTGGCAGCGCTGTTCTCGTGGGGGATGCACATCCTCGGCGACAAGCGCTCCCACCTCAGCGCCACCTCGCGGTTCGTGTACGGCCGGCGCGCACTCGATCGCGTCTACGGCGGCGGTATCGCCTCGAGCCTCGAAGGGGGCCGGCGCGAGAGCGCGGACGAGAAGAGTCCGGCGGAAGAGAGTCCGGCGGACAAGTGAGCCCGGCCGAGAAGTGAGCGGCCGACGCTCCACGGAGCTATCGGCCGCCCTTCGTCGCCGCGCCAGTCGCCGGACTGTCCGCGTGCTACTGACCAGTCGCTGACAGTTCGGCGAAGTCAGGAAATGACTGTGACGAGGACCGGCCGGTGCGCGTGCGCGCGGTGTGCGGTCCTCGTCGTCGTCAGATCCAGTTGAAATTCTTGCCGAACTCCTCCGCCTCGGGCGAGAGCGAACCGAGTTCCTTGCACTTGCGGATGTATCCCTTGAGCATCTTGAGGAAGAGGTTCGGGTTGTAGACGTCCTCCTCCAGCTTCCAGAGTCCGTCACCGCCGTACTCCATGTGCTGGATGGCCTTGACCTCGTGGACGCTGCCGTCGCCCGGGTCCTTCATGCGGTTGATGACGCCGCCGACGAAGCGGCCCTGCTCGGCGTCGATCACTCTCCAGGTGAACTCGAAATGCGGCATCTCGTTGCCGGGGAACGAGTGCAAGGTCTTGTCGAGCCACTCGCCGATCGCGTCGGCGCCGTGGAAGATGCCGTAGTTGTGCTCGACGCACACGGCGTCCGGGGTGAACAGGCGGCCGTAGTTGATCCAGTTCTCGGCGTGGGTCTTGTTGTGCTCCCACTCCTTCTCGAGTCCGGTGGCGGCGCGGTCGATCTCTTCGTAGGTCCCCATGGTGCGGGAACCCTCCTCGGGGGCGACGGGTGGTCGACGGGGTATTCGACGGGTGTTTGCGCTGAACCTACTCGACTGTGGCGCGCGGCACAGTGGTCACGTGATTGTCGGCGGGGTCGTCGTCCGTGTGGCCCCGGGAGATGAGGAAGCCGAACGCCGGGGCGAGGATGTACATGAAGACGGAGTAGATCGCGGCGGGTATCGCCACCTCCACGCTGTCCAGCACGCTCAGCGCGATGGTCAGGGCGATGGTCGTGTTGTGCACGCCGATCTCCATGGACGCGGCGATCGACTGCGTCTTGGACAGTCGCAGCAGTCGCGAGACGAAGTAGCCCAGGGACAGGCTGGCGAGGCAGAACAGGGCGGTCACGGCGCCCACGGACTGCAGGTAGTCGAGGATGTTGTCGCGCTCGCCGAAGATCGCGCCGAGGGCCACGATCGCCAGGACCGCGATCGAGAAGATCCGCACCGGCCGGTCGGCGCGCGTCGCGAAACCGGGGGACTTGCTGCGCACGAACATGCCCAGCACGACAGGGATGATCACGATCGCGATGACCTGCAGCACCTTGCCGAACTGCAGGCCGAGGGTGCCGTCGGCATCGAAATAGCTGATCGCGAGGTTGGTGATCACCGGGATTGAGACCGCGGCGAGCACCGAGTTGATGGCGGTGAGCGTGATGTTGAGCGCGACGTCGCCGCGGAAGAGGTGGCTGAGCAGGTTGGCCGTGGTGCCGCCGGGGGAGGCGGCCAGCAGCATGACGCCCACCGCGAGGAGCGGGTCCAGGTTGAACGCGATGACCAGGCCGAACGCTACGGCGGGCAGGACCAGGATCTGCAGGACGAGGGCCACCACCACGGCGCGGGGCGACTTGGCGACGCGGCGGAAATCGCCCGGCGTGAGCGAGAGGCCGAGGCCGAACATGATGATCGCCAGCGCGATCGGCAATCCGATGCTGATCAGGGCGGAATCGTTCATCGGTGTGGTGGTCCCCTCGCGCAGTGCCGGTATCGGTGCCTCACCGCCCCGGCGAAGGTCTGCCTGTGGGGTGAGTCACACCAGTTAACCACCCGTTCGGAGGTGATCTGCGCGGAGGCCCGATATCGGCAGGGAAGTGCTGCTCGTCCGGGGAGGCGGCCGGGCAGGTGTGCGGCCGGTCCGGTGCGCGGCCGGTCCGGTGCGCGGGCCGGCTCAGCTGTTGCGACTGCGCTTCTCGCGGATGAGGTCCAGCGCCAGCACCGCGCCGATGATCGCGTGCCGCTGGGGGGCGGTCAGGTTCTCGGCAAGTCGCAGCGAGTAGGTCGACATCCCGAGGAAGGCGTTCCCGAGCCCGGACCACTCGCGCGACACCGTCCCCATGGCGCCCATCGGACCGTTGATCTGGAACTCGAATCCCCAGATGTTGCCGGACAGTTCGAGCTCCTCGCCCTGCAGGTCGAGCGAGATGCGTGTGCCGAAAAGTGCGAGTCGGCGCACCAGTGACGCCAGCGGTTGGCCGTGGCCGTCGTAGATCTCCATCCGTTCCCGGCCGAGGGTGTAGGTGTCCTTGACCTGGATCACCGGATTCCCCGGCCCCTCGAACACGGTCAGCTCGCGCGACCCGGCGAACATCCGCGCCAGCGTGCTGCCGCCGGTTTCCACGTGGCCGATCTGGGTGCCCTGCCCGTCCATGATCGCGAAATCGTTCTTGACGAAATTCGAGGTCTGCTGGAACACGAGGACATTGCTCATCAGTCCGCTCATGGAATCCATCGTCCCCGCGCGGCCGGCGGTCTGCAGCGCTGGCTCGTGAAAAAAGATCGTGCGACGACGACAACGCCACGCGCCCATCGTGCCCGCAGGCCGAGCGCTCGCCGCGTCCGCGTATTCGACTCCGGTGCCGGGGTCTTCTTCATCGCTGTCGGCTCGTGCGCCCGCTCGCAGCGGGCTGGCCGTGTGCCACACATTTCTTTAAACGAAAGTCTTTCATTAAAACCGGACTTCCTTTAGTCTGTGATCGTGACCACAGACCGGGCCGTGCGGCGGCGAACTCTCACGCGAGAGAAAGTGATCGACAGTGCTCTGCAGCTGGTCGATGACCGGGGGCTGGACGAGCTGTCCATGTCGGCTTGCGCGCAGCAGCTCGGCGTGGTCACCGCATCCCTGTACAACCACGTCGACAATCTCGAGGACCTGCGGGTGGCGGTTCAGGTGGCGGCCATGTCCGCTCTCGGCGAGCACCTTTCCCTGGTGGCGATGGGTCGCTCCGGTCCGGACGGCTTGCGGGCCCTGATGGATGCGCACCGGCAGTGGTCCACCAACTACCCGCGCCGGTATCACGCGCTCACCGCGGCATCCACGAACCCCAATGCGCTGATCGCGTCCGCGATGAAGCTCAACGATGCTCTCCGCGCGGTCCTGCTCTCCTGCGGCCTCGCGGAGGAGGAGACCTTCGATGCCGCCGCGTCGCTGTTCGCCGCACTGCACGGGTTCTCGTCACTCGTGAACTCCGGCTTCATCGCCGACGACGCCCACCGGGACCGGGTCTATGAGTCGGTGGTGCGCAGCGCCCTCGTGGGGGTCATCGGCGAGGCCTCCGGTCCCGTGAGCAGAGCACCAGAGCAGCAGTCGGCTGGCCACAAGGCCATGTCGACCCAGAACGAGGAGATGATCTGATGACCAGTACCGAGAGTCCCGTCGATTTCTCCGCCCTCTCCGAGCCGGGGCGCGTCTCCGGTGGCGAGGGCGAGCTCGGGCACATGGACGAGTTGCGTGCCGATCCGATCAGTTTGTTCTGGCGCGTCCGGGAGGAGTGCGGGGAGCTGGGGGTCTTCAAGATCGCCGACCGCGACATCTGCCTCGCGTCGGGCGCCGCGGCGAATGAGGCGTTCTTCCGCGCGCCGGAGGAGTCGCTCGACCAGGCGGCCGCGTACCCGTTCATGACCCCGGTGTTCGGTGAGGGAGTCGTCTTCGACGCCAGCCCCGAACGTCGGTCGGAGATGCTCCACAACACCGCGCTGCGCGGCGAGCACATGCGTCAGCACGCGGTCACCATTCCGCGTGAGGTCGAGCGCATGGTGGCCGCGTGGGGTGACGAGGGTGAGATCGACCTGCTGGAGTGGTTCTCCGAGCTGACCATCTACACCTCGTCGGCGTGCCTGATCGGGCCGAAGTTCCGGGAACAGCTCGATGAGCGGTTCGCGCATCTGTACCACGATCTGGAGCAGGGAACCGACCCTCACGCCTACATCGACCCGTATGCCGATATCCCGTCGTTCCGCAAGCGTGACGCCGCGCGTGAGGGTCTCGTGGAGTTGGTGTCGGCGATCATGGACGACCGGATCGCCAATCCGCCGACCGACAAGGATGACCGCGACCTGCTGGACGTGCTGGTCTCGGTCAAGAACGAGGACGGGCAGCTGCGGTTCACGCCGGACGAGGTCACCGGCATCTTCATCTCGATGATGTTCGCCGGCCACCACACCACCTCGGGCACTAGTGCCTGGATGCTCATCGAGTTGCTCAAGAACTCGGACTACCTCGCCGAGGTCGTCGCCGAGCTGGATGAGGTCTACGCGGACGGCGCCGAGTACTCGTTCGGCGCCCTGCGTCAGATGCCGAAGGTGGAGAACGCGCTCAAGGAGACCCTGCGCCTGCATCCGCCGTTGATCATCCTGATGCGCGTGGCCCAGGAGGACGTGCAGATCGGTGACTACGTCGTCCGCGCTGGCCAGACCGTGGCCGCATCGCCGGCGGTGTCCAACAGGTTGCCGGAGGACTTCCCGGACGCCGACACCTTCGACCCGGACCGGTACGCCGAGCCGCGGCAAGAGGACATCGTCAACCGGTGGACCTGGATCCCGTTCGGGGCCGGCCGCCACCGCTGTGTGGGCGCCGCGTTCGCGCAGCTGCAGATCAAGGCGATCTTCTCGATCCTGCTTCGCGAGTTCGAGTTCGAGCTCGCCCAACCGGCCGACAGCTACCACAACGACCACTCGAAGATGGTGGTGCAGCTCGCGCAGCCGTGCAAGGTGCGCTACCGGCGCAGGAAGCGGTGACCGGCGCCGCGGTGCCGGTCGGGGAGACGAGGTGACAGTGATGCGAGTCGAAGTCGATTTCGACCTGTGCCAGGGCCATGCCGAATGCCAGGCGGAAGCGCCGGACTGGTTCAGCGTCGGCAAGGGCTCGGGGGCCAAGGTGCGTGCCAAGCGGGGCGAGGTCCCCGCCGATCAATTGCCGGCCGTGAAGGACGCGGTCAAGTACTGCCCGACCCAGGCACTGCGCCTGGTCGAGGACTGAAATAATCCACAACCCAGGAGTGAGTTGACGTGACCAGGTATGACCGCGCCGAGATCGCGGAGTTCGTGCAGGAATGGATCGACGCGAACGCCGAGTGCGAGCGCAACAAGGACTGGCGGCCGCTGGAGCGGTTCTACGCCGAGGACGCCACCTACGGCTGGAACTACGGCACCAAGGACGACTTCATGGCAGTGGGCCGCGATGAGATCCGGGAGATCGCGCTCGGTCAGGAGATGGCCGGGCTGGACGGCTGGGAGTACCCGTACATCCGCACGATCATCGACGCGGAGACCGGGGACGTCCTGTGCCTGTGGAAGCAGATCGCCCGCGGCACGACCGACCCGAAGACCGGTGAGCCGTACCAGGTGCACGGGCTGGGCGGCTCGTGGTTCCTCTACAACGGCAATCGTCAGTGGGCCTGGCACCGGGACTTCTTCGACTTCGGCAACGTCGTGGACCTGTTCATGCGCATGTACGAGGCCGATGCACTGACCGATTCCATGAAGAAGCGGTTCGAGGGTGCGGGAGGCAAGCCGGCCGGCTGGTACCGCATCGAGGACAGCCCTGCCCCGCTGTGGCCGGTCAACGGTCCCGACGAGATCTGATCCGGTGTGCCGCGCACCCCGAGGGCGCCGACGCATGCTCCGGCCTCGGGGTGCGCGGTCCGGGATGTGCGAGAGAACGTTGCTAATTCGCAGGTCATCACACCAGACGCTGACGTAGCCTGACCACCACGGGAGTGGGCAGTTGTCTACTGGGTTGTCTGCATTCGTCGGCTCCCGCCACCGGATGGAGCGGGATCACTGGCCCATGAACACCGCTGTAATCCGCTGAAATCCGCGTAGGGGGAAACGTGACAACCCAGGAATTCAATATCGCACTGACACACGAGGCGATCAGCGAGGCGCTCGCTGATCGGGAAGCGATCGTCTGGCGCGACCGGCGACTGACGTACGGGGACCTGACCGACCGCAGTCGTCGCCTGGCCACCTACCTGCATCGTGCGGGGTTCGGTGTCCGTCGTGAGAGGGCTGACCTGGCTCCGCACGAGTCCGGCCAGGACCACGTGGCGCTGTACCTCTACAACGGTAATGAGTATCTCGAGGGCATGCTCGGGGCGTTCAAGTCACGCTGCGTCTCGGTGAACGTCAACTACCGCTATGTCGCGGATGAACTCCGGTATCTGCTCCAGAACTCCGAGTCCAAGGCGATCATCTACCACTCGAAGTTCGCGCCGCTGCTCGCCGAGATCAGAGACGACCTGCCGGAGATCACGCTCTGGCTCCAGGTGGCGGACGATTCCGGCGAACCGCTACTTCCCGGTGCGGTGGATTATGAGGAGGCGCTGGCCTCGGTCCCGGCGGATCTGCCGGATGTCGGCCACTCGCCCGACGACCTGTACATGATCTACACCGGCGGCACCACCGGCATGCCGAAGGGCGTGTTGTGGCGCCAGCACGACATCTTCATGTCGGCGATGGGCGGCCGCACCCCGGGCGTGTGGGATCCGGTGACGAGCTACGACGAGGTCGTCGATCGCGCGGTCAACGGCATGGGCGGGGTGATGCTCATGATCCCTCCGCTCATGCACGGTGCCGCGCAGTGGTCGGCGTTCATCCTCATGCACCAGGGCGCGAAGCTCGTGATCCCTGACGAGAACCGCAGGATGGACCCCGCCTCGGTGCTCCGTGCCCTGGAGCGGGAGAAGGCCAGCACCATGACCGTGACCGGCAACGCGGTGATGCGGCCACTCCTGGATGAGATGAAGACGGAGAAGTACGACCTGTCGAGCCTGACGATCATCGGCAACGGCAGTGCCATCATGACCGAGGAGCTCAAGGCAGAAGTCCTGGATTTCCTGCCCAACACACTGATCAACGACTCCGTGGGGGCGTCCGAAACGGGAGCGCAGGGCTCACACCTGTCGGTCAAGGGAGCCACGTCCACAGGGCGTTTCGGTACCGGCCCCGGTCTGGTCGTGCTGGATGTGTTCATGGAGAAGCTCCACGAGCCCGGGCACGAGGAGCCGGGTTGGATGGCCCAGTCGGGGTGGGTTCCGCTGGGCTACCTCAACGATCCCGAGAAGTCGGCCCGCACGTTCCCGGTGATCGACGGCCAGCGCTACGCGGTCCCGGGGGACAGGGCGCGGCTCCTCGAGAGCGGGGAGATGGAGTTGCTGGGCCGTGATTCCGTCTCCATCAACACCGGCGGCGAGAAGGTCTTCGTCGAAGAGGTGGAGAAGGCGGTGGCAAGCCACCCGGCGGTCCGGGACGTCAACGTCGCCGGCCGTCCGCATGAGAGGTGGGGGAACGAGGTGGTGGCCGTGGTCGAGTTTGTCGAGGGTGTCAGCGCGACCGAGGCGGAGCTGGTTGCTCACGTGGGCAAGGCACTCGCGCCCTACAAGGTCCCCAAGGGCTGGGTCATGGTCGACCGCATCCAGCGTTCGCCATCGGGCAAGGCGGACTACCGCTGGGCAAAGAAGCTGGCGGCCGAGGCGGCCGAGTCGGCTGGCGGGGCCGGCTGACAGGCCACTGGCCTGCCCTTGATTCCACATGCGTCGCCGCTGCCGTGGTCCGCTCGTAGACCGCGGTGGCGGCGTCAACCGTTGAGGACGACGTGGGAGATGAGGTGGTCGAGCTTGCGGATGTCGACGTCCTTGCCGAGATTGATCTTGATGTGGCCTGCCCGAGTCCACAGTTCGAGCTCGGAATTGAAGTCGAGGATGCGACCCGCATTCTCTGACGACCACATATTGATCGAGTTATACGGCAGCGAGTAGATCTCCACCTTCTTGCCGGTGAGTCCTTGGGCGTCCCGCACGATCAGACGCTTCGTGGTGAAAATGGCGGAGTCGCGAAACGTCTTGTAGGCGGCGATCGGCTGTTCGCCCTGGACCAGCAGGGGACCGATGTCGTTCGGGATAGGACATTCGGCAACGAAGGTCCAGGCGGCGATGTTCGCGATGGACGAGGTCACGTGCTCTCCGATCCTGTCGACTGGGCGCCGATGCGACAGACGCCCCCAAGCCGCAGCATACGGCCCGGGGGCGTTCCGAGTAGTTCGGGTTGTTCGGGTGATCCAGCTGTTTCGGGCCGTTCGAGGGGCGAACGTGCCCGGTGGCGGCGGGAGTCTAGGAGAGCCCGCCGAGAAGGTCGGTCGGGAGCATGCCGGTCACGCTGTCTCCGCTACCTCCGCCGCTGCCCTGGGAAATCAGCGAGCCGAGGCCCAGTGAGCCGAGGAGGGGTGCCGCCAGGGATCCGATAACCATCGATCCGATTGATTCCATGCCAAGTGAGTCCACGAAGGTGCTCCTTTCAACGGTAGTGAGAGGGGGTGATCCTGCTCACATGGGCGGGAATATCGGCCCGCGAGGTGATGCGCCATGATGAATGGCGTGGCAGGGTTGTCCAGATCCGCACGCAGAACATGCGCCGCAGGATCGAGGGGATTCGCGCGCAGGAACATTCATGGGGGAGCAGCACATGCCATCGATCTTCATTTCAGGCGGCGCCGCCGGTATCGGACTGGCCACCGCGGAGCGCTTCGCGCGTGAAGGCTGGACGATCGGCGTGTACGACGTCGACAAGGCGGGCCTGGCCGCGGTGCAGGCCGCGCACCCCGACTGGATCACCGGCGAACTCGACGTCCGCGAGGTTGACCAGTGGGAGAAGGCCTTGGCCGATTTCACCTCGCGCACCGGCGGGACGCTCGACGTGCTCGACAACAATGCCGGCGTCCTGGTGGCAGGGGATCTGGATGAGATCTCGCCAGCGGCGGTGAAGGCGCAGATCGACATCGACGTGCTGGGCGTGACCCTCGGGGCGCAGGCCGCACTGCCGTACCTCAAGGCGACGCCGGGCGCGCACATGGTGAACATCGCCTCCGCGTCCGCGATCTACGGCCAGCCCGGGATCGCCACCTACAGCGCCGCGAAGTTCTACGTCGCCGGGCTGACCGAGGCGCTCGAGCTGGAGTGGGAGAAGCACGACATCCGCGTGGTCGGAATCTGGCCGCTGTGGGCAAAGACCGCACTCGCCGACAACGACGCGAAGACCACCGAGACCCTCGGCGTGCGGATCACTCCCGAACAGGTCGCGGACAAGGTGTGGCAGTCGGTGCACCCCACGGCGCTCGACCGTAGCATCCACCGCACGTCGTACTCGGTGGGACTCCAGACGACCGTGCTGGCCAACATCTCGAAGTTCTCGCCCAACTTCATCACCCGTCTGGTCAACAAGGTCCTGGCGCAGTAGCGGCTCGACGCCGCCGCGTCGGCCGGGGAGGCTCCGGCACCGCTCTCCAGTGGAGAAGGCCCGGTCCGCACTCGCGGACCGGGCCTGAATCGTCACTACTCCATGTGGGCGTCGAGCCAGTCGATCGTCTGCATTCCGTAGAGGTCGGTGAACCAGCCGTAGGGATTGCCGAGAAGCTGCTGCATGCTGCAGTCGGTGGGCTGGTAGTCCACGCTCGCACCCTTCTCGCGCCACCGGTTCACGAGGATCCGCGAGTCCTCGGCGGGGACGATCGACATGAACGAGTCGTCGGCCACGCACGACGCGACCAGCACGTCGATCTCGCGGCTCGGGGTGCCCAGGCCCATCAAATTGTCCTGGTAGGCGTGTTGGAACTCCTCGATGTACGCCGGCGACTGACCGTTGATGAACAGTGAGTTCAGAGGTAGGTACGGCAGCGCGTAGTAGGCGGGGAACTGGCACTGCGTGCGGTAGTAGTCGGCTATCGCCTTGCCGACCGGCGTCAGGTGGTCGTCGACCCGCATCTCGGGGTAATGCGGCTCGAGCCCGAGCAGGGTCGCGAACGCGAAGCCGGAGCCCATCGACCCGTCGGCCTTCTCGATGAACGAGCGGTAATCGGGCACCATGCCCTCCATGACCGCGGCATCGATGTTGAGCTCGGGCGCGTAGGAGTCCGCGATCTCCACGGCGTGACCGGTGCCCACACCGCCGCCGGCGATCCCGAACATGCCGATCGGCGCGTCCGGCGACAGGCCGGTCAGATCGGGATCGAGCGCCGCGCGCAGCAGGTCGAGGTTGGTGCGGGCGTTGTACCGGCCGGCAAAGACGCCGTGCGGGCTCAGGTCGCCGTTGTTGCCGACATCCGACATGACGAGAGCCCACCCCTTGTCGAACATCTGGGCCATGGGTCCGAGCGCCGACCACGATGCGGTGTCGACCGGGTCCGACCCCGTCCACATGGCCGACGGGTGGCAGTTGGGCCCCACGCCGTCGTTGGCCATCTGGAAGCTCACCACGCGACGCTCGGAATCGGGCGTGCCATCGACGGGGATCATGACGATCCCGGTGCTGATGTCCGGGGCGCCGTGGATCGTCGTGGTGACGTACATCAGTCGGTATGCCGCGATGTTGCCGGGCCGGATGCCCGCGAACTGCACGTCGAGCCTTTCCGACTTGAGCAGTGTCCCCGGTGCCTCCCGGCCGGTCAGCTCCGGCTCATCGTAGAACGGCGAGATGGTCACCAGCGGAGTGATGAGCTCGTCGGGGCTCGCGGGTCGCCCGGTGGCGAACGCCTCCTCGACGAAGTCGTTGAGCACCTCATCCGGGTGCGGTGTGCGGTTGGGCGGATCCGCGACCGCGGAAGGGGCGGTGACGACTCCGGCGACCAGGGCGGCGCTCGCGAGTAGCGCGGCCCCAGTGGTGCGAAGGCGAGACGAGATTTTCATGGGTGAGTGCTCCCGGACGACGTGGGGCCGGAGGACGCCGACCGATATTGAGAGAAACCTTAACGTCGGGTGTGGTGTCGGTGGGGGTGAATGGGTGTACACAGTGCACAGAAAATTCGGTATCGCTTAGCCAAATCCATACCATCTGTATGAAGTTGGCCCACAAGTGTGACGGCGGACACGCTGGAGTTCTACCGTAGAGCCCACTCGGCGGCCGCTACCCGGCCGCCCGGGCCCAGGCATCACCCGCCACGACAGGCGAGTCCATGCATCCGTCACCGCGGATCAGGTCACCGCCGTCACCGAGGAGGACGAAAGATATGACGGATTCGCGAACCGATCCGCGACGAGGTGATGACGACGGTGTCGTCGTCGTCGACACAGGAACAGACACCACCGCGGCGGGGGACCCTTCCTCCACTACGTCGGTAGTGGATCCGGCGCCGGTTCCGCGGAGCCGGATCATCTTCGCCTCCCTCATCGGCACGACGATCGAGTTCTACGACTTCTACATCTTCGCCACCGCGGCGGTCTCGGTCTTCCCCCTGATCTTCTTCGCCGGCGGCGACGCCGGCACCGCCCTGCTCGCCTCGATGGCGACCTTCGGCACCGCGTTCATCGCGCGGCCCCTCGGGTCGATCATCTTCGGGCACTACGGTGACCGGCTGGGACGCAAGGTCACCCTGGTCGGCGCGCTACTGACGATGGGTATCGCCACCTTCATCATCGGCCTGCTGCCGACCATCCAACAGATCGGCCTGTGGGCGCCGGCGATGCTCACGATCCTGCGCTTCTTCCAGGGCATCGGCCTGGGCGGCGAATGGTCGGGCGCCGCGCTGCTCGCCTCCGAGACCGCCCAGCCCGGCAAGCGCGCCTTCGCGGCGATGTGGCCGCAGCTCGGCGCGCCGTTCGGCTTCATCCTCGCAAACGGCGTGTTCCTGCTGCTGACCATCTGGTTTGTCTACGACTCCACCGCCGCCGAACTGACGGACCCGTTCCTGGTGTGGGGCTGGCGTATCCCGTTCCTGCTGTCGATCGTCATGGTCGGCGTGGGCCTGTACGTGCGGCTGCGCATCGAGGAGACGCCGGTCTTCGCCAAGGCGATGGCGCAGAACGAGCGCGTCAAGGCGCCCGTGTCCGAGGTGTTCCGCAAGAACTGGTGGGAGATCATTCTCGGCACGTTCATCATGCTGGCCACCTACGGCCTGTTCTACCTCATGACCACCTGGATCCTGTCGTTCGCGATCGGCGGCGAGGACACCGGCGGGCTCGGCTACGGCTACCGGTCGTTCCTCATCCTGCAGGTGATCGCGATCCTGCTGTTCGCGGCCTTCATCCCGCTCGCCGGCTACCTCGCGGACCGGTTCGGGCGGCGGCGGATGCTCATCACCACCACCGTCGGCATCATCCTGTTCGGCCTGTCCTTCGGCTGGTGGCTCAGCCCCGAGGCCATGGGCACCGGCGACGGCCTCGACGTGACTCGGATGCTGGTGTTCCTGTGCGTCGGCATGTCGCTGATGGGCCTGACGTTCGGCCCGATGTCGGCGGTGCTGCCGGAGCTGTTCCCCACCAACACCCGCTACACCGGCTCGGGCGTGGCCTACAACATCTCCGCCATCCTCGGCGCCGCGCTCACCCCGTTCGTCGCCGTATGGCTGGTGCAGCACTTCTCCGTGGCGTGGGTGGGCTACTACCTGGCGGCGCTGTCCGTGCTGACCATCATCTCGCTGATCCTCGCCCCCGAGACCAGCAAGAAGTCGTTGTATACCGACGAGCCCGCGCACACGTAGGCGACCCGCACGCCCCCCGGATCCCCAGTTCCCCAGTGGATGGATCCGGGGGTCTCGCCGTTCCGGAAGGTTTACGCTGTGTGCCTAGCGTTCTCGCCTGACTGTGGGAGGAAACCCGATGGATGTTGCCAAGAAGGTCTCAAAATGGCCCGACGGGGCGCGCCAGATCGGTGAGCGGCTGCACGCCGTGATCTCGGAAGCCGCCCCGGGACTGACGCCGCGATCGATGTGGGGCGCGCCCGGGTACGCGCGGCAGGGCAGGGTGTTGGTGCACTTCCGGCAGGACGACGGGCTGGTGACGTTCGGGCTCACCGAACACGCCCGGCTCACCGTTCCCGCCGGTTCGACCGACCAGCTCATGCCCACCTCGTGGGCGCTGGAATCGATCGACGAGGCGACCGAGCTGCGGGTGGCGCAGATCGTGCGCGACGCCGCGAGCTGAGCTCGCGCGGAAGGTTCGGACAAGCGGATCGGGAGGCGGCAACGATGGGCAGTCTGAGCTACACGGCGACGGTCTCACTCGACGGGTACGTGGTGGACGCGGACGGGGATTTCCAGTGGTCCGGTCCCGATGACGAGGTGTTCCGCTTCCACGTGGAACGCATGGGCCCGATCTCGCACGAGATCCTCGGCCGGAAGACCTACGAGCTGATGCGGTATTGGTACGCGGACCCCGACACCGAAGACTGGGGGCCCGACGAGCGGGAGTTCGCCCGGCGCTGGCGGGACATCAGCCACATCGCGGTCTCCACGACCCTGACCGCCGACGCGCTCGAGGACCCCGCTGATCGACTGATGTCCTCGCTCGAGGAGGCCGTATTGCGGCGCATCGTGGACGAGGCGCCCGGCGAGGTGGAGATCTTCGGCCCCACCACCGCGGCGGCCGCGATCCGGGCGGGGATGGTGGCCGATTTCCACTTCTTCGTGGTGCCCAAGGTGGTGGGCGGCGGCATCTCCGCCCTGCCGGACGGGGTGAGACTGGACCTGCGGTTGGCCGAGCGGCGGCTGTTCGGTGACACCGTCTACCTCCACTACCGGCCCGCGGAGGGTGGCGGCGCCTAGTCCTTGGAGCGACTAGTCCTCAGAGTGGGGCGGCATCACCACGACGGGGCATTTGGCCCGCGCCACCACGTACTGGCTGACCGAGCCGAGAAGCATCCCGGCGAACGCGCCGTGGCCGCGGCTGCCGATCACGAGAAGCCCGGCCTCCCCCGAGTGCTCGACCAGCACCTTCGCGGGGTGTCCCTGGAGCACCTTCTGCTCGACCTGCGCATCCTCGCCCAAGGCCTTGGCGATGGTGTCGGCGAGGACGGTGCGCATGTTCTTCTCAAGGTTCTCGGGATTCTCCCAGGCCGCCATCCCGTACGGGCTGTGCATGGCCGGGACCTCGAAGACGCCATAGGCGTGGAGTGGGGCGCCCACGGACCCCGCATGAGTTGCGGCCCACCGAAGGGCCCGCACCGAGTCCTCGGATCCGTCTACTCCGACGATGACAGGCTTGTTGTCCATGGGGTCCAGCTCCTCGCGACGGTGAACGGTTCCCGCCGGGACCGTCGTATCCCGACGACACCCCTATCGTAACGCCGCAGGCCCGGCAGCATCAGGGGATCGGGGTATCGGGGCCCCAGGCCGATCGATCGCCCGGCCTGGGGCCCGGAGATCAGGCGAGGTCGTCCTCGTCCGAGGCGACGGGGCCGCCCGGTTCGCCGAGTCCGTAGCGATCGAGGATCGCGCGGACCGCCGCGCCCCACCGGGCGTGCGCGGCCTGTCGGGAGATGCCGGCGGCCCGGCCGATGGTCTCCCAGGTGACCCCCCAACGACGCAGGCCCATGACCGAGGCCGTGGCGTCGAAACCGGCGGCGTGCTCGATGCGAAACGCCAGGAGCTGGACGGCGACGTTCCAGTCGTCCGCGTTCTCCGGCGCGGGCCCGAGGAGTCGCTGGGCCTCGGTGTGGGTGGCATTGACGGCAGCGGCGTGCGCGGTCTGCACCGCCTGGTCGAGGTCGAGGGACAGGGCGGTGTCGAGGAAGGTGTCAGGGCTGTCGGGACGGATCTCGGTGTGATCGTGCCGGTCGGCACTCATGACGTCAACGGTAGATTGACAAGAGCGGTGCGTCAACAGCTAATTGACATGCGAGTGGGGGGGGTGTGGGTGTTGTCGTCGTCATACTTTTCTTGGAGGGGACTTAACGTGTGGTAAGCACGGCACAAACGACGACCCGAGCGCAGGTCGGTGGGCTTGTCTCGCGCCCTGCGCTGGGCGAGGGTGAGGCCATGAGAACCGTGACACGCCCCGCCCTCGCCGCCGCCTCCACCGCCGCACTCGGACTCGCACTGGCCCTCGGTGTCCCAGCCGCGAACGCCCAGGATCGCGGCGTCCCGGACGATTCGGGGCCGCTCGGCTCCATCGGCGCGACCTCGGTCGGCGTCGCCGAGAAGGCCGGCGTCGGCTCGGCCGCCGGATCGCTGCCCGGGCAGTGCTCGGCGATGGGCTCGGTCGGGATTGGCGACAGCAACCACACCGGCGCCGTGCCGGGCGAGAACCCCGGCGAGACGGTGTTCCTCGTGGACCAGAACCTCAACTCCGAGGGCAGCACCACCACTGAGAACCTCGAGATCACCTGGGCCAACACTGACACCGGCGCCACGGGAACCCTTGTCCGGGGCCACGGTGACGGCGACATCGGCTGGATCGACTTCGAGGGCGACAGCACCCTGGGTGCGATCGTCGACACCGGACCCGGAATCATCGAATGGACCATGGACGCCACCGAGGACGGCATGTTCCTGCCGACCATGTCGCTCCACATGGTCGGCCTGGACGTGGGATCGAACAGCAACCCCTACGGCGGCTGCGGCGGAACGGTCACCGTGCCCTGATTCCGTCGGCCGCCCGCGTGCGGCCCCGGCGTCGTGCCGCCCCCGTGGAGCCGTTCCGCGGGGGCGGCGCCCTTTCTGGCGGGGGGGATCGGTGGGTTGGCGAGGATGCGGCCCTTCTTGACCTATACCCATAGGGGGTATAGGTTTACTGGTGTCCGGGAGGAGTCGGACCACACACGTCGAAGAAAGGAGCCGTCATGGCTGCCACCACCAAGGAGTACACCGTCGAGGGCATGACCTGCGGACACTGCGAGATGTCCGTCAAGGAGGAGGTCGGCGAGATCGCCGGCGTCACCGCCGTGGAGGCCTCGAGCAAGACCGGCGCCGTCACCGTCACCGGCGAGGACTTCACCGACGATCAGGTCGCCGCGGCCGTCACCGAGGCCGGCTACACCGTCACCGCCTGATCCCCGAGAACCGACCGACCCTCTTCATCTGACGAAGGACTGATCTCCGATGGCCACCATCAACCCCGTGGCCGACCTGATCCAGGTCGACCTGGGTGTCACCGGCATGACCTGTACGTCCTGCTCGGCCCGGGTCGAGCGCAAGCTCAACAAGCTCGACGGGGTTGACGCGACGGTCAACTACGCCACCGAATCGGCAACCATCTCCTACGACCCGGCCAAGGTCGAACCGGACGTCCTCATCGACACCGTGAGAGGTGCGGGATACGACGCCTTCACGATGGGGGACGACGACGACAACGTCGACGGTGACCCGATCGGGGGCTCCGGAGGTGTTGGCGGTTCCGGCGGCGGGTCCGGGTCACACGATCAGATCGAAGCGGCACGGGAGCGCGAGACGGCCGATCTCAAGCATCGGCTGATCGTGTCCGCACTGCTGACCGTGCCGGTCGTGCTGTTGAGCATGGTTCCGGCGCTGCAGTTCACCAACTGGCAGTGGGCCGTGTTGACCATGGTCACGCCGATCTTCTTCTGGGGCGGCGCACCGTTCCACAGGGCCACCCTCGTGAACCTGCGCCACGGGTCGTTCACCATGGACACGCTCGTGTCGATGGGCACCGCGGCCGCTTACCTGTGGTCGCTGTGGGCGCTCTTCCTCGGCAATGCCGGAATGCCCGGCATGAAGATGGAGATGCACCTGCTGCCCTCGGGCTCGACGATGGACGAGATCTACCTTGAGACCGCCGCCGTGGTGATCTCCTTCCTGCTGCTCGGCCGCTGGTTCGAGACCAAGGCCAAGGGGCAGTCCTCGGCCGCGCTCAAGGCGCTGCTCGACATGGGCGCCAAGGACGCCGCCGTCCTCCGGGACGGCCGGGAGGTCCGCGTGCCGATCGGGCAGCTGCAGGTCGGCGACGTGTTCGTGGTCCGTCCCGGCGAGAAGATCGCCACCGACGGCCGCGTCACCGACGGGTCCTCCGCCGTTGATGAGTCAATGCTCACCGGCGAGTCCGTGCCGGTCGAGGTGACCCCCGGGTCCACGGTCACCGGGGCGACGATGAACACCTCCGGCCGACTGCTGGTCGAGGTCACCCGCACCGGTCAGGACACCACGCTGGCGCAGATGGCCAAGCTGGTCACCGAGGCACAGTCCAAGAAGGCGCCGGTCCAGCGACTGGTCGACCAGATCTCGCAGGTCTTCGTGCCGGTCGTGATCGTCATCGCGATCATCACGCTGCTGGTCCACATGTTCGTCCTGGGCGCGGGCCTGGCTCCGGCATTCACCGCGGCTGTGGCGGTGCTGATCATCGCCTGTCCCTGTGCTCTCGGACTGGCCACCCCGACCGCTCTGCTCGTCGGTACCGGCCGGGGCGCGCAGATGGGCCTGCTCATCAAGGGCCCTGAGGTGCTGGAGTCCACCCGGCGCGTCGACACCATCGTCATGGACAAGACCGGCACCGTCACCTCCGGAATCATGTCCGTCAGCGACGTGACCGTGCCCGAGGGCCGCGACCGTGCGGACGTTCTGGCCAAGGCCGCGGCGGTGGAGGCGGCGTCGGAGCACCCGATCGCCCAGGCCATCGCCCGCGAGGGCGCGCGGGCCGGCGAGTTGCCGGAGGTCACCGACTTCGCCAACACCGCGGGACGGGGTGTCACCGGCACCGTCGACGGCGCAGTGGTGACGGTCGGCCGCCCGGCCGGTGACCTGCCCGCCGCGCTGGCGACCGCCTTCACCGGAAGCCAGGAGCAGGGCGGCACCCCGGTGGTCGTGCAGATCGACGGCGAGGCCGCCGGCGTGATCACCGTCCGCGACACGGTCAAGCCCACCTCTGCCGAGGCCGTGGCCGGTCTCAAGGAGCTCGGCCTGACCCCGTGGCTGCTCACCGGTGACAACGCCGGAGCCGCCCGGGCGGTCGCCGCCGAGGTCGGGATCGATCCGGAGAACGTGATCGCCGAGGTCATGCCCGACGACAAGGTCGCGCAGATCGAACGGCTGCAGGACCAGGGTGAGAACGTGGCCATGGTCGGTGACGGCGTCAACGACGCGGCCGCACTGGCCCGCGCCGAGCTGGGACTGGCCATGGGAGCCGGCACAGATGTGGCGATCGAGGCCAGCGACATCACCCTGATGAACGACGACCTGCGGTCGGCGGTCGACGCGATCCGGCTCTCCCGGCGGACCCTCGGCACGATCAAGGGCAACCTGTTCTGGGCGTTCGCCTACAACGTGGCGCTCATCCCGGTCGCCGCGATCGGCCTGCTCAACCCGATGCTCGCGGGGATCGCCATGGCGTTCTCGAGCGTGTTCGTGGTGACCAACTCACTGCGCCTGCGTGGCTTCTCCTCCAGCTACCGGACTGCAACGACAGAAGGAGTCAAGGCATGACCTCCACCGAGTCTGACGGCGACTACCACTCGCACCACGGCTACATCCAGGACCAGGACCGCTACAAGGCGCGACTCAAGCGGATCGAGGGTCAGGTCCGGGGCATCCACCGGATGATCGAGGAAGAGCAGTACTGCATCGACATCCTCACGCAGGTCAGTGCCGTGAACTCGGCGCTGCGCAACGTGGCCCTCGGACTGCTGGACGATCACATGCGGCATTGTGTCCGCGACGCGGTCGAGGAGGGGGACGAGGCCGCCGAGGCGAAGTTCACCGAGGTCGCGGACGCGATCGCCCGCTTCGCACGCTGAGCGACCTCACCGCGGAAAGCGCGCTGGAACCGCCGGACTGATTACGTCCGGCGGTTCCAGCGCGCGGTCGACGGTGATCGGCGCCTCCACGTGGTCCAGCCCGTGGATGAACCGTCCGTCGAATCCGGCGAACAACGCTCCCGCGTCGCCGATCGGATGCTCGGCGGTCACGTAGGTGCCGGCAGCAAAGCCGTCCAGAGAGGTGAAGTAGTTGTGGATGCGAACGCGGGACATGGGTGACACCCGTCCAGGTAGGGGTCCTCAGGCCACCTCGACGCTAGACCTTTTCATCCACCCGCAGCCCGCGGGCGTCGCCGTGACCGACAGTTCCGCCAGGTTCGTCGGCTGGCACGCCATCACCATCCTCCGGGCCGCGCTCGACCCCGAAGGCACTATGCGGGTCTACTTCTTCAACCCCAACAACGACAGCGGCCAGGACTGGGGGGACGGTGTCGTGGTGAGCACCGCCGGACACGGCGAGCGATTCGGCGAATCGTCACTGCCGTTCGAGCAGTTCGCCTCGAGGCTGTACATCTTCCACTTCGACCCCCTCGAACCCGGCGAGACCGGATCGGTGACACGCGAGGAGATCGACGCAGCCATCGGCTACCTGCACCGGAGCTGGGGCGGCGACAGTCTGCCGGAACTCGAGCCAGCGCCCTGATGCCCGATTTGGTTACCTAGCCAGCTGGGCGGCCAGCGCGGTGATCAACGTGGTGGCCAGCCTGGCAACCGCCGGGCCGTCGAGTGGGGCTGAGCCGGTGTTGTCGTCGTCAGATCTTTTTTCTCCCTCGTTGAGCCACACCGACAGCAACTGGGTCACCCCGCCCACCACGAAATGGGCGGCCTGGACCGCATCGATCCCCGGCGGTGCCGCATCGCCGACCGTCTCCGCGGTGATCTGGGCGAAGAAGGCGGTCGACTCCTGTCGCTTGCGCGAGATCAGCGGGTTGTTGATGCGGTACGAGAAGAGCACATGCCCGGCCCTCGGGTTAGCTTCCAGGCTCGCGACCAGCACCGTCATCGCGCTGGCGATCTGCGCATCCAACTCGGCCGGGGTGGCGAAGGCGTCGGTCACGGCCGCGGCGAGCTCGGCGACACAGGTGTCGTACGCCGTCTCGGCGAGCTCGTCCGTGGAGCGGAAATTCTCGTAGAAATAGCGGGAGGTCAGGTTGGTCCGGGCGCACACCCCGCGGACGGTGAGTTTCTCGCCGGCGATGAGCTGATCGATCGCCGCGTCCAGCAGGCTCTGGCGGCGCTGGGCTTCGCGATCGGCCGACGACAGACCGCCGTAGATGCGCCCCTGCTTGCCTTGCGCTGCCATGACTCGTCTCGGATCCGCCGTGTTCACGTGCTGGTTACCGGTCCGACCCTAGC
Organism: Dietzia aerolata; assembly: GCF_014144865.1. GTDB lineage: Bacteria > Actinomycetota > Actinomycetes > Mycobacteriales > Mycobacteriaceae > Dietzia > Dietzia aerolata. The sequence continues at coordinate 4,080 of NZ_JAALDM010000066.1, read as the reverse complement.
AACGTGGCGGGAAGGGGGAGGGGCCGGAACCAATCTGACTACATCCTTGCTCAGATGGTGGGTGTGGGTCTACCGTGAGGTCATCCGCCCCGGGCGACCGCCCGAGGCCACCCGCACCGCCAAGGATGGATGCCGATGACCGCGGTACAGATTCCCGCAAGTACGCTCGGACCGCCCGGCCCGAGCGGCCCGACCGGCTCGTCTGGCCCGACCGCGTCCGCTCGTGCTGCGGCCCGCTCGGCGCTGCGCTCGTTCGTCGCCCGCCGCCGACCGGCTGAGCGTGACCTCACGCAGATCGACTCGCTGCTCGACCTGTCCAGTGGCCTGTGGCTGTGGCTCGCCGGCGCGAACGTCGTGATGCAGCTGGCCAATCCGGCCGTCGGCCACGGGGTGGTGGAGAGCCGCGTCGAGTCCGGGCGCGTGGACCGGCACCCCATCAAGCGCGGCCGCACCACCGGGCTGTACCTGGCCGTGGCCACGCTCGGAAACGCGGACGACCGGCAGTTCATGCACGACGAGGTCAAGCGGATCCACGACGAGGTGTTCTCGACCTCCGACTCGCCCGTGCGTTACTCGGGTAACTCGCAGAAGCTCCAACTGTGGGTCGCGTTGTGCCTCATCCGGTTCTTCGTGGACCAGTACGAACTGCTCTACCGGCCGCTGAACGCCGCCGAGCGGGAACACGTCCTGAGGCTGGGTGAGCCGCTGGCGACCGTACTCAACGTCCGTGCCGACGCCTGGCCGGCCACGTGGGACGAGTACGAGAAGGTCTTCGCCGAGGGAATGGCCGAAGCGAACTTCGACGAGCCTGTCCGCGAGATGCTCGACGACCTGTGCGCGTTCGGGCCGCTGGACGGCAAGCTCGCCGGCTCCGGCACCGTGCTGCACCGCACCGTCGGGCCCGTGCACCACTCGTACACGCGGTTCGGTATCCCCGGCCCGACCCGAGAGAAGATGGGCTGGGAGGTCGCCCCCGCTGACCTGCGACGCAAGCGCCGGATTCACGCCGTTGCCCGCGCCGCCGATCTGGTGGTGCCCATGCCGTTGCGCAAGCTCTACACCGTCGCGCTGTGGGATATGCGGGCGCGGCGGACCCTGGGGATCGACGTGTTCTAGTCGCGCTAGTCGACGGAGTCGAGGGTGCGGACCACCCGTGCGGGCGAGCCCACCACCACCGAGTTCGCCGGAACGTCCTTGGTCACCACCGACGCGGCCGCTACCACGGCGTTCCGCCCGATCGTGACCCCGGACAAGATCGTCGAGTTGGAGCCGATCCAGACATTTCGGCCCACCACGATGGGCGCGGGGATCATGTCCGCCCGACGGGCCGGGTCCATCGCATGATTGAGGCTTGCGAACACCGCGTTGTGCCCGATCAGGCAGTCATCACCAATTGTCACCCCGCCCTGATCCTGGAAGCGGCACCCGGAGTTGATGAAGACCCGCTCGCCGAGTCGGAGGTTCTTGCCGAAGTCCGAGTACAGCGGCGGAAACACGGCCACGGACTCGGCGACCGGTCCGCCTGTCAGCTCGGAGAGTAACTCTCGGACCCGCCGAGGCTCCTGGTAGCTGCCGTTCAGTTCTGCCGTCACCCGCAGCGCGTCTTGGCTGGTCCGGTGCATCACCTCGTGCAGCGGCGAACCCCCACTGATGGTCTCGCCGGCATTCAGCGCATCGAGAAGGTCTTTTAACTCCACCGTGTGTTCCTCACCTCGGGGTCGGTAACCGCACTATAAGCCGAGTTCGCCCATGCGGACGCTGATGCGGGGGTCGGTGCTGACGACGGGGGCTTCCTTGTCGACCCAGGAGTCGCCGTCGAAGTAGAGGCGGAAGATCTTTTCTGCGGTGCGGGTTGCGAGCGCCTGCGGCGATGGGCACCAAGGAAGCGTTGATGTTCCGCGGGTGCGAGGCCATCGGACTGCCCGTGCAGACCTCCCGAGACATCACCCGATCGGACAGCGCCTCACCGAGCCCCAGGGCGACCGGCCGGGCGAGCTGGTCGCCCATGCCGAGGTAGTTGTCGAAGAGATCCATGACGAATTCGCCACCGCCGACCTCGATCGGGCCGGGGTCGGTCCTGGGCGTGCCCTGCTGGCGCGACCACTCGTCGGGACCGGGCATGCTCATGACACAGAGTCCCCGCATGGTGTCGAGCGAGAATGCGGAGAACGCGTCGAGCACCACACTGCCCTATGCGTTGGCGGCTGGGGCGACCCCCACGGCTCCGGGCAGGAACGCGTCCGACCCGACGACTGTGCCGAACATAGATGCCCGGGCGAGGAAAGTGCGTCTGTTGAAAGCTTCCATCGGTCCTCCTCGTCGCAACGGCGGCGGTCACGCATGTGAATGTGACTCCACTCACACCTGTTGAGTGTATTAGAGCGCCCAGAGGCGGAGTATCGCAGGGGGTCAGGCGATTTCCTCAGGAACCGCAGTCGGGGCCAGGGGTCGTGACCGCCGGGGCCCTCTTCATGCCGCCGACTACCATCGACGCGTGACCTCCTCGCTGCTCATCGCCGGTACTACCTCCGATGCGGGCAAGACGGTCGTGGTGACCGCGCTGTGCCGGGCGTTCGCGCGCCGGGGACTGAAGGTGGCACCGTACAAGGCGCAGAACATGTCCAACAACTCGATGGTCGTGCGCTCCTCGCGCGGTTCTGCCGACGCCACGGATATCGATACTTCCGGCTCCGACCCCGCCCGCCATGCCGGCCACGGCGAAATCGGTCGCGCCCAGTGGATCCAGGCCGTCGCCGCGAAGGTCGAGCCGGAGCCCGCGATGAACCCGGTGCTCCTCAAACCCGGCGGCGACCGCCGCAGTCACGTGGTGGTGATGGGTCAGCCCGCCGGCACGGTGTCCTCCCGCGACTTCGTCGACGGCCGCGCGCACCTGGCCGAGGCCGCATTCGCCGCCTACGACGACCTCGCCTCGCGCCATGACCTGGTGATCTGCGAGGGCGCCGGCAGTCCCACCGAGATCAACCTGCGCGGCAGCGACTACGTCAACATGGGTCTGGCCCGCCACGCCGACATGCCCGTCGTGGTGGTGGGCGACATCGACCGCGGCGGTGTCTTCGCCGCACTCCACGGCACGGTCGCCCTCCTCGAGGCCGCCGACCAGCGGTTGATCGCCGGGTTCGTGCTCAACAAGTTCCGCGGCGACGCCTCCCTGCTCACGCCGGGCCTGCGGGAACTCGAGCGACTGTCCGCCCGGCCGACGCTCGGGGTGCTGCCGTGGCATCCCGACCTCTGGCTCGACTCGGAGGACGGACTGTCGGTGCCCGCCCCAGGCAGTGCCTCGCCCGCGGCGGACGACCCGAACGCCCTGCCCGCCGGCACTGCCACCGCACCACTGCGCGTGGCGGTCATCCGATTGCCACGCATCAGTAACTTCACCGATGTCGACGCGCTAGGCCTCGAGACGGATGTAGAGCTGCGATTCGTCACGGAGCCCCGCGACCTGGCGGGTGCCGACCTCGTCGTCGTCCCCGGAACCAGGGCGACCCTCGCGGACCTGGACTGGCTCCGCGCCCGGGGCCTCGACCGCGCCATCTCTACACACGTCGAGCGCGGCGGCGCGGTGCTCGGGATCTGCGGAGGTTGCCAGATGCTCGGCCGCGAGATCGCCGACCCCGACGGCATCGAGGGCCACCCCGGCGCGCGCGTCGACGGCCTCGGATTACTAGCCCTGACCACCCACTTCTCCGCCGACAAGGTGTTGCGCCTGCCGTCCGGGCGGGAACTCGGCGAGGACGTGGCCGGGTACGAGATCCACCACGGACGAATCTCGCGAGGTGACGACGACGACGAGTTCATCGGCGGCGGTCGGCGGGGTCGGGTGTTCGGCACCATGTGGCACGGCACGCTGGAGGCGGATGGTTTCCGGAGCGCGTTCCTGGCCGAGGTGGCTGGCTTCGCCGGGGCCGAGGCGGGCGACTCCGGGCGGGCCGGGGCCGTGCGCGAACCCTCGGGAGTGAGCTTCGCGGCGGCGCGGGAGGCGCGGCTCGAACTGCTCGCCGACCTTGCCGAGGAGCACCTCGACCTGGACGCGATCCTCGAGCTCGCGCAGTCCGGCCCGCT
>NZ_JAALDM010000065.1 GCF_014144865.1 Dietzia aerolata | reverse complement strand
GGGGGCGGGGGCTGGGGCTGGGTCCGCGTCGCGCGTTGCGCCGGGTGCGGCGGCGGGCGTGGCGCTGGCGCCGGTGTCGGTCGAGGTGCTGTCGGATGCGGGAGTGCTTCTGTGAGACCTCATGTCGACACCCAACCACGCATCAGCGGCCGTTGCAGCCGGTGCGGCCGTGGCCTGTTCCGCCCACCTGCTCCGCGCCCCACCGTCACGATGGACGCATGACCGACACCAGCGATCCCACTGCCCGGACCACACCCGCCGCCGCTGCCGAGCCCGCCGCCCTGCCGGACCTGCCCGACATCGCGATCGAACGGCACGGCGAGATCGCGATCATCCGCCTCGACAGGCCCGAGAAGCTCAACGCCCAGACCGACCAGAGCCTGCACGACCTGATCAGGGCCTTTGACGCCGTGGACGCCGATGAGTCGGTCCGCGCCGTGGTGCTCACCGGCACCGGGCGGGCGTTCTGTGCCGGCGCCGACCCCTCCGGCGGTGGCTCCACGTTCGTCTACGAGGCCGCCGACTCCGGGCAGGCCCCGCCCGACACCGGAGGCACGGTCTCATTGCGGATCTACCGCATGCGTAAGCCGGTGATCGCCGCGATCAACGGCCCCGCCGCCGGGGTCGGCGTCACCATGACTCTGCCGGCCGACGTGCGGATCGCCGCCGACAACGCCCGTTTCGGATTCGTGTTCACCCGCCGCGGCCTGGTGCCGGAGGCGTGTTCGACATGGTTCCTCCCGCGGATCGTGGGGATCTCTACCGCCGTTGAGTGGACGATGGGCGCCCGCATGGTGCCGGCGGCCGAGGCGCTCGACCGGGGACTGGTCCGCGAACTCGTTCCAACCGAGGAGGTACTGCCACGGGCGATCGCGGTGGCCCGCGAGATGACCGCCGGCACCGCGCCGGTCTCCGTGGCACTGACCCGTGCACTGATGTGGCGCATGCTCGGCGCCCCGGGCCCGGAAGAAGCGCACGCGGCGGAGTCGATCGGAATTTTCACCCGCGGCGCCTCCGCCGACGTCCGCGAGGGCGTGGAGGCGTTCCTCGCCAAGCGCGAACCGGACTTCCCCGACCGGGTGGCCGACGGACTGCCGGACCTCTTCGGGTGAACCCTGTCAGCGACGGCGGGGCGGGGGACTGCTGAAGGATTGCCGGCTCGGCGGCGCTTCCGTTCCTGCACCCGGGACGCCAGAGCGAGTCCGATTCGTCCACATGGAATCGGGCTGGCGGGTCGGGGAGGTGGACGTTGTCGTCGTCCCCGGTCGTTGATCTTGCCCCGAAAAACGTGGCGACACATCAGCGATCAGACCCTTAGAACCTACTCACAAGTAACCATCACAGTGCCTGCCGAACAGGCAATGTGGGCGCACGATGTGAACATGCGGCAAATTTGTGCTTAGACTCTTCCCACTTCGTGATCGTCACCACAGCAGTCCGGGGGGACCGTGATTCTTCGCAAGACCGCGATACGCACAGCCGCACTCGCCGCCGCCATCACCACCGCCGTCGCGGGAGGTGCACTCATCGCACCGACCACCGCCGCCCAGGGATCGTCCAACGACCCGGCGCCGGCCTTCTACCACCCGCCGGCCGACCTGCCGGACGGCTCGGGCACGTTCATCAAGTCCGAGATCTTCCCGCTGGCCGGCGCAATCCCGCCGATCCCGGGCGCCGAGCAGCTTTCGGACAACGTCGGCCCGCTGTCGACCGACGCGCAGCGCATCATGTACACCTCCGTCGGGTCGCGCGGCCAGGAGATCGCCGTCACCGGCACCTACCTCCAGCCGCGCACCCCGTGGGCCGGTCCCGGCACCCGCCCGCTCGCTGTGGTGGCCCCCGGTACCCAGGGCCAGGGCGACCACTGCGCGCCGTCCAAGACCTTCCAGAATCTCGCCAACGTGCGCACGGACCCGCCCGGCGTCGGGTTCGGCTACGAGATCATCCAGGCCTACGCGCTCCTGAACCAGGGCTACGCCGTGGCGATGACCGACTACGAGGGCTTGGGCACACCCGGTCTGCACTCGTACGTCAACCGTGAATCGCAGGCCCACGCCGTGCTCGACATCGCCCGCGCGGCCTCCCACGTGCCCGGCGCCGACGTGGGTGAGAACCCGCGCACCGTGTTCACCGGCTACTCGCAGGGCGGCGGAGCAGTGGCCGCAGCGGCCGAGATGCATCCGCAGTACGCGCCCGACGTGAACCTCGTGGGCACCGCCGCCGGCTCGCCCCCGGCCGACCTGCTGGCCACGCTCGAGCAGGCCGACGGCACCGCGATCGTCGGCGTGATCGGCTACGCGCTCAACAGCCTCAACGAGGCGTACCCCGAGTTCGGCCCGCTCATGGCGCCGCACCTCAACGAGGAGGGAATGCAGATGCTCCGGGTCACCTCGGACCAGTGCATCGGCGAGACCGCGGTGCAGTTCTTCAGGCAGACCACGCACAGGTACACCAATGACGGCGTCTCGGCCGGCCACATCGCGCGGCAGTCCCCCGAGATCATGGCGTACCTCGAGCGGCAGCGCGTGGGCACCCTCAAGCCCACCACGCCGGTGCAGATCCTGTCGCCGGTCAACGACGACGTGGTCCCCGGGCCGCAGTCCCAGCAGCTCGGTCGCGATTGGTGTGCGCAGGGCGCGACGGTGAACATGGTCATCGATCACACCCCGCCGGTCGTGCCGGGCATGGTGATCAACCACGCCGCGCCCATGATCTCCGGACTGGGCGGCACCGTGCAGTACCTGGCCGATCGCATCAATGGTGTGCCCGCGCCCAGCAACTGCGGGACGTACTGATCGGCGGCTATACCGGTTGATTGGTTAGCCGGTTCATCCGGTTCATCGGCGAGGGGCGGGGCGCGGACGGCGTCCCGCCCCTTCGGCGTTGAGGGGACGGGGCTGCGCGGCTGCGGCCGGGCCACCCCCATCTCCGCAAGCTAGTTGCGCAACCTAGTTGTACAGTTGGCGGAATGGCCCACCCTTCCGCATCACCCGGCTCTTCGACGGCGCCCTCCGACTCTTCGGCCGCGCCCGGCAGCCCCGCCGATCTCGCCGCCGAACTGCGGGAAGCATTGCGCCCCCTGTGGCGGCGCTTCAACGCCCACCGCACGCTGTCCCACGGCAAGGTGGGCATCCTCTCGCGCCTGGAGCTGCGCGGCCCCCTCGCCGCGACCGACCTCGCCGGCCTCGAGCGGATCAGCCACCAGGCCGTCGCCAACGCAGTTCGCGAGCTCACCGACCTGGGGCTGGTTTCACGGAGCCCCGACCCGGAGGATGGCCGCCGCACCCTCGTCCGGCTCACCGACGCCGGCCGGACACGTCTGCATTCCGAGCGCCAGGCAGGCCAGGGGTGGCTCGCCCACTCGATCGAGGACCACCTCGACGACGCCGAGCGCGCCACCCTCGCCGCGGCGATCCCCCTGCTCCGCCGGCTCGACGCCGAAACCGCCGACGCGGGAGCCAGCTCCGCCGAGACCGGCCACGGAACCGACCCAGGCACCGGCCCCACCGAGTCCAGCCGATGACCGAATCCGCTCCCCGCACTGCCCCGCGCTGGTTCGTCCAGGCACTGGTCTACGCGGCCCTGACCAGCTCGGTCGTGAGCTCGCTCGGCATGCTCCTCGTGCCGTCGATCGCCACGGCGTACGGCATCCCCGTCGCGGAGGCACAGTGGATGCTGACGGTGAACATGCTGGTCGGCGCCATCGCGACCCCCATCATGGGCCGCCTGGCCGACGGCCCTCACACCCGCCGCCTGCTCCTGATCAGTTTGGGCGTCATCACCGTGGGATCGATCGTCGCCACGCTCGCCCCGAACTTCACGGTCTTCCTCCTCGGCCGCGCGCTCCAGGGGCTGCTGTACGGGACGGTGCCGATCACCATCGCCCTCGCGCGGCGCCACCTCACCGGCCCCGCGTCGCAGCCAGTCATCTCCACGCTGTCGGTGACGGTGTCGATCGGGCTCGGCCTGGGCTACCCGCTCACCGGCATCCTCGCGGCCAACTTCGACCATCGCGCGGCGTTCGCCTTTGCCGCATTCTTCGTGGCCTCCGCCGCGATCGCGGTATGGCGCTTCATCCCGGCCGGCCCCGACCCGCACGCGCCACGCACCCCGTTCGACACCGTCGGCGCAGCGCTCCTCGGCGTGGGCCTGGCGGCGTTCGTGCTGTGGATCTCGGAGGCGCAGTCGTGGGGCTGGACGGCCCCGGCCACACTGGCGACGCTGGCCGTCTCCCTCATCGCGTTGGCGGTGTGGGTCCGCCACAGCATCCGCGCGGAGCATCCGCTGGTCAACCTGCGCGTCGTGCGCACGCCGGAGGTCCTACTCGCGAATCTCACCGCGATCGGCCTGGGCATGGCGATGTACATCGGCCTGTCCATCGCGAGCCTGGTAGCGCAGGCGCCCCGGGACACCGGCTTCGGCCTAGGGGTGCCGCTGCTGTGGGCGGGCTTCATGATGGCGCCGCTGTCGGTCGGAAGCCTCGCCGCGAACCGCACCGTGCGCGCACTGTCGCGACGGTGGGACATCGCGGTGTTCCTGCCGATCGGTGCGGCCGTGATGACCGCCGCGTCGGTCCTGTTGTGGCTCGACCACAACGACATCTGGTCCCTCGCCGTGGGGATGTTCCTGTTCGGCGCGGGGATCGGGTCCGGCTACGCGGCCATGCCCGCGCTGATCGCGCGCAGCGTGGCCGTGTATCAGCTGGGGAGCGCGGTGAGTTTCAACCAGGTGTTGCGCACGGTCGGCGGCGCGTTCGGCGCGGCCCTGTCGGCCGCCGTCCTGGCGGCCCACCCGTCGGATCCGGGCCTGGCCTCGGCCTATTCGACCGACGAGGGCATCACCATGGCGTTTTTCGTGAGTGTCCTGTGTTGCCTCGCCGTCACCGTGGCGCTGGGGGTACACGCCCTTATTTCACGACGACGACGACACCACCGCACCCATCACGGAGACGCCGGCCATGTCCGCGGATAGCGTTCATGCCATGCGACTGTTGAGTTGGATCCCCGTGGTGATCGTGACCCTGGCCAACCTCATCGGGTTGGCGATCGATGCGCCGGCCGTCGCCGACTGGTCGCAGGTCCTGCTCATGCCGGCGCTGACGGTGGTACTCCTCGCGATGCCACGCGAAGAGCGCGGACCCGCCTGGCCGTGGGCGCTGGGCGCGTTGGCCGGCAGCTGGGTGGGCGACTCGCTGCCGAAGATCATGCCGGAGGACGCGAAGTTCCTGGCCATGGTCAGCGGCTTCGCCGTGGCGCAGGTGCTGTGGATCGTGGCGTTCACCCGGGTTCCACGCGGCCGCCCGCCGGTGCCGTGGACGCTCCTGCTCGTGGTGATCGCGATCGCCCTCCTCGCAGTGACCGTCCCGCACGCCGGGGTGCTGGCCCCCGCCGTGGTGGTCTACGGACTGCTCCTGCTGGCGGTGGCGTATCTGGCCGCGAGCCACGGTGTCGTCGGCGCCATGGGCGGGGCGTTCTTCGTGCTGTCCGACGGGCTGATCGCGCTCGGCGCCTTCCGCCCGGAGATGGTCGACTGGCCCGAGCGCGACCTCGTCGTCATGGCCACCTACGTCGCGGCGCAGGCGCTCTTCGTCGCGGTCATCCTGCTCACCCGCCCCGGCCGGACCAGTCGAGCTAGCCGGACCGAGCAACCTGCTTAGGTATCCGCTGCGCGTGGCGTCACCAGGTGATGCGTTCCGGGCGGGCGTCGGCGAGGATCTCGTTGCGGTCCTCTGCCAGGAGGAAGCCCTCGGCGATGAGCCGGTCCGTCGCCTCCTGATACGCCTGTAGATACTGCTCCCGACCTGGAAGCTCGGCCGACGACCCGGCGTCGCCCGGCCAGCGCTCGCGCAGCACCTGTTCATGCACCTCCAGCGTGCGCCCGAGCAGCATGCACATCGGCTGGGCCTCCGGGTGGACGTCGCCCGTCAGGTGCTCGACCGGCGCGTCGGTGACCGGAGTCCGCACACCGCCCCGGCTACTGCCGAAGGTGGCTGCCAGCGAACCGCCGACAGGCTCGGTGCCCACGCGACCGGCGTCGGGGGTGGCAGTGGTGGCGTTGTCGTCGTCGTCAAATTCAATCGGCGGTGCCGCCGGTGGGCGCGCTCCCCCGCCGGCCCACGTGATCAGGTGGCGCAGCCCCGCCCGCAGCACGAACACCTGCTGGCCGGAGTTGATCTGGCCATTGCAGTCGACGAATTGCGCGAACTCGCCCAGCTGGTAGAGGTCGGCGTGCGCCTGGCCCGCGATTTCCCACGTGGTGATCCACTCCGAATCCGGCTGACGCGCGGGCAACGAGGCGATCCGCCCCACGAGGTCGCCCTCCGCCTGCACCACCAACGCCGGAACGCCCACATCCTCGCGCAGCCGCGCCGGGCCGACGTCCAGCGCGCTCTCGACCGACGCCGCCCGGCCGCGGTCGTCAAACGGCAGGAACCCGGCTCCACGGCTGTGGAGGAGGAACGCATCGAACACGCGGGACTCGGCCGGGCCGTGGAGGTGGACGCCGTTGACGTACGAGGTCAGGGCGAACGCCGACTGCGACTCCCCCACCGCGATCACCTGCCGCGGCTGCAGGTCGCCGATCGGGCCGATCGCGGGGCCCGCTGCCCCGGACACGGGCGCGACGGTCGCCGAACGCGGGTCGCGGGCGTACCGGCCGAGCTGCGTGACGATGTCGTACGCGTAGGCATCGCCCGGATGCTGCAGCGCGCCGTAGCGCCCGCGACGGGTCGCGCGCAGTCCCTGCGTCTGGCCGCCCATCCCCACCGCGGCGTCGCCACCTTCGACCGCGATGTACTGCGCCGACAGGCCGATCCACACGTGTCCCGCGCGCAGGATCTCCTCGGCGAGATACGCGAAATCCGGGGCGGCATCCTGGCCTCCACTGACGTTGAGCCACTCCACCAGGACCACCCCGCTGAACGCGGCCGGATCGACCGGGCGGCGCACCAGCACACGGGTCGCGAACGGCGCGGAATCGGCATCGGAGAGCTGGAAGCGGCCGTCCTCAGGCGTCGATTCCGCTGTGTACGACGCGGCCTCGCCCGACATAGACCACTCGGTTTCCGCGTACCCGACGGCCGCGAAGTCGATGGGCTGGCGGCCCGTCATCGGCGGGAACGACCTTTGCTCGGTGAGTTCGGTGAAGGTCGGGAATGAGGTGTCTGCCATGCAGGTGATTCTGCCCCGCGACGGCGCGCAGTGGCGTCAGTTGTTCGCAGCGGTGTCCGTTGTTCGGGGCGGCGCCCGTTGTTCGGGGCGGCCGCAGGTGGCGAGGCCGGGCCGAGCGCACGATTGCCTTCTCGCCCTTCACATGCCCTATTCGAGTTCCTCGGCCGCGGCGGACGGTGGGGTGGCTGCTGCCGTTGTCGTCGTATTCTCGCTCGTCTCCTCCGGAACCGACGTCGTGGGCGGCGCCGACGACGGCGGCGTAGAGGGTGCCGGGGTCTCCGGCGGAGTCTGGGGCGGCGACGGCTGCGGGACGTTGGTGCGCGTCGGCGGGGTGGGCGGGCGCGGCGATGGGCGCTCCGTCCCCGGCCGAATCGAGGAGTTGCCCGGGTTGCGGTCGGGGCAGTTGCCGAGGTGCCGCTCCGCCATCCACGCCGGCGCGCCCTGAGCGATGGCCTCATCGGGGCAGGTCAGCAAGTACATCGAGATGTCGTTGACCGGCTGCCAGCGGCCGTTGCGGTACGCCACCCAGTACGGGTCGCCCGAGTGGGCGCTGGCCAGGACCGCCCAGCCGTCGGCGCAGTCCACAATGCGCGAACCGGCGGCCAACTCGCCCGGAGAGGTGAGGGTCCGGAGTTCGCTGCAGCTGGCGGAGGCGCGGCGTGCGGTCGTGGTGGCGCGAGTCGAGGTGGTGGAGCGGGTGGTGTCGGAGGTGGATCGCGGGGTGCGGTCGGGCCGCGTGACCGGGGTCCGGGTGCTGGTCTGCAACGGACCCCACGAGATCGTGTCACCGAGATTGGTGCCGCTCAGGCGCAGGCCCACCACCACGGCGAGTCCGATCACCAGCACCGCGACCGTCACCACCGCCGCGGCGATGACGCCCGTGGGCGGGCCGGAGCGCGACGCCCCGGAATCCGGGGGCGTCCCGTCCTCCGGTCGCTGCGGCTCCGACCCGCTCATGACGTCAACTCATCTCATCAGAAGGTGATCCCGGCGGGCAGCGGCCCGATCGGGGTGGCGTCGCCGTCGCCGGCGAACGGATTCCACACGTATACGGTGGTGAGGTAGCCGGCGTCGGCATTGGCCTCATCGTCGGCGGGCGGCTGCTGGAAGCGCAGCGCGACGTGGAAGTCACTGTGGCCGCCGACCAGCACGCGGCCCTCGTCGGCGGGCTGCGTCGCGACCTGCTTACCGTGGTGGTACAGCAGCACCTTGGTGGGCGAGGTGACGGTGCCGCCCTCGGTCTCCAGGACGAGGTAGCCGAGGTTGCCGCACAGGTTGCTGTGCTCGCCGACGGTCCAGCCCTCATCGTCGAAGGGGCCGGGCGTCTCCTCGGCGACCTTCGCGACGTCGACCTCGCAGTCGGCAGGCGGCACGCCGAGCGAGTCGGTGTTGACCGCGTTCGCGGCGGGCGCCGCCGCGGCCATCAGGCCGACAGCGAATGCGGCGGCGGAAAGGGATCTCGTGCTTCTGGACATGACTGACGTCCTTCCGAAAAGACAGTGTTCCTTCCTAAGTCATATCCGCCCCGGCCGCTGTGGCGTTACCCACAGCGGTCGGGCAGCGCCGATCTACGGCCGTGGCAGACGAGGCGTCTTGCTCGGCTCGACCTGCAGGTTCGGCCCGTTGATCACCGGCGGGTTCGGCATGACCCGGGTGAACTCAGGTGCCGGGAGCACCGGGGAGATCGGGTTTCCGGGAGCCGGAACGAACGGCGGCCTGACCTCCGACGCCTGCGGCTGCCGCGACAGGTCCGGCATCCGCGGCACCGCCTCCATGCCCGACGGGTCGAAGGGGACATGATTCATGTTGGGAGGGGGAGGTGCATTCCCGCCCGCGGGCGGTGCGGCGGGGTCTGGCGGCGGGGCCGGGGCCCCGGGGTTGTCTGCAGGAACGTCGGCCGGCGGCCGCTGCTCACCCGCGTTCTGGACGGGCGGCTGCAGGTCGCCGGCAGGCGTGCAGTTGCTCACGTACCGGGCCGCCATCCAGGCCGGCACACCGTGCGCGAGCGCCTCATCGCAGGTCATCACATATCTCACGTCATTGTTGACCGTGGTCCAGCCGCCATCACGGTAGGTCACCCAGTACGGCTCGTTCGCGCCCTCGCGTTCCAGGACGGCCCAGCCGTCACCGCAGTCGATGACGCGGGTGACGCCCTCAGCGCCGATCAGCGCCTCTTCGCATTCTGCAGCGCGGGCGTCCGCCTGCTCACTCGTCGTCTCGCCGCCGGCCTCGGCGATGAGTTCCTCGTCGGAATCATCGCCGCCGAGGCGGAGGCCGACGAACACCGCGAGGCCCAACACCACCAGCGCCACCACCGCGATCGCACCGGCGATCAGGCCCTTCGACCCTCCCGACTTCTCCCTGCCCGCACCCGGCGGCGGCGCTCCATCCCCCGTCGGCGGTTCGCCCGCTTCAGGCGGCCTCTCTCCGTTCGGTGGTGTCGCATCCTCCGGCCGCCACGGCCCTGATATGCTCATTTCCTTCACCTCTACACATCAGAAACATCCCGGCTGAGGGTGGCCCAGCCGGCGTGGTGTCGCCCTCACCGGCGAACGAACTCCACGCGAAAGAAGTGGTGAGAGGGTCTGTGTCGGCGATGGCCTCGCCGGGGGGCAAAGGGTCTGCGAGTCGAGTCGGCACGGAAGGCGTTCACGGCGGCGGGGGCGGTGGCGGCGGGGACGGCGGGGACGGCCGCGGCACGGGGATCAGTACCGCACACAGTCGAGTGAAGGGACGTGACGGTTACGGGCATAAGTTCCGCCCCCTTCGCGATCCTCAAAAGTAGTGTGGCTTTAAGGTTCTTATCCCCTTAGAGGCGCCTTATGTTACCTGGATCACACTATTTCTCCAGATCGCCGCGGGTTCAACACCTGTGAATCAACGAAAGATCTGCTGTGACCTGCATCTCACGGAGGGCCTTCGTGCTAGGTACTGTGAGGGCAGCCGGCGGCCCGCCCCTCCCGCACCCCCGATCCGCCGCCCTGCCCGGAGGTACGCCGTGTCCGATCCCACCGCTCACGTTCTCGACCAGGTGGTGGCCCTGGAGCCCGCAGGTGAACACCGGTTCCGAGGCTCCACCCACGAGGCCTGGGCGAACATGGTGGGCCCGTTCGGCGGAGCCACGGCGGCGACGATGCTCAACGCGGTCCTGCAGCACCCCGATCGGCACGGCGATCCGCTGGCGCTGACCCTCAACTACGCGGGACCGGTCACCGACGGCGAGTTCTTCATCGAAGCCCGCCCTGTGCGCACCAACCGCTCCAACCAGCACTGGGTCCTCGAGATGCGGCAGGGCGACGAGGTGGTCACCACCGCCACCGCGCTGACGGGCCTGCGCCGGGAGACGTGGTCGGAGACCGAGACCGGCCCGCCGGAGGTCCCGGCGCCGGAGGACGTGCCGCGCGCATCGGAGGATCGCGGGGTGCGCTGGATCGGGAACTACGACATGCGGTTCGTCACCGGTGGGTGGGACGACGTCGCGGGAGATGACGGGACGACGACGTCGACCACGACCATGTGGATCCGCGACTCGCCGGAACGCGGTCTCGACCACCTCTCCCTGACGGCCCTGGGTGATTCGTTCTTCCCGCGCTCGTTCCTGCGGCTCGGTCGGCCGGTGCCCGCGGGGACGGTGACGCTGTCGATCTACTTCATGGCCACTGCGGACGAGCTCGAGGCGCAGGGCACGGATTTCGTGCTGGGGAGCGTCCACGCGCACCGCTTCCACGGCAGTTATCACGACGAGTCGGCACGGTTGTGGTCCCGCGACGGCACACTGCTCGCCGTGAGCAACCAGTTGATGTACTTCAAGTCCTGATTTTTACGCCTGTAGAGGGGCAGCACATGTCGACGACTCGCAACAACACCACCCACGAAGTCCTCAACCAGGCTCCGCCGCGGGTCGGGGTGGACGAGTTCGCCCTCAACCCGGCGCTGCAGGAGGCGCTGGCCGCGTTTGCGCCGAGCGCGAAGTCCGAGTGGTTCCACGAGATCGGTCGACACGTGGGCACGGAGCAGTACCAGCATGATGCGGAGCTGGCCAACAGCATTACCCCGGTGCATCACTCGCACGACCGCTGGGGCAACCGCGCGGACGAGATCGAGTTCCACCCCGCCTACCACCGGATCATGGAGTACTCGGTGTCCAAGGGGCTTCACACGTCTGCGTGGGCGGATCCCGGGCTCGGCGCGAACGTCGAGCGGGCGGCCGGGTTCATGCTGGTCTCGCAGATCGAGGCCGGGCACGGCTGCCCGCTGTCGATGACGCACGCGGTGGTGCCGTCGCTGCGGATGAGTCCTGAGCTCGCCGCGGAGTGGGAGCCCGCGCTGCTGTCGACGGTGTATGACCCCGAGCTGCGCGATCCCGCCACCAAGTCGGGCGTGCTGTTCGGGATGGCCATGACCGAGAAGCAGGGCGGCTCGGACGTGCGCGCCAACACCACCACTGCCGAGCCCGTGACCGCGGAGTCCTCCGCCGCGACCGCCGGCTCCGGCATGTACGCGCTGCGCGGCCACAAGTGGTTCTGCTCCGCACCGCAGTCGGACGCGTTCCTCGTACTCGCGCAGGCCCCGGAGGGGCTGAGCTGCTTCCTCGTCCCGCGCGTCCTGCCCGGGGGCGAGCGCAATCCGTTCCTGGTGCAGCGCCTTAAGGACAAGCTCGGCAACAAGTCCAACGCCTCCTCGGAGGTCGAGTTCGACGGCACGCTGGGCTGGATGGTCGGCGAGCCCGGCCGCGGGGTGCGCACGATCATCGAGATGGTCGGCCGCACCCGCCTGGACTGCGTACTCGGCGCGGCCGCCGGCATGCGCCAGGGTGTGGCCGAGGCGGCGTGGCACGCCCGTCACCGCGCGGCCTTCGGCGCGACCCTGATCGATCAGCCGGCGATGGCCGCGGTGATCGCCGACCTGCAGCTCGAGTCCGAGGCCGCGACCTGGACCGCACTTCGCCTGGCCGCCGCCCACGACGACGAGGACGCCGCCCCCTTCCGCCGCCTCGCCACCGCCGTGGCCAAGTACTGGATCTGCAAGCGCGGGCCGAACCATGCCTACGAGTCGCTCGAGTGCC